>JBBIWB010000006.1:0-86977 GCA_037439445.1 Desulfobacteraceae bacterium | reverse complement strand
ATATCGGGTTCTACGCTTGTTTGCACGCTTAGGATCAGTGAAACGCTCGACGACATAGTTTTTTTTCTGTCGTATTTTCTGGATATGCGACCCATATCAGCAAAGTTATACTGGTGATTGGTATTCTGGATATGTGCAATCAGTTCAGCCCGTTTCCTGGCAAGGTGGTTTCTGCGCCTCAGAAGATCACGGGTTGAACGCATGTCAGAGGGATAGACATAAGCCATAGGCATCATGCCGCCCCGAAGCAGGGCAGCTATCTTATGGGCGTCTATCTTGTCGTTTTTCGCTTTGCCTCCATGGATTGCTTTCATGTAGAGGGCATGACCAAAGGGATTTTGGTTTCCTGAATCATACCTGTTTCGGGTATGGTTCAGGAAGGCCTTAATGAGAATCAAGCGGCTGCACATGATCTCCGATAAATCCGGCTCCAGGTGAGCCGTGTGTCTAGGCTTAAAGACAATGGAAGGGGGTGGTGAACGATCTGGAGAATGTCGAGGTGGTAGGCAATAAGCGTCATGGGGTTTTCATCAATGAATCATTTGAAATATTCTTTGAAGGAGGAATGAACATGTCTGCATCAGATCCTACATTCGTACAAAATATTGATGACGTATTTTCGCTCGGAGAAATGTCTGTCGATGACACGACTGCATTAGAAGAAATTGGGGTTGAATCAAGCGATCCTACTCAGGATGGCAAAGATGAAACCTCAGCGGCAACGGTAGGTGCATTACCACTGCAACCCGTTGTGCCGATCAATCCACCTATCGTCACACTCGCCAAGCGGCCGGTAAGCGGGTGTTACCGCGGTACTTTGGGGGCGTTTCAAATCGAACTCCGGGTTGACGTTGACCGTACGAGGCCGATGAAGCGAGCTAGCGCCGATTTATACCAAGTTAGCGGGGGGACAACCACATACTATGGATCTTTTGTCGTGAATTCACCTGCCGTCACGGTGACCAACACGGCGGTCACCGTGAAAGGCCTCGGGAGCTTTACTTTCTCGGCCAGTGCACCTGTAGTCCAGATAATGATCCCCAGGCGAACTATCTTGCAGCCGCAGGCAGCTGCGACATTGCAATTCTTCACAGCGGGTGGGTCGCCTGGAGCAACTTACACTTGCGCCTTCGAATCGATCTATTTCAGGACCATACGGATCGAGACCGACCGGGTCTCGGATGTGACTACCCCTGTGTTCGGTAGCTACAACACGGGTTCGTTACCCTCGGGAGGATCAACACGAAACCTGAGCGTGGTGAGTGCCTATGCCGAGGCCGGTATCCAACTGATTCCGACATCCGGAAGCAATTTGATCAACGTCGCTGAGGCTGGTGCAGGCGCCAAATGGAGCAATGCGGAACTTCACGCCTCGATGCAGAACCACTTCACCCTTTGGAGAGATCTTGAGCAATGGGCCGTTTGGCTCCTTGTGGCGCAACAGCATGAGATGGGAAGCGGGTTGTATGGCATCATGTTCGACCAGCAAGGAAAGCAACGGCAAGGTTGCGCGGTGTTCCACGCCGGTATCGGAGGGACAACGGCAGACAAGTTGCGACTGCAGCTCTACACCTACGTCCACGAACTTGGTCATTGCTTCAACATGATGCATTCCTGGCAGAAGCAGTACGCCAACCCGCCTGTCCCGAACCGCCCCAGTTCCCTGTCCTGGATGAACTACCCCTGGAATTATCCGAATGGCGGCGCGGCTACCTTCTGGAGCCAGTTCCCATTCCAGTTCGATAATGAGGAAGTCATTCATCTGCGGCATGCCTTCCGCAACAACATCATCATGGGCGGAAGCAACTTCACGGTCGGCGCGGCCCTCGGCCGGGAGGTTATGGCGGATCCTGTTCGAGACGAATCAGGTTTAGCACTAAGCATTTCGACCCATCAAAGCAGTTTCGCGCTCGGTGAGCCTGTTGTCCTCCAGATTGCTTTGGGTACGACTGTTTCACGGGGACGGCGCGTCCACACTTGGCTGCATCCGAACTGCGGTATGGTAAAGGTCGTCATTCGCAAGCCGAGCGGGGAAGTGGTCGCTTACGAGCCCCTTATAGATCACTTGGTTGCCGGACGGGAGGGCATCATCCGCAGAGACGATCTGGTAAGGGACAGCGCTTACATCGGATTTGGTAAAGACGGGTTCTATTTCGACCAGCCAGGACACTACCGAATCCGTGCGGCATACGCCGCCTTGGACGGCTCGGAGGTCATGTCTGACATCATCACGGTTCGTGTTCGCTACCCCGTAACGGCAGCCGAAGAATCGCTGGCCGATCTCTTTATGGGCGATGAGCAGGGCACCTTGCTTTACCTGCTGGGTTCCGATGATGAATCTCTGAAGTCCGGGAACGCAGCGTTTGACGAAGTCCTGGAGAAGCATGCCAAACATCCAATGGCAAACTACGCTCGCCTCGTCAAAGGCGTAAACGCCGCTCGTGACTTCAAAACGGTTACAGAGGAGAACGAGAACCGCGTGATGGTTAGGCAGGCGCAATTGGATAAAAGCGCCAAGCTGCTGTCGGCCGCTGCGGACTCGCATGTTCTCGACTCGGTGACGATGCATATGACTCTCGCGAATCTGGCCGAGGTTCAGATCAGAGTCGGCGATGAGGCGGCGGCCCAGAAGACGCTGGCCACACTCTCGGCAATGACGACCGGAACGGCATGATGCGCCGGAAATTGATGGAAACGTGATTCTTCGGCATTCAATAGTTGTTTCCCTGACCTTGATAATGGGGTCGGCCTGCAATGTGGATAGCGGTCGACCTCATTTTTTACCTAACTCCCAATCAGAATCGAGGAATGTGATGCAGTTACACGTCAAACTTCGCGATGGTTTCAACAATGACATCGTGTCGATTACTGTGAACGAAAAGGAGGTCTATCGAAAGTCTGGAGTCACTACGGACTTAACTATCTCTTTCGCGGACGCAGTTGAGGTTCTTGTGGAAGACTCTGTCGTTAAGTTGGGAGTAACTGTGGAGGGTGGTCAGAGCGAGCAACAGAAGATCCGGGTGCGAGAGACCCCATTTGTTGATGTGTGGTTCATTGAAGGAAAAATGGAGTTTAGAGTGTCCAAGGATGAGGTGCCAATTCTTTAATTCTCACCCACCGTTATGACTGACTAAGTGACACCAGGGGACAGATACCAAAATGGTGGCCAGGTCTTTCAATAATACATTGATTCCATTCCGCCCTGATGATCTGCTCTACTTCGGCTCTGGTAAGAATATCGGGTATGGTGTGAATTTTCGGAGGCTTTACGATGATAAGCCATTGCCAGTCTTTTTTCAGGACATGTTTCCAGAAGAATTGCAGTCTGTTTCCATCGATTTTGACCGTACTCCAGGTTATGCGTTTTCATTTTGATTTTTCAGCCGCGCATGCGGCTTCGTCCTACTACTCTCTTTGATGAACTGTAGACTTTTAAGCTGAAGAGCTAATAACTTACAGCCTACAGTCTGACCTCTCTATTAAGTCCCCCTGTCAATGAAATGACGCATAAAGTGTCAATCCAAGGCTGTCCATTGTTTTTAAAACTTCTGAAAAATTGCTTTGACAAAAGATAATATAATATGAATTTCAGCAGGTTAATAAATTATTTCATGTTTGGTACAGAAGTTGCTAAATGATGGTTAACTTCAAAAATGAAAGGGAAAATCATCTATGGAAGCAAATGGGTTATTCAGCAATACTATTTCAGTCTTGCAAAAGAGTTTGAATTTGCGGTCACAAAAACATGGACTTCTAATTTCCAATATTTCCAATATTGATACGCCTAATTACAAGGCTTTTGATATCATGGTTGAAAAAGAGATGCAGAAGACGGAAAAAGTAGAAAAAAAAGTGACTCTGAGCCAGACACAACCCAACCATATACAATTGCCGTATACTGTAAAAAATATTCCTGAAATACAAGAGGTTGAGGAGTCAAGATACAATTTCCGCGAAGACGGCAATACCGTAGATATTGATAAAAACATGACCATGCTGGCAGAAAATGGCCTTCTTTATAATATCTCAGCTCAGATAATAGCCAAGAAGTTTCAGTCATTATCAAACACTATTAATGGAGGTTCCAGATAGCCATGAATTTCTTTGATGCAATGCAGACCAGTTCATCCGGTTTGACTGCCCAGAGGATTAGAATGAATCTTGTTTCCAACAACCTGGCCAATGTCGATACTACAAGAACAGAGCAAGGCGGGCCTTATCAGCGTAAAGAACCTGTTTTTGCCGCAACCCCTGTTCAGTCCAGTTTCAAAGATGTGTTGAAAACAGAACTTAAAGGGAGTCCAACAGAGGTAACAGTAACCGAAATTATCAATGACGGACGAAAGCCCTTGCTGCACTATGATCCAATGCATCCTGATGCCGATCCACAGGGTTATGTTTCAAAACCCAACATAATCATTTTGGAAGAAATGGTTAACATGATTACTGCTTCAAGGAGCTATGAAGCTAATGTCACGGCTATTTCCACATCCAAAAACATGATACTTAAGGCACTAGAAATAGGACGTTAAAATGGAAAGAGTTCATTTTAATACTGGTAAACATCTGTCCAGTTTTTCTTTGACATCAGAGAATCAGAAAACCGGGTCAAAGGATAAATCATTTGAAGAGATGTTGAAGGTTCATTTAAGCAATGTAAACAATCTTCAGCAAGCAGCAGATACTGCAATAGAAAAACTGGTTACAGGTGAAGAAAAAGATGTTCACAACACTTTGATAGCAATGGAAAAATCAGGTGTGGCTTTTCAGCTCACGATGCAAATACGCAACAAGGCCTTAGAGGCATACCAGGAAATAATGCGAATGCAGGTCTAAAAAGGATGGATTCATGGAGACAAAAGGGGTTGTTGAACAAGTTAAAAGCATATACAACAATTTGAATCCAGCAAGAAAAATAACACTCTTCTTACTTTTGGCCGGAGCAATTGTTGCTTTTGCAGCGATTATAATGATGAGTAGGCGCACTGACTATCAGGTGCTTTTTTCTGGCCTTTCTTCCGAGGATTCAGGTGGAATCATTGCCCAGCTCAAGGCAAAAAAAATTCCTTATGAGATTTCATCTAATGGCAGTGCTATTCTGGTAGCAAAAGAAAAAGTATATGAAACCCGGATGGAGCTGGCATCCCAGGGACTTCCGCAAGGAGGCGGCGTAGGGTTTGAAATATTTGATAATTCCAAATTGGGAATGACTGAATTTGTTCAAAATGTGAATTACCAAAGAGCAATTCAGGGAGAACTCACACGCACAATAAACCAGATTGAAGAAATTGAAAGCTGCAGGGTTCATATTACCATACCTCCTAAGAGCTTGTTTCTTGAAAACGAAGAGCCGGCAAGGGCATCTGTAGTTCTTAAATTTCGACCCCAAAGAACTCTCACTCCTGACCAGATACAAGGAATAACACATTTACTTTCATCGAGTGTTGCCAGGCTTAAGCCCCAGAATATCACAATAGTGGACAGCTTCGGGAATCAGATAAGCCATATAAACGAAAAAAGTGAACTTGAAAAAGCAAGGGCTGATCAGCTTGCATATCATGAAAAAATTGAACGAACTCTCGAAAACAGGGTTAAAACAATGCTTGATAATGCTTTGGGACCAGACAAAGCCATTGTTAGACTTTCAATTTCACTGGATTTTACGAAACAGGAAAAAACCGAAGAGCGTTATTACCCTGATAATAAGGTTGTTAGAAGCGAGCAGGTGTCTAATGAGTCTTCTGTGAAACCAGAGAAAACCCCAATGGGTGTTCCTGGAACAAATGCTGCTGTGACGGAAAAGCTTTTACAGGCAAATGAGGCTGCTACACCAACAGGCGCTGGGTTTCAGAAGCATAACCAGACAACTAATTACGAAATTGGAAGAGTTACCAGTCATACCATAGAGCCAGTTGGCAGAATCACAAGGCTTTCTTGCGCTGTTCTTGTTGACGGTTCTTATAAGGAAGGAAATAGCGAAGTTGGTAAATCAACACTTGAATATGTTCCCCGAACACCCGAAGAACTGTCCAAGATTAAAAACATTGTTATGAGGGCAGTTAATTTTTCTGAATCAAGGGGAGATGAAGTTGAAGTTGTCAATATTCCTTTTGAAAATCCAGGTTTGAAGGAAATCCGCTCTGTTGAAGTAAAAGAAGGCTGGGTTTCAAAAGTAATGCAGTATTCATTTTATATAAAGTATATGTTTTCAATGGTTTTTATGATGTTGACCTTTATTTTTGTGGTGCGCCCACTGATACAATGGGTTACAAAATCACCTTTAAGCGACAATCAATTTTTGGGACAATTGCCTATGACTGTAGATGAAATAGAAAGAGGATATTCAGCACAAACTAAAACATTGTCTGTTGACAATAAACTTTCTGAGCTGGCTTTGGCTGATAATCGTGTGTTTATAGAAGCGCTTCGACAGTGGATGAAGCAAACATAAGGTATAAAGGAGTCTTAAAAACACCAGGCCATGAAGACAACCCAGTTATCAGGTACATTGAAAGTTGCAGTTCTGATTCATGCTATGGGAGCTAAAACTTCTAATGAAATACTGAATCAAATGAATGAATCGGAAAAACAGTTAGTTAAGCAGCATCTGTCTCAGATTGAATCCATAGCCCCGGAAGTTGTGGAGAAAATTGTTCAGGAATTCAAGGACATTTTAACAAACGTAAAAAAAACTCAACCTTATCGGCCATCTGTTGGACACAATGAAAATAATGTGACACAGAAAGATACCGGAGGGGGGCACGGAGCACCTTCAGAGCAAAAAATAACCGAAACACAACAGATTGAAGAAGATACCAGTTTGAAAGCTCTGCAATCTATTGACCCTGATCAACTCATAGAGATGATTAAAGATGAGCATCCTCAGACAATTGCAGTTATCATTGTCCATCTAAAACCAGAGGTTGGCAGCTTTGTTCTGGCAGGACTTCCGGATAATCTGAAGGTTGAAGTAGCCATGAGGATTGCCCGACTGGATAAGGTGTTATCAGGAATGATAATTGAAATAAACGGAGTTTTTGAAGAAATCCTGAAGAAGAAAAAATCATCTGCAACATACAAGAAAGGGGGCATAACTCACCTTGCCGAATTGTTGAACATGGCAGATGGATCGGCAGGCGAGTTGATTTTATCCGATATTGAAGAAATCAACCCTGATCTTGCGTCTCAGATAAAACAGATGATGTTCGTATTTGAAGACCTGATTCTTGTTAATGATAAGGGTTTACAAAAAGTGCTGCGCAAGGTTGACACTCAGAAATTATCTTTGGCACTAAAGGGTGCCTCTGAAGAAGTAAGGAAAAAAATATACAAAAATATGTCTGAACGTGCTTCTGTAATGCTGAAAGAAGAGATTGAAGCCATAGGAGCAGTTCGAATGAAAGATGTTGAAGAAGCCCAACAGTCCATAACAAAAATTATACAGGAACTTGAAGCCAAGAACGAGCTCGTTATCAGCGGCAGGAAGGGAGGGGATTTCATTGCATAATTTCATTAAAGGATCTGGCATAATCCATTTTGACTCAGCCGCTCCTTATTTGTTTCCCAAAATATTGAAAAACGAATCTATCATCTCAGAAAGCGACAAGAGAGATTCTGAAAATTTTTTCCAGCGTATTTTTCTGAATTTGGATACCGAGAGAGTAAGAGAAGAAGAAAAGCTCTATCTTCAAAAAAAAATTGAAGAACTGTATCAGGAAGGGAAAAATAGAGAAACAGATGCTTATAATTCAGGAATCGAAAAAGGATACAACGATGGCAAGGCTGATGGATACAAGACAGGATTTGCTGAAGGCGTAAAAGAAATTGAACCTGTGCTGCGCAATATGAAAAATGCGCTAAAAGATTTAGATAAAAGACGTAAAGAGCTTTATCTGAAAGCTGAAAAAGAAGTTGTCAGTCTGTCATTGGCTATTGCAAAAAAAATCATTCTTCAGGAGCCTTATGTCAATCCTGATATGATTGTGAATGTCGTAAGAAATGCTTTTGAATCCTTTAAAATAAATCCGCCTGTAAGAATCCGGGTTAATCCATCAGATCTTGCCTACATTCAAAAACAAAAAAAGCTGATTCTGGTTAATGATGATATCACTTTTGTAGAAGATCAGTCAATCTCAGCAGGTGGCAGCGTAATAGAAAGCATTTCAGGTGATGTCGATGCCAGAATTGAAGAGCAAATCTTGATGATAGAGGAAGCATTTGCGCCAGAGGTTGCAAAAATTGACATGGAGTTAACAAGATTACAATGACCGAGTCATTAGGTTTTAACAGTTATCATTCTCTGCTTGAAAAAACCTGCCACTTAAGAGCGATTGGGAAGGTGACAAAAGTCGTCGGACTAGTAACTGAATCTTTGGGGCCATTATCTAATCTTGGAAGTGTTTGTGAGATTTATCCACAAGGATTATCTGGCCGCAAAGTTCAGTCAGAAATTCTGGGTTTTCGAGATAATCGAGTTCTTATGATGCCACTGGAAGACATTCGCGGGATCAGTCCTGGAAGTCTTGTAATTGCAGGAAAGCAACAAGCCTCTATACAGGTTGGAGATAATCTTATTGGAAGAATTGTTGATGGAACGGGAAATCCTATTGATGGCAAAGGCCCGGTAGCATGCGACAGTGAATACCCGCTGTATTCTGAACCAATGAATCCCCTTGTCCGTAATCGGATAAAGAAATCACTCGATATAGGTATTCGTGCGATCAATGGTTTGCTTACCATTGGATGTGGTCAGCGCGTTGGAATTTTTGCAGGCTCAGGTGTAGGAAAAAGCGTTTTACTTGGGATGATAGCAAAGTGGACTTCTGCTGATGTCAATGTCATTGCACTTATAGGAGAACGTGGCAGGGAAGTAAATGAGTTTATAGAAAAATCGCTTGGAAAAGAAGGTCTCAAGAGATCCGTGCTAGTAGTGGCAACCTCGGATCACTTGCCACTGCTACGAGTAAGGGCTGCCTTCGTTGCAACTACCATTGCCGAGTATTTCAGGGATAAGGGTCTTCAGGTCAATCTGATGATGGATTCACTTACCAGATTTGCAACATCACAAAGAGAAATAGGGCTTGCTCTTGGAGAACCCCCGATGTCGAAAGGATATACTCCGTCTGTATTTACAATGCTTCCCAAACTCATGGAGAGGGCAGGAACATCATCGAATTGCGGTGCTATTACAGGTCTTTACACAGTACTTGTAGAAGGTGATGACATGAATGAGCCAGTGGCAGATGCTGTTCGCTCGATACTGGATGGGCATATTGTTCTAACACGTGATTTAGGAATGCAGAATCACTATCCGGCCATAGATATATTAAAAAGTATAAGCAGGGTAATGAGCGACATTGTTTCTCCGGAGCACAGGGAGTTAGCAGGTAATTTTAAGTCGTTGCTTGCAACTTATAGAAAGGCCGAAGACTTGATCAACATAGGTGCATATGTATCAGGAAGTAATCCTAAAATTGACAAGGCAGTCAGCTTTATAGAAAGAATGACACTGTATCTACAGCAGGGAATGGATGATAAGGCTGATTTTACAGAAAGCCTGGAGATGTTGGCAGGCATGTTTAAAGAAACTAAATATTGATCGGCGTAAGAAGTTCGAGGGATACGATGTCAAAGTTTATCTTTTCTCTTGAAGCACTCTTGAATCATCGCCTTCATCATGAGGAAGTGATTCAAAAAGAGATGGCTGAGTGCGAACTCGGAATCAGAAATGTGAAGTCAATTGTTATTCGGATTCAGGAGAATAAAGACAGGATCACCGAGGAAATCTATGAAAAACAGCTTCAAGGCATTTCTATTTCCGAACATAGACTTTATCATGAGTTTCTCGAAGGACTTTCTGTAAAATTAGTTCTTCATGATGCAAAAGTTAAAGAACTAGAAAAAAAATGTGAGGAAAAAAGAAATGAGCTTATTGAGGCTGTGAAAAAAAGGAAAACCCTGGAAAAATTGAAAGAAAAAGGTCTTGTTTGTTATTCAATGGAAATGCTGAGACTTGATCAAAATTTTTCGGATGAGGTGGCAATAAGCAGGTATTGCAAAAAAGCTCCTTAAAAAGGAATATCGATATGATATTAACAAAAATAAGTGTTACGCCAAATTCCAAAGATCAACTTTCTGAGGTTTTTCAATACAGAAGATCAACGGATAGTAATTTCGACGATCTTATTAACTTATCTGATGACTTTGATGAGAAAAAGAATTTTATTTCAATGCTTTCTTTGCTGGAAAGTACGCAAACAGACAGACTTGATACTGCGGAAAAAATACCCACAGCCTCATCTGAATCTCTTATCAGTCAGATTCAGTCAAAGAAGCTTTCCGAACCCTTAGAGCAGAATTCAAAAGATGATCTTATGAAAACTTCTAAACTTAGAAGATCAACGGATAGTAATTTCGACGATCTTAGTAACTTATCTGATGACTTTGATGAGAAAAAGAATTTTATTTCAATGCTTTCTTTGCTGGAAAGTACGCAAACAGACAGACTTGATACTGCGGAAAAAATACCCACAGCCTCATCTGAATCTCTTATCAGTCAGATTCAGTCAAAGAAGCTTTCCGAGCCCTTAGAGCAGAATTCAAAAGAAGGAATTTATAATGACATCGAAACAATTGATTTTGAGGGGATGATTATTAAGGGTCAAAAAATCGAAGTGATCGAGCCAGCCAGAAATGAAACACAAAAAATTACAGAGCAGTTCATCAAAACGGTCAAGCAACCTGTGATGACAGATTATAATTATTCTGCTGAAGATACAACCGTGGCAGAGATTACAACAGAAAAGGTGAAAAATAATACAATAGGTGGATTCAGGCAAGAATCAGCAAAAGAAACTTTGCTTATGGATTTTGATTTAGTGGTATCAGGTATTGCAGACAAAACCCATGATCTCATTTACCCCAAAAGACAAGCAGAGCATATTACTCAAAAACCTGGTGAGATGAATCTGCAACAGGAAGATACTTTAATCTCAAATTATTATCATGGAGGGATGACGATCACAGGCGATACGGCAGGCATCATGAAAAATGAAGGAGATTTACTTAAAAATAAAGTTATGGAACTGGATTCCAGTAATTCAGTTTTGAACATCATTACTGAAACTAAGCCTGTAAAAACATTTCAATGGAACCCTGTTTCGAATGAAATTCTCACAAATAACAGATCGTTTCGTGCCGAACTGTTAAATCAGGTTGTTGAAAAGATATCATCTGTTCTAAAAGGCGGGCAATCCGAGATCAGGATAGACATTAAACCAGAGTCTCTAGGGCATTTACTCCTTCATGTGTCGATGAATCAGAATCTTGTTAATGTCAAAATTCTGGCTGAAAAAAACCTTGTAAAAGAAATGATAGAAAACCAGGTATCTTTGTTAAAAACTGAGCTCCTACAGCTAGGCATAAAAATTGATAAGGTAAATGTAGATTTACTTATGCCAGGTGGATCAGATCTTGCATTTACACAAAATGACGAATCCGGGTTCAAAAAAGCCACCAAGGAATTTGAGGCAAGAATCTGGCAAAAAGAATCCGGGGATGTCGAAATTTCGGAGAGAGATCATATGAGGGTAAATGAGAGAAGCAACTCGGCAGTAAATTGTTTTGCATGATAATTGGTGAGATAACATGAAAGGGAACTTATGACTATAGCTGTTAACGGCTCAACAGCATCGGATACGAATATTGTAACGAAATCAGATCCTCGTTCTTTGGGAAAGGATGATTTTCTTAAACTTCTGGTAACCCAGCTCAAGAATCAGGATCCATTAAATCCTGCCAGCAGCACAGAATTTGTCGCCCAGCTTGCTCAGTTCAGTTCTTTGGAGCAATTGTCAAATGTCAATGAGAATCTTAAAATTGTCCAGAGCTACAATCAATCCATAAATAATTTACAAGCAGTTAATTTTATGGGTAAAACTGTAAAATCTATCGGCAGTATGTTTTCACTTGGCCCTAATGGTTCTTCAAATATGGATTATCAACTGTCAGAAAATGCCAATGCTGTTTTCATCAATATATATGATTCAACTGGCAAGCATGTCAGGGAAATCCGGATGAATCAGATGGCAGCAGGTGATCATAAATTTGAATGGGATGGTCTGGATGAAAATGGAAAACCAGCAGATTTAGGGGTTTATTCCTTTACTGTTAAGGCTAAGAATCAGTATGGTGAAATCATGAATACTGCTGCCTATGTAGAGCATACAGTTACTGGTGTCTCTTATCATAATGGGAATACTTATTTAAAGGCTAAAGATGTTGAAATTCCCTATTCTGCAGTCATCGGAGTGACTGATCCTAAATTTAGGTAGACGAGATGTGCCAACTTTAGCAATTGACTTTTTTCAGATAAAATTTAGATAAAAAAGGAGAAAGAAATGATCGGTTCATTATATTCTGGAATATCAGGCCTAAAAGCCAATACTGATCGCATGGCAGTCATAGGCGACAATATAGCAAACAGCAATACTACAGCATACAAGAGCACGGAAATTTCATTTGCAAACATGGTTAACCGGTCTGCAGGAGGCTACACTGGCAATGAAATAGGAAGTGGAGTTGTCATGTCAGATGTTCATTACAACTGGATGCAGGGAACTGTCGAGAGAACATCAAACCCATATGATGTCGCTATAACAGGTTCTGGTTTTATAAAGGTTGGCGATCCTTTTGATGACACCAGGTTCTATTACACCCGGGCAGGAGCTTTTAAATTTAATGCAGCAGGTGAACTTGTTAATTCTGATGGAATGAAGGTTCAGGGATATCTGATTGCTCCCGGTGCTGATCCGGCTAAAACGACACTTGAAACTATTAAAATACCTAAAGATGGAGAAACTTTTTACACCAATGTAACTGTAGATAATAATGGTGTTTATAGTGGTTTCGATTCAAGTGGCAGTAGAGTCAAGTTTGCCCAGCTTGCAGTTTGTGACGTTGTAGACAAGTCTGCCATGGCCAAGATGGGACAAAATCTTTATACTGTTGACCCATCTCTTGTCCTGGATGATCTGCCAGGGGCTAAAGGTATGGGAAATATCAATCCAGGTGCAGTTGAGCTTTCTAATGTCGATCTTGCCAAGGAATTTGTCAACATGATAACAGCTCAGAGGTCTTTTTCAGCCAATTCAAAGGTAATTACAACAAGCGATGAGATACTTCAGGAACTCGTCAACCTGAAACGTTAAGTCTTTTAAAAAGACTTTAGTGTTCAAAAAAAAGGATAAACACTATGATAAGGGTAACTCGCTTAAACAACATTGAAATTTTGGTGAATGCGGAAAAAATTCAATCTGTTCAATCTACGCCAGACACCCTCATTACGTTTACGAATCAGGACAGGTTGATGGTAAAAGAACCTGTTGAAGAATTATCCAGAAGAATAATTGATTATCTCAGACTGGTTAACCAGCGAACGGTTTCAGGGGATATTTTCCGGCAGTTTCCCGAAGTACTTCATTGATTTTTTTTGGAGGAAAACAGTGGATATAACAACACTGGTAGGTATTATAGTTGCTGGAGTTCTGGTTGCATCAGCAATCCTGACCGGAGGACCTGGGATTTGGTTTCTGGACTATCCTTCCCTCATGATAGTAATCGGTGGAACAATGGGAGCAACTTTGATGGCCTATCCGCTATCAGAAGTTATGAGTGTGTTTAATATAGCCAGAAACGCTTTCTTGCACCGGTCACAAAATCCTACAGCATTGATTCCTGTTATTGTCGAAATTGCAAGAAAAGCAAGGATTGAAGGAGTTCTTTCCTTTGAATCGAGACTCAAACAACTCAACAATGTTTTTCTGGCTAAAGGACTTCAAATGGCAATTGATGGGCTTGAGTCAAGTGCTATTGAAGATGTTCTTACCACTGAAATTGCCTATGTAGGAGAAAGACATAAATTAGGGGCTGAAATATTTTCAACGATGGGGGCATATGCACCTTCTATGGGAATGCTGGGCACAATAATCGGTCTTGTACAGATGCTAAGGCAGATGCATGATCCAAGTCAGATCGGAGCCCCGATGGCCTTAGCTCTCTTGTCCACTTTTTACGGACTGATTCTTGCCAATCTCTTTCTCAATCCAATTGCAGAAAAACTGAAAACCCGCAGCAAACAGGAAATGCTGGTAAAGCAGATGATTCTTGAAGGTGTTCTGTCTATACAAGCGGGGGATAATCACAGGATTGTAGAGCAAAAACTAAAAGCCTTTATTTCACCGAAAATTCTGCAAAAAAATTCAAGTCGCAATTACAGGGGATTATATTAGGCATTGTCATGAATCGAACCTGCTTATCTAATGATACCCGAACAAACTCTCTAAAAAGTTGGACAAGTGTTTATGCTGGTTTTTTTTTAATCTTGTTATGTTTTTTTGTCATGCTTTGTTCTTATTCTGTAACAGATAACTCCAAGGTATCCAAGGTTATCACCTCATTTTCTAAAACATCAAGTATTCTTACTGGTGAACAGCGTTGTGAATCATCAGAATCAGCATTACAAGTAACCCCTGAAATGGCCAACATTGACAGTGAGCTGGCAGGTATCTATACCGATATAATGGAAATTACAAAAACCTTGGGAATGGAAACCGACATTAAATTATCAGTTTCTGAAAGAGGTGTTATTCTAAAGCTTTCTGATAAGATTATGTTTTTATCAGGGAAGTCCGATATATTGCCTGAGGCAAAAAGCCTGATTGAAAAAATGGTCAAGATCATTGCACCTCACCCAGCTTATCATATACGCGTCGAAGGTCATACGGACAATACCCCTATATTCACAAGTCGTTTTCCATCAAACTGGGAATTATCTACCTCAAGAGCAGTCAATGTTATCCGCTATATACTAGAACTTGGTAAGATGAATGCTGAAAGGCTGTCGGCAGCAGGCTTTGGGGAATACAGGCCTATATTCACTAATGATACACAGGAAAACAAATCAAGAAACCGGCGGGTTGAAATCTTTTTTTACAAAAAAGAAATGAAAATGGTGGTTCAATGAGAGTTGTTAATAGAAAAATTCGTTACGGTGTAGAACCTGAATCTCAGACAACCGTAAACTGGATCTTAACGTTCAACGATTTTATTACACTTTTACTTGTATTCTTTATTTTTATTTTCTTAACCGGAAGCATCAATGCTGTTTTGACTGACAAGATGGTTGACTCTCTTCAAGGTGTTTTTGGATTCGTCAAAGAAAGTAAGAAAGTTGAAGTTTTTCTGAAAAAATCATCTCAGGAGATAGCTCCGCAACCTCAGGAATCTTCAGGAGATTCTGATGTTTATTACTTGAAAACAAGTGAATTAACAGATGATCTTGCAAAAAATCCTGAAATTACAGTCATTCAATCTCCAAGGGGGCTTTATATATCACTTTCAGACAGTATTTTGTTTCAGACTGGTGCTGCTGAATTTAATTCTGAAGGTTCTCCACTTCTTGATAAAATTTTAAGGGTAATCAACAGCAATGGATATAATATTCGTGTAGAAGGCCATAGTGACAACACCCCTGTCAGAGGTGGGCGATTTGCTTCAAACTGGGATCTATCGATTGCAAGGGCCGTGCATGTAGTAAAATATTTTATTGACGTTGGAAAAGTGTCTCCTGAGAGGCTTTCGGCTGTTGGTTACGGGGAATCCAAGCCTCTTTTCCCGAACGACAGCCCTGCAAACAAAGGGAAAAACCGCAGAGTTGAAATAATTTTAGAGATGATGGGATAAAAAAATGTCGAAAAAAAATATTATTATCATTGCAGGCATTGCTTTTATAGTTTTAGCCATTATTGGCGGGGGCTTTTTCATGATCTGGCAAAAGCTTTCTGCTCTGGGCAACCTTGCGGCAGGAGTTGATGTAAAGACAGAGGTAAAACAGGAAAAAGAGAGCATGGGACATATTTTCTCCCTGGAATCATTTATTGTAAATCTTTCCGACGAAGGTGGAAAAAGGTATCTTAGGGTTACCATGGGTCTTGAGGTAAGCGATCCTAAAGCATCTGATGAACTTACGAAACGACTTCCACAGGTAAGGGACAGAATTTTGACTATTCTTCCGACAAGAAAAGTTGCTGATCTTCAGACTGCAGATGGAAAGGATTTACTTAGATCAGAAATTGCTGCTAAGCTTAACGAATTGTTTGCTAAGGAAATAGTTAAAAAAATATATTTTACAGAATTTGTAATACAATAATGAGTCTTTATGTCTGATCAAATACTGTCACAGGAAGAAATTGATGCCCTTCTTGGAGCAATGGCCAAGGGCGAGGTTAATATAGAAGCAGAGGCAGTTTCTATTAAACCCAAGATAGAGGCTTATGATCTAACATCGCAGAGGATAATAACCAGAGATGAGTTTTATGCATTGGGAGAAGTCTATGATAAATTTTCAGGAGCACTCCAGGGAGCCCTCTCATCGTCGCTTCAGAGAGCAATCGAAGTATCTCTTGTTTCAACAGAGATGGTAAAATACGGTGATTATATCAAGGCGTTTTCAAGTCCTACCTTTTTTAACATCTTCAGCATGGATCCTCTCATAGGATCTGGACTCATGGCGATAGAAACTGATCTTGTATTTTCCCTTATTGACTGCATGTTCGGAGGTGACGGGAAACCCTTGACCCAGGCCAGGGATTTTACTCTTATAGAGCAACAGATCATGAAGAAATTTGCCATAGAAGTGCTTTCAAATTTTGAAAAAGCATGGGAATTGCTCTTTCCTGTAAAAATAGCGCTCAAGAAAATCGAAACCAAGTCTGAATTTGTACATGTCATAAACTCCAATGATCTTGTCATGGTAATTGTTTTTTCGATTCAAGGCAAAGAGTTTTCCGGCAATATTTACATGTGTATTTCATATTTAATGCTTGAACCAATAAAAGAAAAGCTTTCCACCAAATATCTTCAGGAAAAAGATACTGCTTATTCCTGGAAACCTCAATTAGAGAATCTCCTGGCCGACACAGATATTGAGGTGATAGCCGAACTTGGAAGAACGGTTAACCCTGTTAGAACCATACTGAATCTTAAGGTTAATGACATAGTTAAACTTAATACCGGGCCAGATGACATGATATATGTAAAAATTGCAAATGTTTCAAAATACATGGGATTTCCTGGAATTGTGAAAGGCAATCGTGCAGTTGAAATCAAAACATTGTTAGGTCCCAAAGGAGATCATCATGATGAAGGATTATCCAGATAATTCCAAACCAGATATTTCTGGACATTCTAAATCAGGCAAAAGCAAACCTGAAGATATGTTGAAAATGCAGCCTGATTCAAATACTCACAAATCTGCAGCGCAAAAACCAAACATGGATTTTATTCTGGATGTTCCCCTGGAAATATCTGTTGAGTTGGGCAGAACATCCCTAATCATAAACGATCTTCTTAAACTTGGGCAAGGTTCGATTGTAGAGCTGTCAAAAATTGCAGGTGAGACCCTTGAAGTTCTTGCAAACCAGAGACTCATAGCAAGAGGGGAGGTTGTAGTTGTAAATGATAAATACGGCATTCGCCTGACTGAAATAATCAGTCCTATGGAAAGAATTGAGAGACTGAAGTGATGAGCCAGCCCGATATTTTTTATACTGCACTTAAGATGACAGGGATTTTGATTGTTCTGTTAGGAGGGATTTATGGGGCACTTAAAATCATGAAACGTTTTTTTTATAACCCGGGTTTTTACAGAAAATCTGATCATCTCATAAATGTTCTTTGTGTCCGTCATATTGGCGTAAAAAAACAGATCGCACTTATTGAAGTTCCTGGTTCAGTTCTTGTTGTTGGAATATCAGGTGAGCGTATTCAGTTGCTGGATAAAATTGTAAAAGAAGACGCAGTAGCAAACATGCTCAAGGAAGGGACAAGTAGTTGAGAAACTTTGTGCTGGCAGTATTAATGACATTCTTCATCATAGCGCTTGAGCCTGTTGCAGGTGCTGCTCCTCCTCAGGTATCTTCTGCGGGAAGTTTTCCACTTGTTACAATAGAGATGGACAAGGCTAAAAAACCGGAAGATGTTTCTGCGGCACTCCATATTTTTGCAGCATTGACGCTTCTTTCCATTGCTCCTGCAATACTAATAATGCTGACATCCTTTACGAGGTTTATCATTGTCTTTTCATTGCTTCGCCAGGCATTGGGCACACAGCAGATGCCGCCTAATCAGATTTTAATAGGCTTGGCACTTTTTCTTACATTTTATGTTATGACCCCTGTCTGGCAGGATATCAATCAAAATGCTTTGAATCCATATCTTGAAAAGAAAATTTCTTCTGAACAGGCAATAAATACAGCACTTGTTCCTGTCCGAAAATTCATGTACAAGCAGATTCGCGAAAAAGACCTTGCGCTTTTCATTGATATTGCGGGATTGAAGCGTCCCGATAACCCCAATGACGTTCCTACTATGGTTATGATTCCATCTTTTATCATCAGTGAGCTTAAGACAGCTTTTCAACTTGGATTTTTACTCTTTATCCCTTTTTTGATCATAGACATGGTTGTTTCAGGCATACTTCTGTCAATGGGCATGATGATGCTACCCCCTATCATGATATCACTGCCTTTTAAATTGCTGCTTTTTGTTTTAGTGGATGGATGGCATCTTATAGTTGGGTCTCTTGTGAAAGGATTTGTTTAGGAAAAGATTATATGACACCTGAATTTGTAACAGGCTTTTTTCTGGAAGCCATAAAAACTACTGCTTTGCTTGCTTTGCCAGCGCTCCTTTTCGGCCTTGTTGCAGGGGTCTTGATAAGTATTTTTCAGGCTGCCACACAGATTAATGAAATGACTCTTGTGCTTATCCCCAAGATGATTGCAGTTGGGATCGCCCTTATAATTTTCTTTCCATGGATGGTTGAGATAATTGTGGATTTTACCAGGAATGTAATAGTGAACCTGCCAACGACTGTACGTTGAGAAAAACCACCTCCCAGCCTATGCATCATGATACCACATGACAACACTCTCAATATCACTTTCCCAGATACAGATATTCTTGTTTATTTTTTTGCGTGTCAGCGCAATGACACTAACTGTTCCGGTATTTGACAGCAGGAATATTCCCGTGATGTTTAAGGCAGGGCTTTGCTTTACTACAGCCCTGATTCTTTATCAGGTAGTCAGGCTGGAACCGGTTTCTTTTCCGACTTCCCTATTTTCTTTTGTAATTGGCGCAGTTTGCGAAATATTGACAGGAGCAATCATAGGGCTTTTTATCAGGCTTATTTTTACTGGAATACAGCTTGCAGGAGAGCTTATTGCATTTCAGATGGGTTTTAGTATCACTAATGTAATAGACCCCCTGACCAGTAACCAGATACCTGTAATATCCCAGTTTCTTTATATGTTTGCCATTCTTATTTTTTTAACGGTAGATGCTCACCACTGGGTTTTACATGCTCTTTCAGAGAGTTTTGCCCTTATTCCTCCTTATGGCTTTACTTCTTCTGGCAACCTTACCTCTCGTCTTGTTCAGGCTGCAGGAAATTTCTTCATTATGGCTGTAAAGGTTGGCTCTCCTGTAATAGTTGCACTTCTTCTTATCAGTTTTGCCATAGGTTTGGTTGGACGTACTGTTCCACAGATGAATGTTTTCATAGTGGCTACACCTGTAAATATCTTAATAGGCTTCATATTTCTTTCGCTTTCACTGCCCATGATGATGACTTTCATGATTCAGATGTTTAACAATACTGGCAGGGAATTGATTCTCATAATGCAACTAATGGGTGGCAGATAGAGACCAAACATGTCTGATGAAAGCATTCAGGAGAAAACGGAGAAGGCGACCCCCAAACGCAAGAGGGAATCCAGAGAAAAAGGGCAGGTTGTCTACAGCAAAGAAGTTTCATCTTTCTTCATTCTTCTTGTTGTAACAGGTGCTTTCTATGTTGCAGAGTCATGGATTCTAACCAGCGTGTCAGGAATGATGAAGCACTATTTCAGGGAAATGGGCTCAATTTCTTTAAGAGATGATTCCATCCAGACTCTGTTCATCAATGCCATGGCTGATTATGCCCTCATTGTTTTTCCGGTAATGCTGGCAGCAGTTATTTTTGGAATTGGTTCATGCATCATGCAGGTTGGCTTTATCATTTCTTCTGAGGCACTGACTCCTAAGCTTTCAAGACTCAATCCAGTTAAAGGAATCGGGAAATTATTTTCAGTAAGATCTTTAGCAGACATTGTTAAGTCCCTTATAAAAATCATAGCTCTAGGTGGACTGGCCTATTTTCTGATCAAGGGAGAGGCTTTCTCCCTGTCTCTTCTTATCACCATGGAGCCAGTTGAAATACTTGCCTTTATTGTGAGAGTTTCTCTTAAGCTTGGCCTTTTTACATGCCTTGCAATGGTTGCCATAGCTTGTCTTGACTATATTTTCCAGTGGAAACAGCATCAGAAAGATATCAGGATGACCAAGCAGGAAGTCAAGGAAGAAACCAAGCAAACAGAGGGTGATCCCAAGATAAAATCCCGTATTCGTTCCATCCAGATGGAAATGTCAAGACGCAGAATGATGAAATCAGTTCCAGAGGCTACAGTTATAATCACTAATCCAACCCATCTTGCAATAGCTCTTCTTTACGACCCCAAAAATATGCAGGCTCCAAAGGTTGTAGCCAAGGGAGCAGGTTATGTTGCGGAAAAAATCAAGGAAATTGCCAAATCTCACAATGTTCCTATAATCGAAAACAAACCCGTGGCCAGGATCATTTTTAAATCTGTCAACATAGGGGCTTTTATCCCTGTTGAATTGTACAGGGCTGTGGCTGAAATACTTGCTTATGTTTACAGATTAAAAGGCACTCGCTGATTACCATCATCCCTTCCTGTTTTTGCCAAGAATGACGGCATCGTAAAAAGGCCGGATGCTGCGTTGCGCTGCATCCTTCGTCATTGCGGCGTACCATAAGTACGCCTCATTCCTCAGGATTTGCGTGCCTTGCCTGCGGCCTTTTTACAAAGCCTTCCGACGGACTTCTTACGAGTTCATCAAGAATAGTTGACTCTTTTTGGCACAAATCATGCAAATCTATTTTTCTGTCAGTTAACTCCTTTTTCTCTTTTCAAGGATTCTTATGGAACTTGTCAGACAATATTTTTTTTCAGGACATTTTACACGTCTAACACGCAGCCCTGATGTCTTTATGGCAGTTGCTGTTATTGCAATTCTGCTCATTATGATTGTGCCGCTTCCTGCAATGTTAATGGATTTATTACTGTCATTTAATATAACGATTTCATTAATTATTCTTCTTGTAGGCATGTACATCAAAACGCCTCTTGAACTGTCATCTTTTCCTTCCATACTGTTAATTACAACATTATTCAGGCTTTCTTTGAATGTTGCCACAACCAGGATAATCCTTTTGAATGGTCACGATGGCCCAGATGCTGCAGGAACTGTTATCAAGGCGTTTGGAAGCTTTGTAGTAGGTGGTAATTATTTTGTTGGAGTTATCGTTTTTTTGATTCTGGTAATCATTAATTTCATGGTCATTACAAAAGGTGCAGGACGAATTGCGGAAGTTGCAGCCAGATTTACACTCGATGCCATGCCAGGGAAACAAATGAGCATAGATGCAGATTTGAATGCTGGTATCATAAATGAACAGGAAGCAAAGGCAAGAAGGCGTAAGGTTGCCCTTGAGGCAGAATATTACGGAGCAATGGATGGAGCTAATAAATTCGTAAGAGGAGACGCTATTGCTGGTATTTTGATAACCCTCATCAATATTATTGGGGGACTTGGAATAGGGGCTTTTTATCATGGATTGAGTTTTGTTGAAGCAGGACAAAACTACACGCTCCTTACCATTGGTGATGGACTCGTAAGCCAGATGCCAGCGCTCATTGTATCAACTGCAGCAGGTATTATTGTGAGCAGGGCCGGATCAGAATCAAGCATGGGTAAAGAGATTTCTTCACAGCTTTTCCTTCAACCCCGTCCGATTGGAATTGCAAGTTTGGTACTTTTCGGTTTTGCTTTGGTTCCGGGTCTTCCCACTGTTCCCTTTCTGGTTTTATCTTTGTTGGCAGGAGCAGTTGCATACTTGCTGTTTAAGACGGCTGCTTCAAAAGAACTAGATGATGAGACAACACATCAATCTATTTCAGTGGCAAACAAAACAACTGAAACAGGAAAGCATATTCCACCTCTTGATATATTGGCACTGGAAGTTGGCTATGGGCTGGTTCCATTAGTTGATTCTGCTCAAAATGGAGAACTTCTTGAGCGCATAAAATCTGTACGTCGTCAGATTGCACTGGAAATAGGAATTCTTGTTCCTCCTGTTCATATACAGGACAATATGCAGTTAAAGCCAGGAGAATATACTATTTTATTGAAAGGAAACGAAGTGGCAAGAGGTGAATTGATGATCGATTATCATCTTGCCTTGAATCCAGGACCTGCAACTAAAATGATCGAAGGCATCCCTACCAAGGAGCCGACATTTGGGTTGCCTGCATACTGGATCACAGAACAGGAAAAAGAAAATGCTATTAATCAAGGTTACACTGTTGTTGATATTTCAACCGTTCTAACCACACACCTCACAGATGTTATAAGAAAACATGCCCATGAATATCTTGGAAGGCAGGAAGTTCAACAACTTCTTGATACTCTGAAGGAAACTTGTCCAAGAGTTGTCGATGAGCTTGTTCCAAACCTTCTTCCGCTTGGCAGTGTTGTAAAAGTTCTTCAGAATCTTATATGTGAACAGATTCCCATCAGGGATCTTTTGACAATTCTTGAAACACTGGCAGACTGGGCTCCGGCTACAAAAGATCCTGAAATGCTGACAGAATATGTCAGGCACTCTCTAGCCCGAACCATTACAAGACTTTACACCACTCCTGATGGAACTCTTAATATGATGACAGTGGATTCTGACATTGAGCATATAATCCTTAGATCTCTTCAGCAAACCACTCACGGCAGTTTTCTGGCAATAGAGCCTGATGTTTCCAATAAAATAATCACGGAAATTGCAGGCTGTTTGGAGAATTTCACCTCTAAAAACATTCAGCCCATAATTTTATGTTCAACTCAGGTCAGGCTGCATTTACGGAAACTAATAGACAGGTTCATTCCAAACCTGGTTGTGTTGTCCTACAATGATATTTTGTCGACTGTTCGGATTCAATCATTAGGCATAGTGAGACTGACAGATGCAGATTAAACGATTTGAAGCATCCAATATGACTGAGGCTTTGAGGCTGATCAAGAAAGAATTCGGACCTGATGCTGTAATTCTTTCTGCAAGAAATATAGCTCCTGAAAAATCCATCTTCGGAATAAAAAAATCAGCAGGCATTGAAGTCACTGCAGCAAGTGACAATAAATGCATTCTTTCTGGTGAAAGTTCTAACCCGGATACTGCTGCAGTTAATTCTTCGAATATGCAAAAAGGCAAGCAAGTATCTGTGCTCATAGACGATTCTGTACAAAAAAAGAACCTTATAGAGACAATCCAGAATGCGTTTTCATTACGAAAGAACTCCAAACAAATCACATCCAGAAGAGATAACAATGCACTGGAAATGCTTAAGAGTCATCTATTGCTTCAGGGCGTGGAAGAATTTTTCATTCTCGAACTCCTGGAAATTTTTTCTAATGAATTAGATTCTGAAATGACATGGGGAAGCCAGGCATTCAATTCAAATCTTATTAAGACTTTTTCGGAAATGGGTATTCAGGCTGGCACAGAAATAAAAAGCAGCAACAGACCCCAGTTTCATGGTTTGGTTGGGCCTGCTGGCGCTGGTAAAACCTCTACAATGGCAAAACTTACAGCCATATACACTCACCAGCACAAAAAAAAGGTAGGCTGGATATCATTGGATACAAAACGTATTGCGGCATCAGCACAGCTTCAGGTTTACTCAAGGATATTTGGCATTCCTTTTGAGTTTGCATCGAATATTAAAGATTTCAAGATAGCCTTGAAACGATTCGAACAAATGGATCATGTTTTCATTGATACACCAAGTATAGGAAAGGATACACAAACTGTAGATGAAATTTCAGAGTTTTTCAAACTTGCTTCGCTAAGTATGGTTTATCTTGTCATGAGTGCGTCTACAAAAAATGAGGACTTGATTAGAATTGTAAAAACCTGCAAGTCAATTTCTGTTAACAGCATGATCTTTACCAAACTTGATGAAAGCCTGTCTTATGGAAATGTGTTTAACCTTTTAATGCGCACAAAACTTCCTGTATCCTATTTTACCTCTGGTCAGGAAATCCCGCACAGCATTGAAAAAGCCTCAGTAGGAAAGATTTTTGATCTTATGATTAACCCTGGAAAAGAGTCTGAGCCTCGCGGTGTACCCCCAGGCAAAAATGCTGAAATTATACCATATAGCAACAAAAACCCTCAGCAGGCACTTTTACAGAATTTTTATGTTGCCAAGAACAAATCTGCACATTTTCACCATCCGGAATGCGTATGGGCAAAGCGAATTAAATCTGAAGATCGCATTGTATTTGAAAGTATAGAAGAAGCGGCAAAAAACAAATACACTCCATGCAAAACTTGCAGCAGTCGTATTCTGGAAAACCAACTTGGCCAACAGATTGAATTGCAACGGGTAGGAAACAGCCAACTTTAATATTCAAAATAAGGCGATCAAATGATAATGCCCAAAAGTAAAATTAATAATGTCATCAATTTAACGAGAAAGCTTGTAGCCAAAAACGGGACAACACCTCCTGCTGAAGTTAACAGAATTCTTAGAACAAGGATAATTTCAATTACAAGCGGTAAGGGAGGAGTTGGGAAAACCAATATTGTAGCTAATATGGGAATTGCCTTGTCGCGGTTAGGGAAAAAAGTTCTTATTCTGGATGCCGATCTTGGGCTTGGAAATCTGGATATTCTTCTGGGGCTTGCACCTAAATATAATTTTTCCCATGTCATGACAGGAGAAAAAAAACTTGGCGATATAGTAATTGATGGCCCTGGAAATACAAAAATTCTTCCTGCTTCTTCGGGAATTCAGGATATGGTCAATTTATCCAAGGTTCAAGCTGCATTTTTACTTGAAGAATTGTATTCAGTGATCGCTCCTGTTGATATTCTCTTGATTGATACAGCAGCCGGTATTTCATCCAATGTCATGTATTTTAATGCTATAGCCCAGGAAGTTCTTGTGGTTGTATCTCCTGAGCCTACTTCAATAACAGATGCATATGCCTTGATGAAAATACTTTCTCTTCGATATGGAGTCAAACAGTTTAAGCTTTTAGTCAATATGGTAGGCGACATCCAGGAAGCTCTTGATGTCCACAGGCAATTGCAACTGGTAACAGACAGATTTTTAGACATTACAATCGAATATGCCGGACATGTAAATTTCGATAAAAACATCGTTAAGAGCATTAAAAAACAAAGAGCAGTATCTGATCTATATCCTGATACCATGGCAAGTCAATGCTTCAACTCTCTGGCAGTTAAATTATCCCAGTCGCCCTTATCAATCTTTCGCCCTAAAGACGCCCTGTTATTCTGGAAAGAACTTATCAACAACAAATTAGAATTTAACGCATCGTAAAAATATGAATTTATATCCAACATGGTTCAAGGAAAGTCCCTACAAGGAAAAAGCAACCGCACGCAGTCTGATGATTACGGAATACCTTCCTTTTGTCAAAAAAATAATTCAAAGGATTGCAGTTTATCTTCCGTCTCATATAGACAAAGACGATCTCCTTCATGCCGGAATCATAGGACTAATCCAGTCCATAGATCGCTATGATCCTGATAGGGGCAATTCACTGGCAACTTATGCCCAGTTTCGTATAAGAGGAGCAATCTTGAGCGAGTTGAGAGCCATGGATCTTCTGTCCAGAAAGAACCGAAAGAGTGTCCGTGAAATGCAAAGAGCTTCTATCAGGCTCGAACAAAAACTTGGACGTGAAATAGAAAATTGGGAATTAGCCGAAGAAATGGGGGTTACAATGAATGAGTTGGAAAATATACAGAAAATAGCATGTCTGTCAATTGTCAGTTTTGACGATATTTTTTCTGAATCAAACACTGAAAAAGAAATTCTTATGGAACAGATGGTTAACACTCAGAATCACGATGCGTTTACATCGGTCAGGGCACAGGAGATCAAGTCAACAATAGTCAAGGCCATTGAAGTTCTGCCTGAAAGAGAAAAACATGTTATTTCACTA
Organism: Desulfobacteraceae bacterium; assembly: GCA_037439445.1. Classification (GTDB taxonomy): domain Bacteria; phylum Desulfobacterota; class Desulfobacteria; order Desulfobacterales; family Desulfatirhabdiaceae; genus JBBIWB01. Next base: position 60,766 of record JBBIWB010000006.1, on the reverse strand, counting down.
TATTATGTAGATGAGTTGACATTTAGGGAAATCGGAAAGGTCATGAATCTCACTGAATCGAGAATATCCCAGATTCATGCAAAAGCCATCCTTGCTCTACAGAAAATTCTGATAAAAGACGGTTTGACAAACAATTGATATTGCCTGTTTTCTGAAAATATCAAGAAAAGATTTTACCCGATTAAATGACGGTACGATAACATTGCAATTACAAGTTATTAACTTGAAATAAAGGAACGATTACATGAGTCCTGAAACCCTTGTGAAATGGGAAATACTCATTGATTTAACAGGCTTTTGCTGCTGTGCTTTTTTTATAATATACTTTGTTTTTCTAAGGCGTAAATACTCATCAGAAAACTTCACTTCTTATGTAAGTCAGCAGGATAATGCAGGTCATTTTTCAGCAGTAGATAAAGACTCTCTCTTTAATGAAGTTTTGACTTCGGTAAACAATGACTTTCATATTGCCAGCATTTCTGGCATCCAAAAACTTGCAATTGATCCTTATGATGAAGCAAGAAAACTTTTGAATGCTGGAATGAATCCTAATAAGATTTCCGAAAAATTGAAAATTCCCAGATGCGAGATCGAAGTGATTGCAAACCTGCGTCAGATTCAACTGGATATCATTGCCCCTGATACAAAAAATTCTGGCATGTATTATGCTTCTTAATATGTAGATCGCGACCAGGTAAAGTTAAGGAATGCCCTGAGGTTTTAAGTATGTAACCATAGAATAAAGGTTTTTGAACTTAATGAAATAATAGTTAGGAAATAGTCATGCGTGGTGAAATCAACAACATTTTGACGGGTGCCCTTGCATATGAAAAAAGGCTGGAAATATTGTCTAATAATCTTGCTAATGTAAATACCACAGGATTCAAGGAAGATAAGATTTTTAAGCTTCCTTTACAGTCTACATCTCTATGGGATAACATTCCGGAAAATTTACAAATAAATATTTCAAGAGATATGATTTCTAATCTGCCTATCGGGAGTTTTACAAATTTTAACCAGGGGCAGTTGAAACAGACAGGAAATGCCCTTGACATTGCTATCGAAGGAGAAGGTTTCTTTACCATACAGACTCCCAAAGGCATTCAATACACCCGTAAGGGAAATTTTGCACTGAATCAGGATGGAACAGTTGTTACCCAGGATGGATTTACGGTTCTTGGCAAAAGCGGTGGTTCTATTCAAATCTCGGGGCATCAAGTAACAGTTGATTCTGCAGGTGTGATTTTTGTTGACGGCTCTGAAACAGATAGTTTCAATATTGTGGATTTTCCTGATAAGAAAATTCTTTTGAAAGTCGGTGATTCATTGTACAGCCCCATCAATAATGACTACCAGGGAGTTCAGGCTGAAAATACAGTTGTACATCAGGGATTCATTGAAAGCTCAAATGTAGATTCGGTCAAAGTAATGACTGAAATGATCAATGTGATGAGAGGATATGAGTCCTATCAGAAAGTGCTGATGTCAATGAACGACATCACTGCCAAGACAATTAACGAGGTTGGAAAAATCTCATAAAAAATCATTCTCATGAATTCATTTAACCATGTTTTAACATTTAACGATTAGGAGTCCATTATGTCCAGGGCATTATCCATTGCTGCATCAGGGATGCATGCACAATCATTAAATATTGATGTTATTTCAAACAATATAGCCAATGTCAGCACAACCGGATTTAAGCGAAGCAGGGCTGATTTTCAGGACTTGCTATATCAGAACCTTCGTCCTGCTGGAGCTGCATCGGCTTCTGCAAATCAGGTTCCAACAGGTATCCAATTAGGTCAGGGAACAAGGCCTGTAGCAACTCAAAAAATCTTTATTCAGGGCAATTATCAGCATACTGCAAATGAGCTCGACATCGCCATAGAAGGAAGTGGTTTTTTCCAGATCATGCAACCAAACGGTGAACTTGCCTATAGTCGTTCAGGGGCATTCAAGCTTAACAGTGAAGGAAAAATTGTCACATCAGACGGATATGCTCTGGAACCTGAAATATCTATACCTAATAACACCGTTTCGGTAACCATTGGAACTGATGGAACTGTATCGGTACTTCTGGCAGGGGAAGTGAACCCTTCTGAAATCGGAACAATTGAACTGGCAAAATTTCCAAATCCGGCAGGTCTTAACAGCATCGGAAGAAATCTATACAAACAAACAGGATCATCTGGTGAAATGACAACCGGAAAAGCCGGAAGTGATGGTTTTGGAACCCTATCTCAAGGCAATCTGGAAATGTCAAACGTCAGTGTCGTAGATGAAATGGTCAATATGATCACAGCCCAGAGGGCGTATGAAATCAACAGCAAGGCTATCCAGGCTGCTGATGAGATGTTGCAGATGGCAAACAATTTAAAGCGTTAGAACGAATGTAGAAGATAATTTTATCTCAACATTGCCTTATAACAGGAGAATCCTGATTGAAATGACCGAAAATACATCATGGCAATACATCTGTGACTTGCAAAGAAAACTTATGATTATTTCCGGAGTCTTGGTAATATTATTTTTCTTGTTAAGCATGTGCCAAGCTTCGGAACTGAAAGAAGTTGCCAGAAAAGACATAGAGATAGACACAAAAATTATTGAACGGATTGTTTTAGAATTTCTCGATAAAAAAATGCCCTGGGATAAGAATCGCGTAAAGATCAAACTGACCCAGAATATCAAAAGCATTATTCTTCCTGACAAGCCTTATGTCTGTAAAGTGATTCCGCCTGTTAGAACCAATTATCTTGGAACAATACCCTTGTCTGTTGTCTTTGATATTCACAATCAAACACAGAAGAAAGTGTCTGTTAGTGTCAAAATCGAAGTGGATACCGATGTCGTAGTTGTTCAAAATCCACTCAACAGAAATCAAATCATTTCAGAAGATGATGTTGAAGTAATTTCAATGGATATGGCAGAGCTTCCTTCAAATTATATATCGAGTTTATCTGAAGTTGTTGGAAAAAGGGCTTTGAGGGCCATCAATCCAAAGGAAATTCTCAGGTCAGATATTATAGAACTGCCCCCTCTTGTCAGGAAAAATGATATTGTTTCAATAATTCTTGAGTCAGGAGCTTTAAAAATTTCAATGATTGGAGAAGCCAGGGAAAGCGGGCGCAGTGGGGACCGAATCAAGGTTGTCAATCTCGATTCAAAAAAGGAAATCTTTGCGCGAGTACTGGATTCGAAAACAGTAAGAGTCGATTTCTAAAAAAGGATGCTTGTTATGTTATTCACTAAAAAAATGTATTGTAAATGGTTAATAAATGGATTCCTCTATGTCATTGTAACGGGTTTTCTTTACGGATGTGCTGTCCCTCTTAAACAGGCCGGACAGCCTATAGAGCAGCCTTTTTTTTCCGGGATTGAAACGCCTCCGGCTAACACCGAAGGATCTTTATGGCAGAATGCAGCGGTAATGAATGATTTGTTTTCAAATCCTAAAGCAAGGAGGGTAGGCGACATTGTTACAATAAAAATCGTAGAATCATCAAAAGCATCAAACACTGCTTCTACCAATACGGGTAAGGACTCATCAGTATCACTCGGGCTTAGCAAGCTTTTAGGTCTGGAAAATAAAGTCGGCACAACAGGGTTCAATCCTTTTTCAAAGATTGAAGGTGGGGCCAGCAACAAATTTTCAGGCCAGGGAGTTACCAGCAGGAGTGGAGATTTAAATGCCCATATAACAACAAAGGTTGTAGGGATTATGCCTAACGGAAATCTTGCAATTTCCGGCTCCAGGGAAGTAGTCGTAAACAATGAAACACAACTCATTGTTTTGACGGGTGTTATCAGGCCAAGAGATATTTCATCTGAGAATGTAGTTCTTTCAACATATATTTCTGAGGCAAGAATCGCTTACAGCGGCTCTGGAATAGTGCATGATAATCAGCGTAAGGGGTGGCTTGCAGAAATTCTTGACAAGATTTCCCCATTTTAAAACTAACCCCGCTAAAATAGAAATGATTAAGCTGGTGAATTGATGAAGAAGCGAATGTTTCAAAAAAATACATATATCATATGGAAGCTTTCATTTGTCATGTTACTTGCATGTTTTGTTGTTGCTCTCGACTCTCATGCTGCCAGACTCAAAGATATTGTAGAGATTCAAGGTGTTAGGCAGAATCAGCTTGTTGGTTATGGCCTTGTTATAGGGTTAAAAGGAACTGGAGACGGAAACAAAGCAAGATTCACGGTTCAGTCTCTTGCCAGTATGCTTGAAAAAATGGGAATCACGGTCAATGCGGTTGATATAAATGTGAAGAATGTCGCTGCAGTCATGGTCACAGCCGACATGCCACCGTTTGCCAGGCCGGGAGCCAGCATAGATGTTACAGCCAGCTCGATAGGTGATGCCAAAAGCCTAGAAAATGGCACTCTCCTGTTCACACCCCTGAAGGCTGCAGATGGCCAGGTTTATGCTGTTGCTCAGGGATCTGTAAGCACAGGTGGTTTTTCTGTTTCAGGTGCCGGTGGCGGGGCTCAAAAAAACTTTCCTACTGTCGGACGAATTTCTGGAGGGGCCCTCGTTGAAAAAGCAGTTGAGTCTTCTTTCAGGCACAAGGAAAGCCTGTCTCTTACTCTGAACCGCCCTGATTTTACAACTGCAAGCAGGATAAGAGACTCTATCAATTCTGCTTTTGCAAATGGTATTGCCACAACTGTAGATTCAGGTACCATTGAAGTAATGGTCCCTCTCAAGTTTGCCGACAATATCGTTGGCTTTGTAGCTGTTCTGGAAAATATAGGGGTTGCCCCTGATACCGTGTCTAAAATTGTGGTCAATGAAAGGACTGGTACTGTCGTCATAGGCGAAAATGTCAGGATTTCAACTGTTGCCATTGCCCATGGAAATTTAAGTATTCAGGTCAAGGAATCTGCAAATGTCTCTCAGCCGATGCCTTTTTCACAGGGACAAACTGTAGTTACTCCTGATACGAATATATTGGTCAAGGAAGAGAAAGTTCCTATTTACCTGATGGAATCAGGAACAAGTATAGGAGAAATTGTGCGTGCTTTGAATGTGTTGGGTGTAACACCCCGTGATTTGATCTCGATCTTTCAGGCTCTTCAGGCAGCAGGGGCGTTGCAGGCCAAACTGGAGATTATGTAATATGGACATATCGCTTAAGACAACAAATAATTATGCATTGAATATGAATCTGAGAATGAATGATAAAATGACTTCAACTTTTTCTATTGAGGGTTCAAAGCTTAAAAACGCCTGTCTGGAGATGGAGTCTATTTTCATTGAGAAAATGCTTCACCAAATGCGGGCTTCAATACCCAAAAACGGTTTCGTCAGCGGTGGAAAGGCAGAAGAAATGTTTACATCAATGCTGGACGCAGAGCTTGCTAAGACAATGTCGGCTTCAGGCGGGATCAGGCTTTCGACAATGTTTCAGGGGCAGCTTGAAAACATCAAGGAAATGAAACAAGAAAAATGATTAAAATAAAGCTAAAGTTTTTATTAACAACAGCGGATAATATAAACAGGGTAATCATCAAAATGTCAAGGAGTTAGTCATGGTCAACAACATTGGTAGAAACAACCCTGTGGATATAAAAATATATAATACCCAGACATCCAATTCAAGAGTCAAGGACAAGGCTGTAGGCAAGGAAAACTCTTTGAATTCAGCCCAGAAGGACAAGGTATCGCTGTCATCTATTGCTCAAGACGTCATGGCTGCTAAAAAACAGCTTGCCGAGCTGCCTGAGATAAGAAACGATAAAATCAATGAAATAAAAACCAAATTGTCCAATGGCAATTATCAGATCGATGCCAACCGGATTGCCAATTGCATTATAAAAGAGTCGATTCTAAATGATTTGCCTTAGTTTTTTATAGTTTTGAAAGAATCTTCATTTTTCAAGATCAGGAGAAGATATGGAAAATTATCTTAAAGATTTGATCGCAATACTGGAAGGTCTGACTGATCATTACCGATCTCTACTCGACATACTTAACGAAGAGAAAAATGCAATTATAAGAGCAAAACTCGAAAATATCGAAACAGTCCGGATAAAAAAAGAAAGGATTCTGTCATTGATAACTGCTAAAGAAAATAACAGAAAAGATGTGGTAGAAAAAATTTCATGTTATCTTGGAAGCCATCAGAAGGAGTTAACAATTTCAGAGCTTGCCCGGCTAGTGGAAGTTCCTTTTTCGCTTAAACTAATCCAGTGCGGGGCAGAACTTTCAAAACTAATGCATAACATACTTGCTGCAAATGAGGTAAATAGGTCTTTGATAACTCAGTCTCTCAGGCTGATTAGATCTTCTATAAACATGATAATCCAGCTAGTTGCCCCTCCTCCTTTATATTTCCGTACAGGGAAGATGAATTACGGAGATGTTTGCGGATCTGTTCTTTCCAGCAGTGTGTGAGAGTAAATTATTATAATTTAAGGCTTTAAAAAGGATAACAGACAAATTCATGAACCAAACCGAAGAAAAAATTAATAAACTCCAGATGATTGCTGATGCCATCGAAACTCTTGGCATGAATGATGTGGATGGGTGGAATGATATTTTCTCTCATATTCAGGACACTTATCCATACATTTCACAAGCCTACGCAAGCCTTTCAGGTGTTCTTGAATTATCTGCCAAGGGGGTCAGGACTATTGCAGATCAGAGCCAAGGCAATGTTTTTGCCGCCGTTGATGCTGTGACTAAAGGTATTGTCTTATGTAAACAATGTCTTGAAAAAGGTATTTTCTCTGAAGATGAGATTGATGCAGCAGTTCAAAGGCTGTCTCTTGTTTTATCCGAGCAGGCTTTAAATCCATCTTCTCCGTTTGATTCAGAGTGCAGTGCCTCTATAGATGCTAAAATGAACAATATTGCTTCATTATTGATCAAGAGTGAGCCAAATGATTTAGAAAATGTTCTAAGAATCAAAGAGTTAATAATTGAAAGCCTTGATAATGATGGGCTGATTGATTCCATGAAAATTCACATGCAAAAAGCCCTGGAGCTTATGGATGGGATTTTGAATTCTCAGACAGATATGGTTGATAAAGCCTGGACCGAAATTAGTGAATGCATAGACGAGGCAATTCAGAACTTTGAATGTCAAGGCTGTATTCAAAAAGAAGAGCTGGTGATCGAAAAACAATTTTCTAATGAATGTGATGTGCCGCAGGATTATATGCCTAAGGATCCTGACATGGATTTGCTGAGTGAATTCATTACTGAAGGCAGTGAGCTAATTTCTCATGCCGAAGAGGCGCTTCTGAAACTTGAACTCGATCCTGAAAACATGGAAGCAGTAGGTACTGTATTTCGTGCTTTTCACACAATAAAAGGAACATCAGCTTTTCTTGAACTCTCACTTCTTGCGGAGATGGGGCATCATGCAGAATCTTTGTTGAGCAGGGTCAGGGACAAGGAAATCTGCTATAAAGGCGGGTATGCTGACCTTGCCTTGAAGTCTCTGGATATGCTCAAAAACATGATTCAACAGGTTGAAAGGGCAATAGGCGGAGAACCTCTGGTTAAGCCTGAAGGTTATGATGCTCTCATGAAGATTCTGTCCTCTCCCGAGGAGGCAGGAGTTTGTGAAGAAATTGAAGAAATGGATCATCTAAGGATAGGGGATATTCTGGTTGCTAGCGGCAAGGTAAGTCGCGACACGGTTGAGACCTTGGTTCAGTCGAATCCTGACGAGCCTATAGGACTGACAGTCATCAAAACTAAAACAGCGTCTGTTACCGATGTAGGACATGCACTCAGATCACAGGAAAGAATAAAAGGCACTAAACAAACCATAGATTCTTCTGTCCGTGTCAGCACAGAACGACTCGACCGTTTAATAGACATGGTAGGTGAACTGGTTATAGCTCATTCTATGGTTTCACAGGATAATGTCGTCGTTCAAGCCTCGAATCACGAGCTTTTGAAAAAAGTAAATCAAACTAATAAAATAGTCAGGGGGCTTCAGGATCTTTGTATGTCAATGAGAATGGTTCCTTTAAAGTCAACATTCCAAAAAATGGCAAGACTCGTTCGAGATGTTGCCAAAAAAGTTGGTAAGAACGTTCAGTTTATTACGGAAGGCGAAGACACTGAAATTGACAGAAACCTGGTTGATATTATTAATGATCCACTCGTTCATATGGTCAGAAATGCTGTTGATCATGGGATAGAGCCTCCTGAAATCAGAAAGCAAAAGGGTAAACCCATAATTGGCACTGTAAAACTATCGGCCTGCCATTCAGCAGGCAGTGTAGTGGTTCAAATTACAGACGACGGCAAGGGGCTTGATCGCAATGTAATTTATTCAAAAGCAGTTGAAAAGGGGCTGATCAATGAAGGTACATCCATGTCTGATCGCGATATTTACAACCTGGTTCTTGAGCCAGGGTTTTCAACTGCTGAAGTGGTTACAGATGTTTCCGGCAGAGGCGTAGGCATGGATGTTGTGAAAAAAAACATTGAATCCCTGAGGGGTCAGATTGAGATCCAATCTGAAGCCGGCAAAGGAAGTGTTTTCCGTATGAGCCTTCCTTTGACTCTTGCCATAATTGATGGAATGATGGTTAAGGTGGGGGAAGAAATTTATGTGATTCCTACGGCATCCATTGTCAGAACAATAAAACCAGATATTAAAGACATATCGACTGTTTTCAATAAAGGCAAGATGCTGTCTATTCAGGGTAATTTAATTCCTTTGCATAAACTGACCGGCCTTTACAAGATACCTGTCTCGGAAAATGGCAATGAAGGGTTGGTAGTTGTAATCGAAGACGATGAAAATCAAGTCGGGCTGATTATCGACGAGCTGATAGGAAGACAGCAGGTTGTGGTAAAAACACTCGGTGAGACCATGCAGGAAATTCCCGGCATATCCGGTGGAGCAATACTGCCGAACGGAAGGGTAGGGCTCATTGTTGATGTTGGTGGACTCATGAAACTTTCTGCATCTAATTTGAACTGAAATATTTTTAAGGCTCATATCATGTTATCTCCTGAACTAAATGAGGAACAGTTTCAAAGAATATCAGAACTTGTTTACAGACATTGCGGAATCAATCTCAAAAACGGCAAGGAATCACTTGTTAAGGCCAGGTTGTTGAAGCGTTTTCGTGCCATCGGAATGGACTCGTTTGATAGCTATTTAAAAATGATTGATAGCAAGTCAGGCGAGAAAGAGCTTGAAAAAATGATTGATATCATGACAACCAACAAGACAAGTTTCTTCAGGGAGATTGAACATTTCAGGTTTTTGGAAGAAACTGTTTTCCCCAGTTTAAATGATAATAGGGTGAGATTTTGGAGCGCAGCATGCTCATCTGGTGAAGAACCCTATAGTCTTGCCATGGTTCTAAGAGAAAATTTTGTCAATATTGATAGAAAAGACGTACTCATTCTTGCAACTGATATTTCCAGGAGAATGCTTGAAAAAGGCCAAAAAGCTCTTTATCCTGCAGAAGCCGTGAAAGATCTTCCAGCCTTATATCTGCAAAAATATTTTGTGAAACAACAAGATAGGGCAGGTGCATATCTTGTTTCTGAAAATGTAAAGTCCCTTGTTCGTTTGGCTTGTCTTAATCTTATGGATCCTTGGCCAATGAAGGGTCCTTTTAATGTTATTTTCTGCAGAAATGTGATGATATATTTTGACCGTACCACACAGCAGAGATTGATTAACCGTTTCTGGGAACTCTTGGAGCCAGGAGGGTATCTTTTTGTCGGACATTCCGAAGGATTGTCAGGTATTAGTCATAAATTCAAATACATTCGTCCTGCTACGTACAAAAAATGAACTTTTGTCATGGTGCTAAGCTAATACAACAGTCTTGCAACTAGTCGTAAAATTTAACTCCTCTCAATAAAGATAGAAGTCAGGTGATAATGAATCATGTAGTAGCAGTTGGAGATATGAAATTGGGCACAAAGGGTGACATGATTGTGACTCATGCGCTTGGGAGCTGTTTGGGACTCATGGTATATGATCCAGGCGTTAAGGTTGGGGGGCTCCTTCATGCCATGTTGCCACTTTCGAAAATCAACCACCAAAAAGCTTCAGACAATCCTTATATGTTTGTGGATACAGGGGTTCCGGAACTCTTTAGTCGTTTATATGATATTGGAGGACAAAAATCGAGAATGATTATCAAGGCTGCCGGATGTGGACAGCCTCTCGGTAACAGCGAGATGTTTAAAATAGGGGAACGGAATTATACGATTTTAAAAAAATTACTTTGGAAAAATAATATTCTGCTTGCATCCGAAGATATAGGAGGTGTTGCCAGTAGAACCGTGTATTTTGATATTTCAACAGGGCAGGTCATCATTAGCAGCAAAGGAGTAAAAAAAGAGCTGTGAACCAGAAAGAACTAAAACTTATAATGGATGATGTAAGGTCTTTTCCAAGTATGCCGGCAGCAGCTCTTAAACTGATGACGCTGTTAAAGGATGAAAACGCATCAACAGCTCAGATAGAACCAATACTGAGATATGAACCAGGGTTAACTGCCAATATTTTGAAATTGACCAATTCTTCTTATTACGGACTTTCCTCAAAAATTGGTTCCATTCGCCAGGCCGTTCTTTTACTTGGCTGGAAAAAACTCATTCAGATCGTAGTTGCATACTGTGCCAGCGCCATTGTAGACAAACCTGTACAAGGTTATGACTTGCCTTCCGGAGAGCTTTGGCGGCACTCCATTTCCGTTTCAGTTGCAGCAGAACTACTGATAAAAGAGTTGAAGCTATCTGTTTCTGAAGAGATTTTAACGGCAGCCCTTCTCCATGATATCGGGAAATTGGTGTTGGGAAGGTATCTGAAAGACGATATTGAGATGATGGGTTTGAATGAAATGCCTGGTGTTCCTTTCGAACACATTGAACGCAGCATGTTTGGCATTGACCATGCTGAAGTCGGGGCAAATATTCTCAGAAACTGGTCTTTTCCAACGCAAATGATTAGTGCAGTTCGCTGGCATCATGAGCCAGACAGTGGAACTGAATCGAATCTTATGATTGATGTTGTGCATGTAGCCGATGTTCTGTGCCTGATGATAGGAATCGGTGTTGGCCGGGAAGGGCTTCAATATCAGCCATCGCCTGATGCCTCCACAAGACTTGGCCTTAATCAGGATATAATTGAAAAGGTTGCTAGCCAAACTTTGCAGCTTACAAACGAACTTTCTGCTTCTTTTCAAAACAGTCAATAACTCAGTCAACAAATGGAAAAGAATGTCAAAATTTAGGAGTATTGGCAATGGGGATAAATATCCTTATCGTAGATGACAGTAGTGTGATGCGGACAATGATTCTTAAGACACTGAGAATGAGCGGACTTTCCCTGGATAATGTGTTTGAGGCTTCAAACGGTATGGAAGGGCTGGAAGTCCTGGGAAAAGAGTGGTTGGACCTAGTGATTCTAGATATCAATATGCCTGTCATGAATGGGGAAGACATGATGAAGCATATGAGGGCAAATCCGGAAATGAGAGACATTCCTGTTGTTGTTATTTCTACTGAAGGCAGCAAGCCCAGGGTTGAAGGCCTGATGAGAATGGGAGCAACCTTTGTCCACAAGCCTTTCACTCCCGAGCTCATTCGCGATGCTGTAAACAAAAGTCTGGGAATTGGAGACTGATATGGATGCTCATGAGAATAATGAATTTTACGATGTAGTAAGTGGCTCTCTCGAAAAACTTGCTTTTTTGTTTTCCTTCCCTGATCCAGGAAGAGATTTGGTTTTGTTTGAAGATGCAATGACTGCCGAAGCTTTTTTTGAAGGAGCTTTTTCTGGAAGACTTGCAGTGGTAATGACCTTGCCTGTATTGACTGAACTTGCTGCAAATATGCTGGGTATTGACATAGAAGAGGTTGGAGAAGAACAGTGTCAAGATGCTTTGAAGGAAACTGTAAACATAATCTGTGGCAATTGGCTTCCTGTAAAGGCTGGAACTGAAGCAGTCTTTAATATTTCTGCTCCTGTAATTTTAAGCCCTCAAGAAGCTAAAGCAACATTAATACCGGAAGAATGCGATATTCTGGCAAAATTGGATGTAGAAGAAGAATACTGTGACATATACTTTTTTATAGCTCAAATATGAACATGGCAGGTTTATTGCATAAAATCTGTTAAACAAACATTGATAAGAAAATTTTTCAAACTCGTATCCTATTTCCATTCTTGTGATATATTCTAATAACTATAAGGGTATTTTGAGATCGGCTTACTTGTTTTTTAACAAAGTGATCAGGTATAAAAAAAATGATAAAAGTACTGATTGTAGATGATTCGGCAGTTGTGCGAAAGATTCTGTCAGATGAGCTGACAAAATACAAAGATATCGAAATCATCGGAACTGCTGTCGATCCTTACGTTGCAAGGGATAAGATCGTTAAGCTCAAGCCTGATGTCATCACGCTTGATCTTGAAATGCCGCGGATGGACGGTCTTTCATTTCTTTCCAAATTGATGAAACACTACCCCATTCCCGTTGTAGTGCTTAGTTCTCTTACTCCTAAAAACAGTGAAATGGCTTTAAAGGCATTGGAGCTTGGGGCTGTCGAGGTGCTGGTAAAACCAGGAACTGCCTATTCAACCTCAAATATTTCTCAAAATCTGGTGCGTGCTATCCGTACTGCTGCCAGTGCCAGAATTCAGAGATATGCAGAAAAACCCCAGTTTCTTCAGACACAGACAGCCTCGAGCTCGCTTCTTACCAATACAACCCACAAGGTCATTGCCATTGGAGCATCAACTGGTGGGACAAAAGCTATAGAAGTTGTTCTTGGTGCACTCCCGGTTTCGTCTCCTGGGACAGTTATCGTACAACACATGCCCGAGAATTTTACTACATCTTTTTCTAAAAGGCTCAATGAATTGTGCCAGATGGAAGTACGCGAGGCAAAAGATAACGATTCTGTAGTACCAGGAGTTGCCCTTATTGCTCCAGGGAATCATCATATGCTTCTATACAGAAGCGGGGGTAACTACATTGTAAAAATAAAAGACGGCCCAAGAGTCCATTATCAGCGACCAAGTGTTGATGTTCTGTTTGACTCTGTTGCATCCAGTGCCGGGAAAAATGCCGTTGGCGTCATCTTAACCGGCATGGGTGCTGATGGAGCAAAAGGGCTTCTGGCAATGAAGAAAGGCGGTGCTCATACCATAGCCCAGAACGAAGAAACATGTGTTGTATTCGGAATGCCCAAGGAAGCTATTAAAGTTGGGGCTGTAGATAAGATCGTTGGACTTACAGATGTACCAATGTCGATTTTTCAGGCTCTTGAAAGAGAAACGATTTAACCGTAACGATAACAAAGCAGGCGTTTCCCATGACCACAATAAACTCGGCTTTATATATAGGCAGAGATGCATTGATTGCCCATCAGGCAGGGATAAATGTTGCAGGGCACAATATTGCCAATGTCAACACACATGGATATTCAAGACAGAATGTGAAGCTGGAAAACACTGCAATTGCCACTCTTCGTGGTTCAATAGGAACTGGTGTCAGGGTAAGAGAAATTGAGCGGAGTCATGACAGGTTTTTGAATAATCGTATAAATTATGAAATTCATCATAAAAACAGGTGGCAGGCACAGAGCCATGCTCTAAGACAGTCAGAGATTCTCTTTGATGAATCCTCTTCTTACGGTTTAAGCTCACAGATGAATCAGTTCTGGACATCCTGGCAGGATTTGTCCTTGAATCCTTCCGGTTATGCAGAACGAAAAACACTCATTACCCAAAGCCAGATAATGACTGCCAGTATCCGGGACAAATACCGGAATCTTACTCAAATACAAAAAGACATGGATAAGAACCTGGTTGCTTCTGTTGAAGACATCAATTCACTGGCAGTCAGAATAGCCGATTTGAATGACAAAATTGCTCTCATAGAAATCGGTGGAAGCAATTCTAATGATTTCAGGGATCAAAGAGATGCCTTAGTGAGTCAGCTTGCACAAAAAATCGATTTTACTGCAAGTGATGATTCAGAAGGCAGGCTTATAATCAAACTTGGGGACGGAAATACTCTTGTAGGAAGTCCTATTTGGGGAAAACTTATAACCACTCAGAATTCTCTGGGGTTTCATGATTTGGCCTGGGATTCTGATCCGTTATCTCCAATAAACTCCAGCGTTTCAGGAGGAAGCATTAAAGGATGGATTGACGTAAGGGATTTACATGTTCCTGACTATAAGGAACATATAGATAAACTTGCAGTAAACATGATGAATGCTGTTAATGCTGTTCACTCTGCTGGTTTTGGCCTTGATGGTTCTACAGAAAATGTTTTTTTTACAGGAACCTCCGCTATTGATATAGCCGTAAATCCGGAAATAGTCGAAAATGTCAGTAAGATTGCAGCAGCAGATCAGGATTTGCCGGAATTGATCAGAGGAAACAATTTGCTGGCAATAGACATTTCCATGCTTCAAAATAAGTTAACAATGGAGGGAAATGCTGCATCTTTCAGTACTTATTACCATGCTCTTGTTTCTGGTGTTGGAGAAGATGTCAAAAATGCCGAAGTCAATTTTGAGCATAAAACTACAGTTGTCGATCAACTGAACAATTTGCAGGAATCTGTATCAGGAGTTTCTCTTGACGAAGAAATGATCAGTCTTATTAAATTTCAGCATGGGTATTCTGCTTCTGCCAAACTAATCGATACAGTTAAGCAGATGATGGATACTGTGATAAATATGGTGTAGAAAAATGCAATCATTATTTCGTGTTGAAGATGTCATTCTGCTCAATGTAGGAAAAATAGACTCTGATAGTTTATGCACCAAAGCCGAGATTTATTCCGGATTCTATTCTGGAATAGGAATATCTGTCTTGGAAGAAGATATCCCTGATGAAAGTATCAGTCCTAAATTATGGAAAAAACTGATTGCAATTGATGCAAAATTAAACCTGATAATGGAAAAACTCATCCTGAACACAGAAGGATTTAACCAGGCTCAATACCGGAAAGTTTCCATCAGTGAAGAAGATATCTGTATTCTGTCTCCTGATGTTTTTTCTGTAGGCGATTTTACTGAAATAAAGATGATGTTGCCTTTCAATACTCGTGTATGGATCATACTTTACGGGAAAGTGTCACAGATCAGAGATAAGAGTTCCGGAGAAAATGAAATTACGATATTGTTTTCGGAAATGAGCGATGATGTAAAACAGGTCTTGGGATATTACCTCATGAACAGGCAAAGGGAAATAGTTCGCAAACTGAGGTCGTCTTCTTGAGATTAAAAGTGCAAAATATTAGAAGCGATAACTGTATTTATAATTGTATAATGCTATTAACTACTGATCAAATGGGCATTAATTCATGTTCGCAATAATAGGGATAGTTGTTGTATTTGCTGCAGTAGGCATTGGGTATAAGATGCAGAACGGCAATTTTTCAGTATTGATCCATCCTGCTGAATTAATAGTAATTCTTGGATCTGCCTTTGGGGCATACATAATATCGTCTTCCAAAAAAGTCATCTCGCTCACACTAAAAGATATAAGCAAGATTTTCAGTGGCCATGAATTCGATAAAAAATCCTATATTGAATTGCTTATTCTTCTTAATGAATTTTTTTTTAAAATAAAACGTGAAGGTTTTCTTGCTATTGAACAAGACATTGACAATCCTGGTCAGAGCGAAGTTTTTAAAAAATACCATAGCGTTATTTCCGACTCATCTACTGTTGATTTCATCTGTGATAATTTCAGAACAATCATATCTTCAAACATGACTCCTCACGAACTAGAAAATTTAATGGAAATAGATATTGCGGCACAGGAACACGATGCTATTATTTCCTCTGCTGCACTTTCAAAAGTCTCTGATGGTCTTCCTGCACTCGGTATTGTTGCGGCTGTTCTAGGGGTAATTCTAACAATGGGAAAAATCAACGAACCACCTGATGTTCTTGGCTACAGCATAGGTGCTGCCCTTGTTGGGACTTTCATGGGAATTCTCTTCAGTTATGGCTTAGTTGGCCCTATGGCTGCAAATCTAGGAGATAAGGCAAAAGAGCATGAAGCCTACCTGAATGTTATCAAGACAGCAATTGTTGCCATGGCAAGTGGCGCTGCACCTCAGGCTGCTGTTGAGTCTGCAAGAAGAGCGATTCCAAGTGCAGGAAGGCCCGGTTTTGAAGAATTGAATGAGGAGATCAAAAATTGGAAGGACAGCAAATAATAATTAAAAAAAAGGGGAAGAAAGGGCATGGCGGGCATCACGGAGGGGCATGGAAAGTTGCTTATGCTGATTTTGTAACAGCCATGATGGCTTTTTTTCTTTTGATGTGGTTGCTTGCCATGGTTTCTCCTGAAAAGAGGGCAGGGGTTTCATATTATTTCAAGCATTTCAATGTGTTTGATAAAAGCGGGCTCTCTTTTGTTCAACCTCAACTCCAGTCAAAAATCAGCCTTATGGATACCCAGACCCTTGGAAAACCTGAACTCTCCAGTGAAGCTGCAGAAGAAGAAATGGCTGCAAGAAGCATTGAAGCCTTAAGCGAGCGCCTGAAAAAGGATATCGAGACAAAACTTTTCGATTTCAAGGATCAGATTATTATTGATACATTTGAAGGTGGTGTCAGAGTAGAAATTCTCGACAAAGAAACAGGGACCATGTTTGCCTTGGGAAGTTCTGAAATTTCTTCAAACGGCAAAAAGATAATAAAGACAATTACACCTGCAATTGCAGGAAGCAATCACAGGATTGCCATAGAAGGACATACTGACGCGCTCATTTATTCTGCTTCCAATAAGTACAGCAACTGGGAACTTTCAACAGAAAGGGCTTCTGCAGCCAGAAAGGAAATGGAGAAAAATGGTCTGCCACCGGAAATGCTTATCAGGGTAACAGGATATGCGGCAACTGAGCCTCTTATAAAAGAGAATCTCTTTGATCCCAGGAATCGCCGGATAAGCATCCTGATGTTTTATCAGTATAAAATCAAAATTCTACAGGGACAAATAAGAGACTTTGAATAAATAAAAGAGGCAACCCCTTATGCGAATTACCCAGAAGATGATGACAGATAGTGTTAACAGAAATCTGTCGAAAAACTCGGAAAAATTGATAAAAATTCAAAACAGGGTCTCAACAGGAAAAGAAATTACAAAAGCATCGGATGATCCTATTGGAATGGCTTCTATTCTGGATTATCGAAAGACTCTTTCATCCATTGACCAATATACCCGCAATATTAATCAGGCAAGATCAGGTATTGAAGTTGCTGAATTTACACTGTCAGGTCTTGGAGAACTAATGATCAGGGCCAAAGAACTTACCCTTGCTCAGGTGACCGGCACTGTAGGAAAAGATGACAGACAGACAGCAGCCCTTGAACTAACACAAATCCGTGATCAGTTTATTCAATTGGCAAATTCCAGGCATGGAAGCAGGTATTTGTTCGGAGGAAGAAAGACTGATGCTCTTCCTTATGACCCAGCCTCTCCAGAAGATGGTTTCCAGGGAGATGATGGGAATATTCCATTAGTTATAGGCGACAGCATTACTTTGGATACTCGTATTAGCGGAAAACAGGCATTTGCCAGCACTATTGATCCTGTCGTGGTGCTGACAAATCTGATACAGGATTTGAAAGCCAATGATACATTGTCTATTTCAGGTAAACTTGACATGATTGATCAATCCATGACTCAAATTATGGATTCCAGGGCTGAAGTCGGAGCAAAACTGAATCGACTCGATCATGCAGAAAACCATTTGAATGATCTAAAAATCAATATTCAAGAACATCTTTCAAATAGGGAAGATGCCGATTTAACTCAGGCCATAATGGATTTGACTGCCCAACAATCTGCATTTCAGGCAACTATTGCAACTGCTTCCAAAATCATTCAGCCAACCCTTCTTGATTTTTTAAGGTAATTTGAATTGAAAAAAACTTTCTTTATAGCTCTTGGGATTGTTTTTTTGGCTGCAGGCAGTGGCTGGGGAATCAGTAATAATGACCTGCTTCGCCTCAGAGCAGCAGGAATAAGCGATGAAACGCTTCAGGTCATTATAAGGGAAAGAGCCCTTGAGACTTGTGCTTTTTCGGTTCAGGAACTGATTGATCTCAAGACAAAAGGAGGAGTTTCAGATAAAACGATCAGGTTGCTACTAAATGAAGGCTCGTTTATGAAGAATCTTTCTCCTGTAGTTTATGGCAGGGATATTCAGGCTCTGAAATTTACAACATTAAAAGATATTCTTGAACTAAAAGAGGCCGGATTAAGCGATGAAATCATTCAGGCAATAATAATTTCCGGTTCAGGATCGATATATGAGAAGGATCGAGAAAAAGCCTGGGATATGCTCAAACAAATCGGTATTGTAATGGATACAAGAAAATAATAATGACTGATTCATCACAGGAAATCACTTCGGCCAATTATTTTTTATATCCTGGTTTTGTTGTCCTTCCATCAATTCCAACCGTTGTATCAACAGTTTTAGGATCAAGTGTTTCTGTGTGTCTTTATGACAGGAAGCGTAAAAAAGGGGCAATGAATTGTTTCCAGTTTCCTTTCATACGTGAAAAAGGAAAAACAACCACAAGATACGGTAATGTTGCAATTTTGACACTTATACGAATGATGCACGAGGATGGATCAAAGATCAAGAATCTTGAAGCGCAGATTATAGGCGGAGCATATAATCCAGCAGTTTCCAAATTAAACATTGGTCAGGAAAATGTAAAGATTGCCCGTAACATACTGACAAGAGAGAAAATATTGATAACCTCAGAGGATGTTGGTGGAAGCAAGGGGCGAAAAATCGTTTTTTCCGCTCATTCCAATGAGATAGCAGTATTTAAGGTTGAAAGGCTTCGGAAAATGGACTGGTTTCCTTACGAGGATGACAGAGTACCATGACGGCCCTTTCTTCTAATTGTAATCATTGCAAACATTACCATATTACATGGGACAAAGACCAGCCTCATGGCTGCAAAGGATTCAGGTTTAAGAGTCGTGACTTTCCTTGCAGGGTGGTTGAAAATAGTTCATCAGGGAAACCCTGCCAGTTATATGTAAAAAAAGAAACAATACAGTCAATCCAGCCCTGTACTTCTAGCTATGCATGACAGGCTTTTTAGCACTTAGAATGCCTAACTCCTTCTTGTTCTTAGATAAAATCCAATAGACATCATTTGCCTGTGATTGATAAATCAATTTTCCTGAAATTGTCATTAACACTTTTTTGGAATTTAGTTGGCGGTCATTTATTTGATAGAAAAAGAACACCTGGTTGAAACTGTTTTTCACTTAGACCTCCCTGTCTTATTTCAACTCAGTTATACAAAACTCTGCTAAGAGGATTTTTGCTGTAGGCTGTTAGAAGAGTTTTGTGAACAAGCTGCTTTCTTTCAGTGTCTAATAGCCTACAGTTAATTTACCTCTCTCTGTCTCCGAGTATATCTAATTTTTGCTCAATTTCCTTTTTCAAGAGATGCAATATCGTGAGCACTTAGTACCTGATCAATATCAAGGAGAATTTTTACCTTGCCGCCCATTTTTGCCATCCCAAGAATATAATCGGTATTGACACGGGTTCCGAATGTAGGTGTACTCTCTATATCTTCATTTTTTATGCTGAGAACTTCAGAAACTGCATCAACTACAATACCTATCTTGACTGCACCGGCCTGACCTGAAATTTCAACCACTATGATACAGGTACGCTCTGTGTAGTCGATTGAAGGCATGCCAAATTTCAACCGCAGATCAACTACCGGAATAACCTTTCCCCTCAAATTGACCACTCCCTTCACAAATGTTGGTGTTTGGGGAACTGATGTTATAGGCATCATCCCGATTATTTCCTTGATTTTCAATATTCCTATGCCATAGTCTTCGTTAGCAAGGGTAAATGTAAGGTATTTTCCTTCGCGGTTGGCTTCCCCTGATATACATTCATTTAATGAAGCAGGAGTGTCTTTTTTCACGGTAAAATTTCCTTTTATCTTAATTGTTTTGATTTATTATCAGTGAGAAGCCGTTTCATAAGCTCCTCTCCTTGATGGTTCGGTACATGACTTCACTTTCAAGCGATACTGTAAGCCTGGGTTGAAAACTGACAGTATCTGCAAAGGGTTTATCGGCTATCTTAAGTCCGTAATAAGCTGCCATTTTAAGTATCCTTAATTAAAATTTCTTCAGCTCTGCATCGTCAAAAGGGATTATATCATCCGGTCTTACTTCGTAATTCTGGCGGAATTTAGTCAGTTTTCCAGGAATTTGTTTCAGGTTTTTTACTGAAAGCCCCGGTTTTTTGGCTTTACTTGTTGCTGGCTGCTGGGCAATGAATTTTCCACCTATAAGGTTGACCAGTTCAGCTACCATGCCTTTCATCTGTTCTGCCTGGGCATTCATTTCTTCCGATGCAGATGCAGATTCTTCGGCACTTGCTGCGTTTTGCTGGGTTACTTTATCCATTTCAGAAACAGCAACATTTACCTGTTCGATTCCTTTTGCCTGTTCGTCTGATGCTGCGGCAATCTCGCCAATAAGTTCATTTATCTTGGATGTGCTCTGTGCAACCTGTAAAAATGAAATGTTACTTCTTTTTACATGTTCTGAACCTTCTTTTACTTTTTTGGAAGTCCCTTCTATGAGATTTGCAGTGTTTTTTGCCGCTTCTGCTGCTCTTAGGGCCAGATTTCTTACTTCATCAGCCACAACAGCAAATCCTGCCCCTGCTTCTCCAGCTCTTGCAGCTTCGACTGCGGCATTTAAAGCCAGAAGATTTGTCTGAAAAGCTATTTCATCAATGGTTTTGATGATTTTTGATGTTTCATCACTTGCCTTCAGAATTTCGGTCATAGATGAAGTAAGTTCAGCCATGGATGAAGATGCTGTCTGAACACTCGTGCTTGCTTCCTTCATCATGGCATGAGCCTGGCTTGCGTTGTTTGCGTTTTGTTTTGTCATTGAAGACATTTCTTCAAGTGTTGAAGATGTTTCTTCTATCGAGGCTGCCTGCTCCGAAGACCCTTCAGCCAGTGTCTGGCTGGAAGAAGATACTTCTGTTGCAGCAGATGAAACCTGCTCCGCACCTTCATTGAGTCCTTCAATGATGCGATATATGGGTTTTGAAATGCTGCGGCTGAAATACCAGATAAACACAATGGATAAGCAAAGAAACAAGACAGTTATAAATATCACAGCCTTTCTGAGAGAATAGACGGTAGTCATGAATTCCGAAGTAGGCTGAGTAACACCTATGCTCCATCCTGAAAGAGATACTGGTGCAAATCCTGCAATTTTATGAATCCCTTCAAAAGTATAATAATCAACTCCTGTCTGATGGGAAAGCATCTTTTCCATGAAGATTTTCATGTCGGGAAGTGTTGACAGATTAAGTTCCAGAATGTGTTTTGGATTGGGATGGATGATGATAAGACCGGACTTGTCGACAATAAAGGGATAACCTGTCCTGCCTACTTTGACAGACAAAATCTTTTCGGCAAGAGAATCCAGTTTCAGAATAATTGCAACGGTTCCTACAAGCTGTCCCGATGGAGAATGGACAGGTACACAGATCGGTAGCACTGGTTTTCCTGATTTTTTCGATTTTACAGGTGTGACAAGATTCATCTTGTTAGCCTTTGCATCCTGAAAATATGCCCTGTCTTTTATGGATATGCCCTTATATCCACCACCAACGCCGTCGGCATAAATCATGCCTTCAATGTCTGTGACGAATGCTCCTTCATATTCCTGTCCAACTATCTTCATGAACTGGCTTAGTTTGTGGTCAAGTTTCTGAATTTCATCTGTTGAACCTGCAATGCCTGCCTCTGCTACTTTTGAAGCAGCAGCGATCGTTGCATTTCCCACAGAAAGGTCCTTAGCCAGTTTTATTTCACCATTAAGCGCGGTATTTGTTAAATCCGAAAGGCTTTTTGCTATATTTATAACATTTTGATCGTTAACTGCCTTAAAGTCTTTTTTCAGCATGATATCATTAAAAATACCGACTGCTAAAAGTGGAACCAAAACACATAAAAATCCGCCTAGAATAAGCTTGAAATTGAGACTCTTGTTTTTCATCGAAATTTTACTCCTTGATGCGTTTAAAATGAAGAATTGAAAATGGCAATAATGCCTCGCTGATTATAGAATCGGCAGTTTTCAAAAAAACTTGAATATAATTTAAAAATCCCTGATCCTCATAATTGCCGGTTCAGAATCTTTTCATTTTTCTTTGAGCTGGGATTGGTGTTAATAGGGTTGATTTGAATGCTTGACTGGTATAATGATAAGTGAAAGCTGATTTTTTAGTCAATTATGAGGATTTCAGATATGGATATTGACAATAATCCTGAAAAGAATTTTTGCCTTGGTTTTAAAGACAAGGATACACTCTGTGAACTGGATCCATATATTTTTTTAACCATTATCGATCACATACCCATTTCTACAATTGTTATTAACAAAAATCACCGTGTTGTGATATGGAACAGGGCCTGTGAGATCCTTACAGGGGTATCAAGAGAAAATGTCGTGGATAAGCCGCTTGATTCCAGAATATTTTATGACGGCTATTCAAGGCCTCTGCTCATAGACCTTGTTCTTGATATGGATGAAAGGGCTATTAAAAAATGGTATGTTAAGCACAACCTTTCTAAAAATGCCATAATACCGGATGGCTATGAGGCCACTGAAGAGATTCATATCCGGGGTAAAAAACTTGATCTTTATTTTATGGCTGCAGTGATCAAGAACTCGAATCAAGAGATTATCGGGGCAATTGAAACCATTCAGGACATCACAGATCGCAGCCGGTTACTGGGTCAGTTGTATCAGGCACAAAAAATGGAGTCCCTTGGAGCACTCGTGGCAGGTGTTGCCCATGAAATCAACAATCCCATAAACCTTATCATGTACAACATCCCGCTTCTGAAAAAAGTCTGGCAGGATGTTATGCCTATAATAAATGAATATTCTATCATAGACCCTAAACTCAAATATGGAGGTTTGAAGTATGATTTTCTTGAAGCCAATCTGATGCAGCTCATGGAAGATATGGAAATGGCTGCAAAAAGGGTAGCCGCAATTGTAACCGGACTGAAGAGTTTTTCAAGTTTTTCAGTTCAGTCTGAAAAAATGCCAATTCATGTCAATATAGCAGTAGAGAACGCAATCCGTCTTTCACAATATGCCCTAAGACAGATGAATGTGAAAATAGAGCATAATCTGGAAAAAGACCTCCCTGTCATTCAGGGAAATCTTCAGAATATAGAGCAGGTTGTCATGAATTTAATAATGAATGCGGCCCAAGCTATAGAACATGATAACGGAGAGATAAGGATTTTCACGAAGCTTAAGCCTCAGGACGGTCACATAGTGATCACGGTATCTGATAATGGAAGAGGGATAAATCCTGCAATCGCCAATAAGCTTTTCGATCCTTTCGTAACAGACAAGCAGCTAAAAGGCGGTACTGGATTAGGGCTTTCAGTATCCTACAACCTCATTAAGGCTCATGATGGAACCATAACATTTCAAAGCAATGAAGGCTCTGGAACGACTTTTAATGTATTTTTGCCTTCTGTGTTCAAACGTACACCATTTCGTATTCTTGTTGTTGATGATGATTCCCTGATCAGGGAATTACTAAAAGATGTTCTCGTTCAACAGCGCTCTTATATTGTAGAAGAAGCTGCTAATGGCATAGAAGCCTGTATACGGCTTGGATACCATCGTCCCGATCTCCTAATAATGGACTTGCTCATGCCTGAAATGAACGGGATCGAGGTATGCAGGGTCTTAAAAAATGATCCTGTATTATCGGATATAAAAATCATGATGATTACAGGCCATGAAGGCCATCCTCTGATAAGCGATATTTTGGAATTTGCTTTCATTGATATTTTATATAAGCCTTTTCAACTTGAAGAGTTCATAAAAAGGGTAGATGAAATACTTATCAAATAAATACCATATTTGTTCGAGGATATATGGATACCTTGTCAGAAAAATCACCCATTTTAGTTGTTGATGATGACGCAGGTCTTTTGCTCAGCATTAAGGCAACCCTCTTGAGCAATGATCTTCCTGAGCCAGACGTTCTTTCTGACAGCAGGTTTGCGATTGAGATGATACGAAAGAATGCCTACAAAATAGTTCTTCTCGATCTTGTCATGCCGCATATCAGCGGTATGGAGCTTCTGGGGATGATTAAGAAAGAGTTTCCTGAAACTGTCTGTATGATTGTGACTGCAACTGATGAGGTTGCAACTGCTATTCAGGCAATACGCATGGGAGCCTATGATTATCTGGTCAAACCTGTTAAAAGCGATAATCTTGTTATGATCATTCAAAGAGCCATGGAGCGATACAATCTGCGAAAAGAAGTAGCCCTGTTTAGTGTAAATAAGTCTTTTTCAGATATTGCCAATCCCTTGGCCTTTGCCGAGATTGTTGCGGAAGACGAGTCAATGGCTCTTATTTTCCGCCAGATTGAGGCCGTTGCTCCCACGGATTACAGCGTTGTAATAACCGGAGAATCGGGTACTGGCAAAGAACTCATGGCCAGAATGATACATAAGCTGAGCAGGCGCGCATCAGGGCCTTTTGTTGCTGTCAATATGGCTGCTATTACACACACGCTTTTTGAAAGTGAATTTTTCGGACATACCAAAGGAGCCTATACTCATGCCTTAAGTGATAGAAAAGGTTTTTTTGAAGTAGCAGAGAATGGCACTCTTTTTTTGGATGAGATTACTGAGATGGAGCCGACCCTGCAAGGCAAATTACTGAGAGTAATTCAGGAAAAGGAATTTTACAGATTGGGTAGCAGCAGCAGTAAACGCATCAATGTGAGGATTATTGCAGCAACAAACAAGAATATTATTGAAGAGGTTAAAAATGAACGTTTCAGAGCCGATCTTTTCTATAGACTTAGTATGTACAACATTAAGATTCCCCCGTTAAGAGAAAGAAAAAAAGATATTATGCCACTTGCAAAGCATTTTGTCAGAATATATGGGAAAGACAAGACAGTGCCGGTCGAGTCTATTTCTCCTGAACTTGAGCAGCGGCTTTTTAACTATTCCTTCCCCGGAAATATAAGAGAGCTGGAAAACATGATTGCATCTGCCGTGCTCCTTGAAAAATCCAGAATTCTGGATCTCTCATCGACATCACTCAATGACCTGGCTCTGCCAACTCCTTGTATCAACAAAGAAACCAATGAAAGCCAAATGATGACTATTGAAGAATTAGAAAAACAGCATATTATCAGGGCGCTCAAGGAAACCGGATGGGATCGGAAGAAAGCAGCAAGTATTCTCGGCATAAATACGGCAACTGTTTACAGGAAGATGGCAAGATACGGGATTTCTGATAAACTCGTTTCATAAACCATCAAGGAACAAAGATGGAATACAGCGACACTTTAGTTGGAAATAACATTCATTTAGCTTTAGGTTACTTGAAATCAAACAAAGTTCTAGTTCGGATGAAATTGATTGCAAAAGACTATGAACAGTTGATTATAATTCACGACATTCGGGAAAAAGCCCGTGCTAAATTTTTTATTATTGATTATCCTACAGGAATTAGCGATGTCATAGAAGACAATGAGCCTGTACGCGTTCAATTTGAGTTTACTGGCGAAGATAAACTCCCGTATTTTTTTGCTTCTGTATTTCAGCAGATTTATGAAAAAGAAATCTGGATAGCCTTTCCTGATACCATTCTACGAAAGCAGCTCAGAAAAGATTTTAGGGTGGAAGTGCCAAGTGGCACGAAAATGAGTTTTAAAAAATTAGATGTCAACTATAAACAACAATTGGTTAATCTAAGTCTTGGAGGCTCTTATGGTGCTTTGATAAGCTTTCCGGATGGGACTCTGTCTTCTGATGCTTTGTTGCCTCATGACCTATTAACAGACATAGAGATTGTTTTAAGATCAACACCTGCTTTCCATAAGGTTAATATCAGAAAGGCAGTGGTTGTGCGTTGTGACGACAGATCATCGCCCAATTTATTTGCTGCACTGCACTTTCTTGATTTGGATAAAACCGAAGAGAAGGCATTAACAGAACTGATCTATTTCATTCAGAGGGAGTATCTTAAGAATAGGCTTGCTTGAAATTGTTTTCTATACCGATTTTTTCAGATTCTCAATGACCCGCTCCACATATTGACGGGTTTCGCTGAAGGGCACATCTCCGTTGTAGCGCTTCACTGTTGCAGGCCCTGCATTGTAGGCTGAAAGAGCTTTTTTAAGATTTCCATCAAACATATCGAGCATTTGTCTCAAATATCTTACGCCAGCGTCTATGTTTTGCTGAATATCAAATGGGTTGTCAACCCCAAGGTCTTTTGCAGTTCCTGGCATAAGCTGCATTAATCCCTGAGCACCTGCACTGGAAACAGCATTAACCTCGTAATTTGACTCTGCCTTGATCACCCCTTTTATCAGTCTTGGTGGAAGTTGATACTTGGCTGCTGCATCCTGAATGGCCTTTTCAATTGTTGTAGTTGATAAGATATTCTTTTGTGCAGCCAGGGCTTGAAAGGAAGAAATAATATTTGTATCAAGAGGTTTCAGAGCGGCTTTAGGAGTCCTGTCTTGGATGATTTTTGCCTTGTCAGCATACTGAGACTGAAGCAATGGTATTTCTTTCTGAATTTCAGGGCCGAATAAGTATTCATAAGCCTCTTTTATAGGAGGAATGTCTGAAGTTTTTTCAGAAGAACCTGTCTGGACTCTTGCAGGCATCTTAGCTTCGGCTCTGCCATGATTATAAGCAACAGGGCGCATCTTGTAGTCGGCTATGGTAAGACCCTTGACTGTCTTAGGTTCTGGCTGCTTAATTAAGGGTTTTTTAAAAGAAGAAAGAATGCCGTTGAACTGTGAATCAGAGTTTACAGGCATTTCTTTTTGCGGCTTGAGATCTTTCCTTATGATCTTGAATCTTCCATAAGAATTTCTCATGTAGTCTTCGATGGTCATATTTGATCTTATTGTCATGTTGTATTCCTGGCGGTTTTTTGGCTCATTGTACATATTTTTTGACACACAGCCGCTTTCCGTGTCTATTGAATGCTGTGTTTTGCCTTTGCTATTTGCAGGGCTGAATACGAAAAAAACAGGGCTGTACATGAAATTACAACTAAAGATATTTTAAATAAAACCCTGATAACAAACCCTGATAACTCATAGCCGGAATATTTTTTAGGGTCTGGTCCGAGATGATTTTCAGATATTAACTTTATGTTGTCTTGGCTGTTTCTAAATAAAACCGGCTGCTGTGAATCTTCCATATTGTGTGATGAGGTCTTAACTGCAGGCAGTTGTGACTTAGAATCAGTGGGTTCCTCTTTTACTGAATGAGATTGCGCATATGGAGGCTGTGGAGCATCTGTATTATCATGATTTGTAAATGACAGGGAAGCTTCAGGGGTTTTGGCCGTATTCAGTTCATCCGGCTTCTTCATCTTGGTGTTGTCAAGGGAATTTTGTATTTTAATAATATACTTGGAAGAAACCCAGCCTGTTATCTGTTTGTTATTTGTTTCATAAACAATTTTAGCCCAGTTTTCATTTTCAGAGATGATCGAAAATTTCTCACCTTTTTTTATCTGAACAATCACCTTTCCGCTAAGATCAGGGATGTTTCTCAAGTTTAAGTTCAGAATGGATTCTGCTGTAACAGGAGCAGAGCACAAGCCAGCAACAGGAATCATCATAAGCCATGATCCCCAAAAAACGCAATAAACTAAAAAACGGCAAAAACTATTCATATCGACAAGCATCCTTTCCTATAAGAGATCAGGGTTGCTTTATGATATCTGCAATAAAAATGCCAATCGCTGTTTTTAGAAGGTTAATAATCGGTTTTTAGAAGCTCTTCAGATTCAGGATAGATATCCGGCTGAGCAGCAGAATCAGATGGAAGCATGCCTTCCTTGAAGCATTCAAATATGGTATTTTGAGTTTTAGGTCCAGCCAGTCTTCCTGTAACAGCATCAACTTTGGCAAACACAACGCCTTCAGGAACATCAAAAACCTGAACCGGTTTCCCGTCAAGAGCTTTCTTCATGAATTCCAGCCAGATGGGACAGGCTGTAGTTCCGCCTGTTTCCCCTTTTCCGAGAGAGCTTTCTTGATCGAATCCTATCCAGACTCCTGCAGTGTATTGAGGAGTGTAACCCACAAACCATGCATCATTTAAGTTGTTTGTAGTACCTGTTTTCCCTGCAGCAGGTCTGTTAAGCTCTAGAGCTTTCCTGCCTGTTCCATTCCTTACAACACTTTCCAAAAGACTTGTCATTATATAGGCAGTGCTGCTGTCTATGACCTGTTCTTTTTCCAGTACAGATTCTTCGATTACCTGACCATTCTTGTCTACTATCCTGGTGACAAATACGGGCTGGATCAAAGCACCTGAATTGTTAAATACAGAATAGGCTTTTACAAGCTCAAAGAGAGAAACTCCGGAAGAGCCAAGGGCTATGGAAAGATTTCTTTCAAGATTGGAACTGATACCAAGTTTTCTTGCATAATTGATTGTGTAGTCAACTCCTATGTCCTGAAGAAGTTTAACTGTTACAACATTGACAGACCTTGCCATTGCATTCCTCAAGAGAATATGGCCTGCAAATTTTCTATCATAGTTCTGAGGTGTCCATATGGATTCACCGTCTTCAGCCTCAAAGGCTATGGGAGAGTCAATTATCACTGTCGAAGGGGTATAGCCCTTGTCTATTGCAGCAGCATAAATAATTGGCTTGAATGCAGACCCAGGTTGCCTTCTCGACTGAATGGCGCGGTTGAACTGGCTCTCTTTGAAGTCTCTGCCCCCCGCCATTGCCTTGACTTGTCCGGTTTGAGTTTCTATGCAGAGCAAAGCACCCTGAACTTTAGGGGTCTGCTCAAGAGTAATGTCCCATTTGTCTTTCGTTTTATCTTTGACTCTTACAAGAATAACATCCCCTGTGCTTAGGACCGTTCCAGGTCTTTTAGTCCAGGATTCCGGATTGGCCGGATCATTTATTGTTTTCCTAGCCCATTTAATGTCAGCAAGTTTGATTATACTTTTAGTATTACCCATTCTTACCATTGCAGTCTGCTCTGTTTCGCTTACGGAAATGACAACACCGTTAATCAAGGCTCCTGGCTTAATGGGTGAGTCATTTATTTCATCCTGAATTGAAGAGGAAAAAGACTCAATTTCTTCTTGTTTGATGCGTTTTATTGGTCCTCTGTAACCCTGGCGTTTATCAATATCTCTTAGTCCTGCGTCAAGTTCACTCTGGGCAGCCTTTTGCATATCTATGTCAACTGATGTAAAGATGCTTAAGCCGTCGTTGTAGAGAGCTTTTTGTCCGTATTTTGATTCAACATACTGCCTTATGTACTCAGTATAAAATGGTGCTTCTTCTATGTACCAGTTTTTTCTGGGCGTTATTGCCAGAGGCAGCTTAATGGCTTCTTCTGCTATAGCTTCGGTTATATAGCCCTCTGCAGCCATGCGGTTTAAAACATATATCTGACGCTGCTTGGCTTTTTCCGGATACCGGTACGGCGAATACCTTGAAGGGGCCTGTGGAAGTCCTGCAAGTATCGCACATTCTGAAACACCTAGTTCATTTATTGATTTTCCGAAATAATTTTGTGAAGCTGCCTCAACTCCATAAGCACCGTGACCGAGGTAAATCTGATTAAGATATAAAAACAGAATTTCATCCTTGGAAAAAGACTTGGTTATTCGATATGCCAGAATGGCTTCTTTTATTTTTCTGGTATAACTTCTTTCAGGAGACAGTAAAAAAGATTTTGTTACCTGCTGGGTAATGGTGCTTCCTCCCTGAACTACTCCGCCAGCTTCTATATTTTTCAGAAAGGCTCTTAAAATACCTATTATGTCGATTCCTGGATGCGAGTAGAACCTTGAATCTTCTGCAGCAATAAAGGCTTCCTTGAGTAACTGAGGGATTTCAGTTATAGGAACCACTATCCTTCTTTCCTTAAAGAATTCCCCGATTTTTCTGTTGTCGTCAGCATAGATATTAGTGATAATAGGGGGGCTGTAGTCTGATAATTTTGAGATTTTAGGAAGGTCCTCATTTATATAGAAATAAAACGAAACAGCGCCAATAACCCCTGTGATCATGGTAATGATGCTTACCCAAAAAATGGTTTTGAACAGAACTCTAAACAAATTTCTGGGCTTTTGTCTGACGCGCTTCTTTAAAATCTGGGATGTTTTTCTTTTTTTAGGTATAGCCATTTTAATTTTTTATAATTCTATTTTTGCTTGTATAAACAAAACATGTTAGTCTGAAACGAGTAATTGGTTCACGGCTTTATGCCTGAATTACTTATCGTACTGTGAATACTGGAAATTACTGAAAATCATCATACTGGAGCTACGCCTCGTTGATAATCTTGGCTGTCTCCAGAGTGGTAGCCTTTGTTTCTCGATTCCGTCATCTTTCCGGGACGTTTGATCCAGAATTTGATTGGAAGACGAATCTTATACCAAAATTGCTTGTGTATCTTGTTAATTAAAATTGACATTATAACTCAGCATGATAGAAAGACAAGTTTTTTTAGTGAATCCTTGACATGGAGGCTTATTGTATTTTGGGACAGACTATGGAAAAAATTCATCTTGATTTCAGTAAATTGGGTGGGCTTGTACCTGTGATTGTTCAGGACTGTCAATCGGGTGAAGTGCTTATGCTTGCCTTCATGAATCCTGAAGCATGGGCAAAGACTCTTTCAACTGGAAAAGCAACTTATTATAGTAGAACCAGAAAAACACTCTGGATTAAAGGTGAGACATCAGGACACTGCCAGATTGTTAAAGAGATAAGGGTCGATTGCGATAATGACACAGTGCTTCTGAAAGTTGAACAAATCGGTGGTGCTGCGTGTCATACAGGTCACAGGAGCTGTTTTCACCAGTGCATTGCTGATGATCAGTCAATAAAGATTTCGGATCAACCTGTATTTAATCCAAAAGAGGTTTATAAATGAGCAACATTCTTAAATTGGGGATTCCCAAGGGAAGCCTTCAGAATGCGACTGTAGAGCTTTTCAGGCGCTCTGGCTGGAAAATTGATGTGAACGGCAGGAGTTATTTTCCTGAAATAAATGATGATAACATCGAATGTTCTTTATGCAGGGCACAGGAGATGTCACGTTATGTAGAAAGCGGGACAATGGATGCCGGGCTTACCGGAAAAGACTGGATAGCCGAAAACAACTCTGATGTAATAGTGGTTACAGATCTTGTATATTCAAAAGTAAGTTCCAGACCTGCAAGATGGGTGCTTGCAGTTCCTTTCGATTCTCCTGCCAGAAAACCTGAAGACCTTGAGGGTAAGAAAATAGCTACTGAACTTGTTCAGTTTACAAGGAGTTATTTTGCTCAAAGAGGTATTTCAGTAACTGTAGAGTTTTCATGGGGTGCAACTGAGGCAAAAGTTGTCTCAGGTCTGGCCGATGCCATAGTTGAGGTTACAGAAACCGGCAGTACAATCAAGGCACATGGTCTGAGGATCATTCATGAGCTCATGCAAACCAATACCCAGCTCATTGCCAATCACAAAGCATGGAATAATCCTTTCAAGAAAGAAAAAATCGAACAGATTGCCCTTCTTCTGAAAGGGGCCCTTCTTGGGGAAAAACTTGTCGGGCTGAAGATGAACGTTCCCGATTCTTTTCTTGAGAAAATAGTATCACTTCTGCCAAGTCTTAATGCACCTACCATTGCACCTTTATATAAATCAACCTGGTATTCTGTTGAGACGGTTGTAAACACCCATGTGGTAAGAGAGCTTATTCCGGTTCTTATGAAAAACGGTGCCGAAGGTATTATAGAGTATCCTTTGAACAAGGTGGTTTAAGTCATATTATTGCGTTTCCTGGCAGAGCTGCCAGGAAACGCATCCGGGTGAAAGCCCAGCTTCTCTTTATGTTACTGACGAAAAAAAAGATGCCTTCAGGAACTCACGGTTCATCCTGGCAATGTTTGTAATTGAGATTTCCTTTGGGCATTCTGCCTCACATTCGCGCTCATTCGAACAGTTCCCGAAACCAAGTTCATCCATTTTCCGTATTATGCTTATGACCCGCTTGGCAGCCTCGGGTTTCCCCTGAGGCAGGAGAGCAAGCTGTGATACCTTTGCGCCTGCAAAAAGCATTGCAGATGCATTGGGACATGCTGCAACACATGCACCACAGCCAATACAGGCTGCAGCATCCATAGCTTTTTCAGCAATTTCCTTTGGTATCAGGATAGCGTTGGCATCAGGAGCTCCCCCTGTATTAACAGAGATATAACCTCCTGCCTGAATGATTTTATCCAGCGGGCTTCGATCTACAACAAGATCTTTTAATACCTTGAATGCCTTGGCCCTGAATGGCTCAATGGCAATTGTGTCTCCGTCTTGGAAATGGCGCATGTGAAGCTGGCAAAGAGTGGTTCCCTTTTCAGGTCCGTGTGGTCTGCCGTTTACAACTGAGCCGCATTGCCCGCATATTCCTTCACGGCAGTCATGATCGAAGGCAACAGGTTCTTTGCAATCAAGGGCAAGCTTTTCATTTACCACATCAAGCATTTCAAGAAAAGACATGTCGGTTGAAATATTGGCAGCATGATAGGTCTCAAACCCTCCCTTGCTGTTTGTAGATTCCTGACGCCATACTTTAAGCGTTAAATTAATGGTTTTTGTCACTTGTAACTCCTTTGTGTTAATTTCACGTTTTCAAAAACCAGTGGTTCCTTATAAAGAACAGGATCTTTTTCTTTTCCTGCATATTCCCAGGCAGAAACATGACAGAAATTTTCATCATCTCTCAAGGCTTCATTTTCTTCGGTCTGAAATGCTTCGTTGAAATGACCTCCGCATGATTCCCGCCTTGTAAGTGCATCTATTACCATGAGTTCAGCAAATTCCAGAAAATCGGCTACTCGTCCGGCTCTCTCAAGGCTTTGGTTGATATCCTTGTCTTTTCCAGGGACCTTGACATTTTCCCAGAATTCACCCCGAAGAGACTGAATAAGGGTTCTTGCTTTCGTAAGGCCAGTGTCATTTCTTCCCATACCGCAGTATTCCCACATTATGTTTCCTAGTTCACGGTGAAAATCATCTACAGTTCTTTTTCCGTTGATGGATAACATGCGTTTTGTTTGAACACTGACCATATTTACTGAAGACAAGAAATCTGGGTGTGTTGTAGAGATTTTGGGAAGATCTGCTCCTGCAAAATACCCACCGATTGTGTATGGGATTACAAAATATCCATCTGCCAGTCCTTGCATTAATGCACTTGCACCAAGACGATTTGCACCATGATCAGAGAAATTTGCTTCTCCAAGAACAAAAAGGCCTGGTATTGTACTCATGAGATTATAGTCAACCCAGAGACCACCCATTGTATAATGCACAGCAGGATATATCATCATTGGTTTTTCATAAGGGTTATCTGCTGTTATTTTTTGATACATCTGAAAAAGATTGCCGTATTTTGCAGCGATAGTATTCTTGCCGTCTCTTGCTATGGCATCTCTGAAATCAAGATAAACTGCCAGGCCGGTTTCTCCTACGCCTTTTCCCTGATCACACTGTTCTTTTGCGTTTCTTGAGGCAACATCTCTTGGAACAAGATTGCCAAAGCTGGGATATTTTCTTTCAAGGAAGTAATCTCTGTCGTTATCAGGGATTTGGTCAGGAGATCTGTTGTCACCAGGTGTTTTTGGAACCCAGACTCTGCCATCGTTTCTAAGGCTTTCACTCATGAGAGTAAGTTTTGACTGATAGGTACCATGCACAGGAATACAGGTAGGATGAATCTGTGTAAAACAGGGATTGGCAAAAGGAGCCCCTTTGAGATATGCTCTGTAAGCAGCCGTTACATTA
Source organism: Desulfobacteraceae bacterium (assembly GCA_037439445.1). Lineage (GTDB taxonomy): Bacteria > Desulfobacterota > Desulfobacteria > Desulfobacterales > Desulfatirhabdiaceae > JBBIWB01. The sequence continues at coordinate 26,864 of JBBIWB010000006.1, read as the reverse complement.
CATGACATTGCATTGGTGGATAGAAAAAAGACATTTCCATATCCACCTGTGCATAATACTACAGCGTCTGCTGCATGGCTTTCAATTTCACCTGTTACCAAGTTGCGCGCTACTATTCCTCTAGCCTTTCCTCCCGCAAGCACTAAATCCATCATTTCTCTTCTGCTGAACATCTCGACCTTGCCTGCGGCAATCTGCCGGCTCAGTGCACTGTAAGCTCCCAATAAAAGCTGCTGGCCTGTCTGCCCTCTGGCATAAAATGTTCTTGATACCTGGGCTCCACCGAAGCTTCTGTTGGCAAGAAGACCCCCGTATTCCCTGGCAAAAGGAACTCCTTGTGCAACACACTGATCAATGATGTTGCCACTAATCTGGGCAAGGCGGTAAACATTGCCTTCCCTGGCTCTGAAATCTCCACCCTTTATTGTATCATAAAATAGCCGCCAAGTGCTGTCACCGTCATTCTGGTAATTTTTTGAGGCATTGATTCCTCCCTGGGCTGCAATGCTGTGAGCACGGCGAGGTGTGTCCTGGATACAGAAAGCCTTCACATTGTATCCAAGCTCTGCAAGAGATGCTGCTGCTGAGCCTCCGGCAAGTCCTGTTCCAACGACTATGATGTCAAATTTGCGCTTATTGGCAGGATTCACAAGCTTCAGTTCAAATTTGTGCCTCTCCCATTTATCAGCTAAGAGGCCCCCTGGAATTTTTGCATCTAAATGCATTACTAGTCTCCTTATCCTTAAGCAATCAGTGAAATATAGACAGGAAGAAACCCAAAACCAATGCCGACAATCAGGCTGAAAACAAGACTTGATGTCATTATGATCGGCATGTACTTTGGATGATTAGCGCCAAGTGTCTGAAAAGCGCTCCAGAGTCCGTGGCTCACATGAATGCCTACTATGATCATTGAAAATATATAGAAAACCATATAGAGCGGATTGGAAAAAAAAACTGAAACGATATCAAAAATAGTCTGATTTGCCTTATCTACAAAGTGAAAATTCGTAAGATGAAAGATAATGAAAAAAAGCAGAAAAAAACCGGTATAAGGCATGGTCGAAGACCCTATAGATCTTCCTCCTGCCGATTTATTGACAGCATAGCGATTAGGCCTGGCATTGAGATTTTCATAAAAAAGTGTTGCTCCGGTAATTACATGAATCAATGCCATTAATAAAAGAATGATCTCTGCTGCAGTCAACAGAAACCCAAGTGAATGAAGACGTTCTGCATACAGGTTAAATGCATCTCTTCCCCGGTAAATAAAAAGGTTTCCTGCTAGGTGAGAGATTAAAAAACCACAAAAACACAAACCCGTAACAGCCATCAACATTTTTTTACCTATCGATGACCACAGCGTGTTTACAAACCAGTTCATCTTTTCCTCCAAAAAATTTTAATATTGAACCATCGGTCTTTATTTGATTTTAAAATTACATCAAAATACATATAATTATTGTGTAAAGTTTATTATGTCAATAGATATTGACGCATAAGGTTACTGGGCCTGAACTGTCCTGTTTGACTTTTTAATGATATGTGATTATTGAACACTAGTATCTGGACACTGAAATCCTTAAAACAACTCAAATTGTCATCATAACAAAAGGCAATAACTGAATAATGGTTCAGACATCACCTCTTAAAACAAGGCAATACAACAATATGGACATGTTTTCTGAAGCTGCTTTGAAATATCGAATAAATATGATTTTGAAAAAAAACGATAGACTCGGGTTTTGTTTCAATTTGGTTTTTCGCCAGGGTGCAGGTTTAGAGGTAAGTACAGGGTCAAGCATCAGAGAAGTTGTAACATCACAGATCGGTATTTCTGAAGACTATCTGGATAAACGTATTCAAACCATTTTTTTGAATGGCAGGGCAGTAGATGATGTAGATTCCATGAAGATCAGGGACGGAGACGTTTTGGCACTTTCTGCCGCCATGCCTGGACTGGTGGGTGCAACCCTCAGAAAAGGTGGGAAATACGCATCCTTTCGTCAACCGATTTCTCTCAAAGATGATGCTTCAGTTTCTGTCATCAAAGATGGCAGAATCACCCTGAAACTCTTCAACCAGATTGCAGGAGAGCAGGGGCTTTTACTGCTACATAAAGGTATCTGGATGAAAGGAAGGGATTTTATCGATGCTGTAAAGAAAATAAAGGACATGTCCATGTTGAACGAAATCGAGTCTTTCGAAATAAATGGCATGGCCTTTTCTTTTCCTGAAGAAATACTTTCTACAATCAGTGAAAATGCAGATGTTTTTGTTTCTGTTGTTCGAAGAAAAGAAGGTGATGGAAAAAATTTCAGCAAAAGGAATCATTAATGTCAAAGGAAATTAAATGGACAAAAACCCATTGTGCAAGAATGGATCATGGCGGGTGCGCAATTAAAGTAGCTTCATCTGACAACATCATAACAGAAATCACAGGTAACCCGGAAGGGTTTTTGAATAAAGGCTATATCTGCATCAAGGGAAAAATTTCTGCTGACCGCCTTACACATCCCGATCGTCTTAAAAGTCCGCTAAGAAGAACCGGCAGGCGTGGAGAAGGCGTGTGGGAAGAAATTTCTTGGTCTGTTGCAATAGAGACAATAAGTCGGAATTTAATGAGGATAAGAAGTGACCATGGCGCCAAGTCCGTAGTATTCTGCCAGGGAATGCCAAAAGGGATGGAGCATTTTGCCCTGATTCGTCTTGCCCATACCTTTGGTTCACCCAATATTGTTGCTGTCCAGGATGTCTGCCATGCACCCCGGGAGCTGAGCGGTCTTCATACTTGTGGTTTTTATCCTGTTGTCGATTATCATTATCCCAGCAAATGTATAATGCTATGGGGAAGCAACGTAACAAGCACAAATGAAGAAGGCTGCATATCCTCTCTTGTCCTGGATCAGATACAGCAAGGGGCGGCTTTAGTTGTCGTTGACCCGAGAAAAACTGCACTTGCCGAAAAGGCAAGACACTGGCTGCAGATTCTTCCTGGAACAGATGCCGCACTTGCACTTGGTTTTTTAAATGTAATAATAGAAGAAAAACTTTATGACAAAGAAATTGTCGATAACTGGACACATGGTTTCAGCGATCTTGAAAAACATGTCAAAGGATATACACCTGAAAAAGTTTCGGCAATAACTCGGGTTCCAGTAGATCTGATTCGTGAAAGCGCCAGACTGTATGCCAAATCAAAACCATCTGCCCTGGGGTGGGGAAATGCAATAGAGCAGAGCCCCTATACTTTTGATACCTGCAGAGCGCTGATCTGCATGATTGGCATTTGCGGGAACCTTGATGTTCCTGGAGGCAACATCCAGCCAAATGATCCTGATATCTTAGGTCTTGGAAAATTCGTCCGTACAGACCTTCTGCCCTCAAAACCAAAAGAAATGATCCATGCTTCATTTGGAACAATTCCCAGGTTAATGACAGTACCGGGTGCTTATTTCAAAAAAGCAGTGCTTGAAAGAATACCTTATTCTGTGAGAGCTGCCTATGTCCAGTGTTCCAATCCAGTCATAGGGTATGCTGACAGCCGAAGTACCGTTGATGCACTGATGAAACTTGATTTCCTGGCAGTATCGGATGTCGTGATGACTCCAACTGCAGCACTTGCAGACATAGTTCTTCCTGTTGCGACACATTTCGAATTCAACGATATAGGCCACTATGGTCTGGGGCACGGATATATATTGGCCAGACCCAAGGTGATAGAGCCACCTGATTTCTGCTGGCCTGATCTGAAAATAATTAATGAGCTTGGAAAAATCATGACAAGGCAGGAATACTGGTTTGAAGATGAAAATGAGCTTTTGGATGAAGTCCTTAAGCCTGCTGGCCTGAATTTCAAGGAATTTTCGCAAAAAAGCTGTCTGAAAGGTGATCAGCATTTTGAAAAATTCCGCAGAAATGGATTCAAGACTCCAACAGGAAAATTGGAGCTGAAACTTAGCATTGCTGAGAAATTCGGATTACAGAAACTCCCAAGGTTTTTGAGCCAGGACAGGAAAATGTCTCTTGAATATCCTCTCGTGCTTACAAGCGCTAAAAGCCGTTATTATTTGCATTCGTCTTACAGATGGCTTGAAAGCTTAAACAAGCATCTGCCATGCCCTGTTTGTGAAATTCATCCTGAAACCGCCAGCCTCTATGGCATCAAGGATGGGGATGAAACAGTCATTGAAACAACAAGAGGGGCTATAAGACAAACTGCCAAAATATCTGACAAGATAATGAAGGGAGTGGTGGTTGCAGCTTCAGGCTGGTGGTTTAAAAAAGAAGGCATTGGCTCGAAGTTTGACTGGGAGAGTGCAAACTACAACATGCTTACATCAACCGAAAATCTTGGCAAGGCATTCGGAACTCCTGCCCTTAAAGGAATTGCTTGCAGGATCAAATCAGCCACTGGTCTCAGGGGTCAGTAATTCGGGGATTAAGACTTCCGGTCCTGTATCCATCAAGATCCAGAAGGACATGTTTAAATCCTGTTTCTTTCAGACATGAAACAGCCTTCTTGAGCACAGATGCTTCCATGAGACCTGATATCTTGTCTTGATCGAGCTCTATACGTGCAGTGTCTCCGAAATGTCTTACCCGTATCTGGACATTATCTCCGATAAGATCTCTTAGAAATGTTTCAGAATCATCTATTTGTTTCAATTTTTGGGCAGTTATCCGGCTGTCAAATGGAATTCTTGATGCCAGACATGCAAGGGATGGCTTATTCCAGGAAGATAATCCCAGAGCCCTGGACAACATCCTTATCGTATCCTTGCCAAGACCTGCTTCTCTTAAAGGGCTTTTTACACCAAGCTCTCTGGCAGCCATGCTTCCCGGCCGGTAATCCTTTCCGTCATCCAGATTTTCTCCGTCTGCAATAGAAGTAAAACCATGCTGCTTTGCTATGGGGATAAGCGTTTCATATCTATGTTTTTTGCAGATATAGCATTTATCATAAGAATTTTTTATAAACTCGGGGATGAGAAGTTCATGGGTTTCAGCATTGATATGCTGCACTCCTATATTTCTGGTAAATTTCACTGCCTCATCATATTCATGCCTGGCAGTTGTCTCTGAAAGGGCGGTTAAGGCAAGGACAAAATTATTCAAGACATCTTTTGCAACTCTAAGCAAAAACGAACTGTCAACACCACCTGAAAATGCAATGGCAACAGGTCCACATTCTGAAAGAATTTCCTTAAGTTTTAGATAACCAGGATGAGTCAATATTGTGTTGTTGTCCATAATCGGGTTACTCTCTTGGAAAAGCCTGACTTCCGTGAGTCAGCCGCATCACTACGATAAAAAACATTGTTGAATCCGGAAAATGCGAACAAAGTCCAGTATCAGGATTTGACACTGATCTTGGCTGGTTATTTCATGTAAGAAGGCTGCCATGAATGTAAAAGATGAACATTCGGCCTATATTTTATAGATAGTTCGCTCATTTGTGATTAAAATATCAACATATTTGTCATGATATTCCATGGGCACATGTGAAATGATCTGTTCTTCGAAAGCAATCGATATTTTTCTTGTTGTTATTGGCAGTTTTAGAATGAATCTGTCATAATATCCATCGCCTGAACCAATTCTACCCCCTTTTTCATCGAATACAACTCCTGGAACCACCACTATATCGAGGGACTCTATCGGAACCGGCTTGCATTTGGAAGGATCTGGTTCGAGCATTCCTCTTGACCCATATTTCAGACATTTTTCCGTATTCTCAATTTTATAAAGTTTCATCCTGAACTTGTTGGAATCAAAGGCAGGAAGAACGATTATCTTCCTTAAATCCAGACACCGTTTTATAATGTTAAGTGAGGCAACCTCTCCTGTATTATTTATGTAAAGCATTGCAATATTAGCTTCTACAAAATTGGCAAAATTTAACAAACGTTGTTCGATCGTTTTGGTTTTAAGTGCAATTTCTTCTTCTGAAAGATATCCCAAGGTCGCGAGCATGTCTTTACGGATTCTATTTTTCGTCTGTTTTATATCGTCCATTTCATTTCTCCAGTAAAGAAGCTAAAGCATTATCATTGACTAAATGGCTTGCAGTTGGTACACAATTTAATATAAAACTATTCAAGCCTTCAACCTTTAGACTGTTATAATAGGTATTGTTATGCTGGAAATCAAGTTTGTTAGCCAAAATTTATCGATTGTAAAAAAATCTTTATCTGATCGGGGGAAAACCGCTGATCTCGAAGCACTTACAGTATTCGATGCCAGGAGAAAAGAAGTTCTTATTGAACTTGAAGACCTGCGCTCTCAAAGAAATAAAGTTACCGAAATGATTGCAGGAATGAAAAAAACTGGGGCAAATTCTGATGTTCTTGTTGCAGACATGAAGGAAGTTTCCTCAAGAATAAAGGCGCTGGAAAAGATTTTATCAGAAACCGAAGAAAACCTAAGTAAAATCATTCTTGAAATTCCAAATATTCCGCATTCATCCGTTCCTGTCGGAAAAGACAGCTCGGACAATTTTTTATGCAGAAAGATTGGAAAACCTGAAATTACTGATTTTGAGACACTGCCTCACTGGACCATAGGAGAAAATCTTAAAATTTTTGATTTTGAGAGGGCAACCAGGATTAGCGGAGCCAGATTTCCTCTTTATTTTGGGCAAGGAGCAAGGCTTGAAAGAGCATTGATAAATTTCATGCTCGATATTCATACTTCCTGTCATGGTTATACAGAAATACTTCCTCCGTTTCTGGTTAACAGAGGCAGCATGACTAACACCGGACAGCTTCCAAAATTCGAAACTGATCTCTTCAAGCTTGAAGGATGGGATTATTTTTTGATTCCAACGGCTGAAGTGCCGGTAACCAATATTCATTCAAATGAAATCTTGGATGAAGCAATCTTACCCATTTGTTATACTGCATATACTCCGTGCTTCAGATCAGAGGCAGGATCTTATGGAAAAGACACGCGGGGGCTTATCAGGCAGCATCAGTTCAACAAGGTCGAACTTGTCAAGTTCACCACGCCTGAAACTTCATACAATGAGCTGGAATCGCTATTAAGAAATGCTGAAACAATCCTGGAAAAGCTTAAAATTCCATACCAGGTGATTACACTTTGTACAGGTGACATGGGTTTTTCTGCCGCAAAGACTTATGATATTGAAGTCTGGATGCCTGCCCAGGGAGTATACCGGGAAATATCTTCATGCAGTAATTTTGAAGATTTTCAGGCAAGGCGCGCAAATATCCGCTTCAAACGAAAAGGAAAGAAAGGAACAGAGCTGGTTCATACCCTAAACGGTTCGGGGCTTGCTGTAGGAAGGACTGTGGCAGCAATACTTGAAAATTTCCAGCAGCCTGACGGCTCTGTCTTAATTCCGGAAGTTTTACAGCCTTATATGGGAGGGATAAAATCCATAACTCCATGAAAATAAATGATTTTCCAGAAGATATCAGACCATATATAATTCCTGAAACAAGAAACGATCTCAAATACAGATGCCTGGGGTGTGGCATGGAAAATGGCATTTCCACCCTGCTTTACACCTGTCCGGACTGCGGGAAGGTTTTATTGCTTCATGACATGAAGTTTGAAACTCTTAAAACCATTCCAGGCAAACTCTGGCGCAGAATTTTTGATTACAGAAAGCTTCTTACAGTTCCTGCACTCAAAGGGATTTACAGATACCATGAATTCATTGGCCCTGTATTGCCTTTGGAGTCAATTGTTTTTCTTGGTGAAGGTCATACCCCTGTCATAGAAGCCAATTCTTTTCTGCAGGACAGGGCCGGACTAAAGTTCTTTTTTAAGAATGACGGCCAGAATCCAAGCGCTTCTTTCAAGGACAGGGGCATGGCAAGTGCTCTTAGCTACATAAGGTTTCTAATTCAGAAGGGCCTTGTAGGAGATGTTCTTGCAGTCTGTGCATCAACTGGAGACACTTCTGCATCAGCAGCGCTTTATGCCTCATATCTAATGCCTCACATCAAGTCTGCTGTCCTTCTTCCGCATAAGAAAGTCACTCCGCAGCAGCTTTCCCAGCCCCTTGGAAGTGGTGCTAAGGTGTTTGAAATCCCAGGTGTTTTTGATGACTGTATGAAAATCGTAGAAGCGCTTTCAGAAAAATATTCAGTGGCTCTTCTTAACTCTAAGAATGCATGGCGAATACTTGGGCAGGAATCTTATTCTTATGAGATTTCCCAGGATTTCGAATATGATATGGAAGGTAAGGTGATCGTAGTTCCTATTGGAAATGCAGGCAATATCACTGCTGTAATGAGCGGATTTCTTAAATTTTTCGACACAGGAGTCATCGAGGCCCTTCCGAAAATAATAGGTGTTCAGTCGCTTCATGCCAATCCGGTCTGCAGGTATTACAGCCAATCGGATCCTGACAAGAGGCAGTTTGTTCCGGTGACTGTAAAGCCAAGTGCTGCACAGGCTGCAATGATAGGAAATCCTGTATCAATGCCTCGGGTCATCCACCTGGTTGAAAAGTATAATAAGGCAGCTGGAAAGGATCATGTTTTTTTTGTGGATGTTACAGAGCAGCAAATCATGGACTGGCAGTTATTGGCCAACAGAAATGGTCATGTTGCTTGCACTCATGGCGGAGAAACTCTTGCCGGGCTCATTGCTGCCCGAAAATCAGGGTTTGTGGCAAAAGATGAAGTTGCAATTTTAGACTCAACAGCCCATGCCATTAAATTTTCAGGTTTTCAGGAAATGTATTTTGAAAAAAGATTTCCCGATGAATTTGAAGTAATTCCGGACGAGAGTCTCATAAATCTTCCAGAGTTGATTCGTCCGGCCCATCTTGAAAGAGTGCCTGAAGCAGGCAGCCCTCTTAAAGGGAAAGATCTTGATGTTTTTGTACAGGCTGTGGCTCTTGAAATTGCTTTAAAGCTTAACCTTCTAAATAAATGATGGTGCAAATGGCAAAGTCCATGATCCTGTATTTTAATGCCAAAACGTGTCCTGATGTAAAAAGTAATCGAGAGAGGTTACAAACGATGAAGTATGGTCATGCAAGATTCCTATTTTATGGAATGATACTGACAGCTTTTCTTATGGGCTGTGCAACAGATGAACTTTCAATAAAAAAAGGGGAGGCTGCCAGAAATCTTGGAGAGGCTTTCATGGCTCAGTCCAATTTCACTGCTGCATTAAGAGAATTTCTTGCTGCAGAAAAGATAATTCCAGACGATCCTTATCTTCACAATAACCTGGGTCTTGTTTACATGGCAAAGAAGAGGTTTGATTCATCTGTTGAGCATTTCAAGAAGGCCATTTCTTTAAAACCCGGATATGCTTCTGCAATCAATAACCTTGGCATTGCATACATGGCTCAGGAAAACTATGATTCGGCTATAGAATGTTTTACATCTATTTCAAAAGATCTTCTGTATACAACTCCTCATTTTCCTCTTTCCAATCTTGGACTGGTCTATTTTTATCAGAAGAAATATGATCTGTCTGAAAAAGCATATCTTGAAGCTCTCAGAATTGAGCCTGGATTCTTAAATGCTATAAATGGGCTTTCGAGAACCTATCAGTCTCAGGGAAAATTTTCTGAAGCTATTTTACTGCTTGAAGAAAAATCAAGACTCTTTCCAAAATCAGCAGATCTCTTCTATGAGATTGGAAAAGTATATGCAGATTCCAAAAACCATGCTAAGGCTCTGGAGGCTTACTCTAAAGTGCTGGAATTAACCCAGGCTTCGTCACCAATGGCAAGAGATGCTCAAAAAGCCATAGATATACTGAAGACAAAATAAACGGTGGGTCCATGGAAAATCTTAAAGGATTCAAGGCAGCAGGTGTAGCTGCCGGACTTAAGAAAAATGGCAGAAATGATTTGGGCATTATCTTTTCAGAAGTTCCTGCAACTGCGGCAGGAGTTTTTACCAGGAATCTTGTTAAGGCAGCCCCTGTTCTTCTGAGTCAGGAGAAAATAAGATCAAAAGGACTGGCTCAGGCAATTCTTGTCAACAGCGGAAATGCCAATTGCTGTACAGGGGAAAAGGGCTTTCAGGATGCCCGTAATACGATAATGCACGCTGCTTCAGCACTTGGTATCACTGAAGACCTGATTTTGATTGCATCAACAGGGGTTATCGGCCAGCCGCTACCAGTAAAAAAAATTAATGACTCACTTCCTTTTCTTGCCAGCTCTTTAAGCCATGACGGATTCATGCCTCTTGCAGAAGCTATTATGACAACTGATACCTTTCCAAAGCTTGTAAGCCGGAACGCAAGAACAGGAGATAAGACATTTACAGTCACAGGTGTTGCCAAGGGTGCCGGAATGATTGCACCCAACATGGCTACAATGCTTTGTTTCTTATGCACAGACATAGCTGCTTCACCTAGAGAACTTCATGACTGTCTCTATTCAGGAGTCGAGCAGTCTTTCAACCGAATTACCATAGACGGAGACACAAGTACAAATGATACTGCCTTGATTCTGGCCAATGGGCTTTCAGGTGCAAAAATAGATACTCATTCAGATATTAAGGTATTTCAGGATGTTTTGAATGATGTTCTGATAACTCTTGCCAAAATGCTTGTAAAGGACGGCGAAGGTGCCACAAAACTTGTTGAAATATGTGTACGTGGAGCTTCTTCTGAAACATATGCCCATACAATAGCAAAAACAGTTGCAAACTCGAATCTTGTAAAAACTGCTATTTTCGGAGAAGACGCAAACTGGGGAAGAATTCTGGCTGCTGCAGGAAGGGCAGGGGTTGACTTCGACCCTCATAATCTTGATATTTTCTTTAATGACGTGCTGATGTTTTCTGAAGGAAGTGGCAGAGGCGAAGCTGTCGAGGATGAAGTCACAAGGGTTCTCAAGATGCCACAGTTTGTCATCACTCTTGATCTTCACATGGGAAAATACAGAGCTTCCGTCTGGACCTGTGATTTTTCTCTCGATTATGTGAGGATTAATGCTGATTACAGGTCATAACAATGCCCTTGATGAGGTTACAGAAATTTCTCTCAACTGCCGGAGTCTGCTCCAGACGTCACGGCGAAGATATGATTCTTGCCGGAAACGTCAAAGTTAACGGTGCAGTCGTAACTGAACTTGGAACAAAGGTTGATACGGAACATGATTTAGTAGAGATTGACGGAAAACCAGTTCTTGCCGCTCAGACACTTATTTACATCGCCCTTAACAAACCTCGTGGATATGTCACAAGCTGCAGCCAGACCGGTGAAAAACTTGTTACTGAGCTTGTATCTGTTTCTGAACGAATTTTTCCGGTCGGGCGTCTCGATAAGGATTCGACGGGGCTATTGCTTTTGACCAATGACGGGGCTGTTCACCACAGACTCTCTCATCCATCTTTTGATCATGAAAAAGAATATGTGGTAACTCTGCTTTCTCCTGTTTCGGATTCATCCCTGCAAAAAATGGCAGAAGGCATTCCAGTCATGGGAACACTTACCCGTCCAGCAGAAATTCACCGGATTTCCAGATACAAGTTTAGAATAATTCTTAAGGAAGGCAGAAACCGGCAGATCAGACGCATGGTTCAAAAAATAGGCAATTCTGTCTTGAAGCTTCACAGAATCAGGATCTCAGACATTCGGCTCGGAAGCCTTGGCGAAGGCAAGTGGAGATTTCTATCAAGAGATGAAATTAAGCTCATCATTTCCGAAAATAACTGATTTGATGGAGTCGCCATCTGAATTGATTGAGTTAATTCAGATGAGATTCAAAAGCCTTTTCTATTCGTTTTCTTGAAACAGGAATAGCTGTCTTAAGCTCCTGGGCGTAAACTGAAACCTTGTATTCTTCGATCATCCAGAACAGTTCATCAACTGCCTTTTTCTCTTCTTCGCCTGCAAAAGGAGAAAGTTTTTGCTGTATGAGACAAAGTTTCTCAGACAGAAGCCTTATCTCATCTGTTTTAAGCCTGTCTTTTTCAAAATCCAGCCAGGCCCTCTGCGCACGTATGGCTATTGCCCTGCTATAGCGGATGATATGATGAAATCTGTGCTTTTCGTATTTCATCATGAAATCTTCTGGAATCAAGGCATTAAGCTGATCAACAAGCTCTTTCCAGAACTTTTTTGCTGCTAAATTGGATGGATTATTATCAACAAGGTTTTTTATCACAGTGCTTGCATCTGCGAAAGCTTCCATGACATCCAAGAATCCGTTCATGAAATCTCCGGCAATGAATGCCATTTCAGGAAGGGTTTTTTCAGCATGACATAGGAAATCAGATTTGGATCTTATATTTCGGGCAAAAAGCCTGTTAATTACAGCATTGTAAAATTTTTTCTGTAATTTTTTAACGCCGCCAAAATGTTCGGCCATCTTGACTTTATTATTCGGTATTACTAGAAATTTCTGTAAAAACCTCAGCTCTTTTGCATAAAGAATTTCAAATAATGCTGCAACTCCAAGGCAGTGAGCTGTTATTGCTTCTTTTTCATCTTCAAACACCCTCAGATCAACGCTGCCATCACTGTTTTTAAGAAGACACGGAAAAAGCATTCGGCTTATTCCGTCTTCTCCTGTAATCCTTATTGATTCTGGAATAGTTTCCATTTCCCAGGAAGTCATCTTGAACTGTTCCCATTTCTTTCTTTCAGTCTCCAGAGCTTTTGGGGTGATAGTCTCAGTTGGGTGGTTCCGAAGAGCCGAAACATCTCTTCCTTCATAAATAACCTTTCCCTCAGGCCCTTGAATCACAATGCGCATCTTGAGATGATCCGGAAGGCTTTCTGCCGACCAGGCAGAAGAAGGAATATTGATTTTAAGCCGCTTTTGGATAAACTTGCTCAGGGCATCAGCAAGTAAGCCTTTCCCCTTGGGAATCTCACTTGTTATGATGTCTGCTGTCTTAGAAACCGGAACAAGCTGCTTCCTGTATTTTTTAGGAAGAGCCTTCAGGAGAGCCTCTATTTTTTCGCGAAAGAGTCCTGGCACACCCCATTCAAGAGATTCTCCTGGAATTGTTCGAGCTGCGTTTACTGGTATTTCTAATGTAATTCCGTCATCTTTGCTTCCAGGACTGAAATTATACAAACACGAAAACTGGTTGTTTCCAAACTCAAGCTTGTCAGGATAAAGTGCAAGTTCCTGCGGATCAGGAATGTATCTTAGGATGTCTTCATCCTTCATGCAAAGAAATTCATCACCGCCTTTATCCTTGATGAATCTTTGAAATGTCCGGATATCATATATTGAAAAAGGAATCCGTTCCCTGTAAAATTCATATAATTCATGTTCTCCTACAAGAATATCTTTTCTGCGGAAACGGTTTTCAACATCTTTTATTTCATCAATAAGTTTTTGATTCTTGATCATGAAGGGAAAGGGTTTCTTCACATCTCCATCAACAAGGGCGCTTCTTATAAAAATATTTGATGATTCGACATTATTAATCCTGCCGTAGCTTACTGGTCTTTGTTCCACTATTACAAGACCAAAGAGGCTGGCTTGTTCAAAAGCCACCACCTCACCCCTTGATCTTTGCCAGTGCGCCTGGCTCCAGTTATAGCGGCAAAGACGCTTGCCGAGCTCTTCCAGCCATTCTGGATCAATCCCTGCTGCTGTTCTGGCAAAAAGCCTGGAGGTTTCTATCATTTCAGCGGCAACTATCCATTTTCCTGCTTTATTGAAAATGCAAGAGCCTGGAAATATCATTAACTCTCTGCCCCTTGTAGCCTTGAAGATGTTTTTTTCTTTCTTAACGGCTATATTTGACAAAAAACCGCTGAGAATGGCTCGATGAATTCTGCTGTAGCCGTCTGCAAAATTTGAACTTGAATCCAAGACCTTTTTCTTCAGTATATGAGTAGAAAGAGTTGTCCCTTCATGTTTGATGGAATCATTTTTTTCATTTGAATGTGTTGCAAGTTCTTCTATTGATTCTGAAAACTGGGCATGGATATCCTGCCATTCCCTTATTCTCCTGAAAGAAAGAAAATGCTGTTTACAGAATCGCTTCAGTTCGCCGGATTTTCCGGTAATCTGCTGATAATGTTTCCATAAATTCAGAAACCAAATGAAATCAGATGAAGGATCGCTGAAGATGCGATGCTGGGAATCTGCCTGTTGAACCTTATCGGCTGGCCTTTCACGAGGATCCTGAATACACAGTGCAGCAGCAATGATCAATATTTCAGAAAGACAACCTTCTTTCATCGACTCCAACATTATTCTGGAAAGCCTTGGATCCGCAGGAATTTTTGACATGATTTTGCCTTGTTCAGTCAGCCTGAATATGTCGTTCTTGCTATCTTCGCCCATATTATTCCTTCCCGGGAATTTCTTATCTCCGGTATCTAATCTGTAGATGGCGCCAAGTTCTATCAGGAGATCAAAACCGTCCTTGATGCTGCGGCTATCAGGCATGTCTATGAAAGGAAAATCGTAAATTGATCCGAGCTTTAAAGCCATCATCTTTAGAATTACTTCCGCCAGATTCGAGCGAAGTATTTCAGGGCGGCTATAAAGTGGTCTTGAAAGATAGTTTTCTTCTGAATATAGCCTTATACATATACCATTTTCCATACGGCCGCACCGTCCCTGGCGCTGATCAGCACTGCTTTTGCTGATGGGGCGAACCTGCAGTGATGTCGTTCTTGCTCTTGGAGTATATTGAGAAATTCTGGCCAGCCCCGTGTCAATTACATATTTTATTCCAGGTATCGTGAGAGATGTTTCTGCAATATTGGTGGCAACTATTATTTTACGTCCAGGAGCAGGGGAAAAGACTCTTGACTGGTCACCTGAAGACAGTCTTGCAAACAAAGGAAGAACTGCAGTTCCTGGATCTTTTCTTCCCTCTATGAGCTCACATGTTTCCCTTATATCTTGTTCTGTGGGCATGAAGACGAGTATGTCACCGAAACTATTATTACGATCCAACTCTTCTATGGCCTTGACTGCAAGCTCTGCAGGGGAGGGCTCATCTTCTTCATTATCAGGTTCAAAAGGCGCAAGGTATCTTACTTCAACAGGGTACATCCGTCCTGATACTTCAATGACAGGCGCATCATCAAATGCTTTTGAGAACTTATCCGTGTCTATGGTTGCAGATGTAATTATCAACCTGAGATCATGTCGTTTTTTAAGGATGGTTTTTATGATTCCAAGTATGAAATCTATGTTGAGGCTTCGTTCGTGAGCTTCGTCTACGATTATTGTGTCGTACTGGCCAAGGTTTGGATCATTCAGGGTTTCGGCAAGAAGTATTCCATCGGTCATTATCTTGATGATAGAATGTCTGCTTGTGCGGTCCTTGAATCTTATCTTATATCCGACACTGCTGCCCAGTATTTCCCCAAGCTCTTCAGAAATCCTTGCTGCAACACTCATTGCAGCAATTCTTCGAGGCTGGGTGCAGCCTATAATGCCAGAAACACCTCTGCCTGCTTCCAGGCAGAATTTTGGAAGTTGCGTGGTTTTGCCTGAGCCCGTTTCACCCGAAACAATCACAACAGGGTGCAGGGAAATGGCCTTTATGATCTCATCTTTTTTTTGTATTATTGGAAGGGCTGGATCATACACAAAGAGTGGACTGGTTTTTTTCGAAAAAAATGCCTTGTTTCTCAATTGTTGTTTTCTCGGATGAAGACGCCAGAGAATATTGGATTATTCAGATCCCGAGGCCGGGTTTTTTTTCTTGTTGTAGCGCCTGCGCCTTCGTTTCTTTTTAATAACAGGCGCGGTTTCAGTGTTTTCATCAGTAAGTGCCTGAGCAGTTTCTGCCGGTGATTCAGTTATAGTCCCAGGTATTATTTCCATGGGAGAAGTTTCAGTATTATCTCTCCCAGAGATTTTTTCAGGAACATCTTCAAGATACTCAATGTCTTCTGTCATCTTAAAATCAGGGGATGAATCCTCTGACAAATCTGCAGATTCCGGCCGAAACCCGAAAAAAGTTCCTGGAAAATAATTTTCTCCTCTTTTAATAATGAATTTAAAGGCAGGAGTCTCTTTATTACGTTCAGTTCGATCACTTCGCCTTGGAGTTGCTGAAGACGGTTTCTTTCTCTCTGGCCTCCTGGCTTTGTCTTTGGAATAACGAGCACTTTGAACATCTTTTGCCTTATCTTCCCTAAACCAGTCTTCTTCAGGCCACACGACAGGAATCTTGTAATTTATCAGAGATTCCAGAGGTTCAAGATGAAAGACATAATTCTCACAGGCCAATGTGAGAGCCTTGCCTGTTTTTCCTGCCCTTGCAGTCCTGCCTATTCTGTGAACATAATTTTCTGGATCCTGTGGAAGATCAAAATTGATGACATGACTGATATCATCTACGTGAATACCACGCGATGCCACATCTGTAGCAACCAGTATCTTTATCGTTCCGTCTTTGAATCGCGCCATAAGCTTGAATCGTTTGGCCTGAGGGATATCTCCTGTAATGCCTTCTGCAGGCCAGCCGTTGCCTCTTAACTTGCTGCTTAGCCATTCGACTCCTGATTTTGTGTTAACAAAAATCAGTATCCGTTCCCAAGTCTCTTTTTCAAGAAGCCCGAGCAAAAGTGACAGTTTCTGATCAGACGATACATGGAAAAGGGATTGCTCAATTCCATCAACTGTAACTTCTTCAGGAGTTACAGAAATGAATTCTGGCAGGTTCATGAATTCATAAGTAAGTTCCATGACCTTGAAAGAAAGTGTTGCAGAAAAAAGAAGTGTTTGACGTTTGTCGTACTTTGGCATTTTCTGCAGAATAAATCTCATGTCTTTGGCAAAGCCCATATCAAGAAGTCTGTCAGCTTCATCAATAACAGCGATTTTTATATTATTTGTCTTGAAAATCCCTTGTTTGAAATAATCTATGATTCTTCCCGGCGTACAGATAACAATGTCGACTCCGCCTCTTAGGATATCAGCCTGTTTCTGGTAATCAATTCCTCCTATGATCTGAGCTGTTGTGAGACCCGTATATTTTCCGATTAAAACGGCTTCTTCATAAATCTGTTGAGAAAGCTCTCGGGTAGGCGATACAATGATAGCCCCTGGTTCACCCTGATTTCTTTTTGCATCACGAAACAGGGTGGCAAAAACCGTTACAAGATAAGCAGCGGTTTTTCCTGTACCGGTTTGAGCCTGACCCCCCACATCTTTTCCTGAAAGAGAAAGTGGGAGTGTCTGTGCCTGAATAGGAGTGCATAGTATAAAGTTGGCCTCTGCAAGGCCTTTTAGAATCGGCTCCGGAATATTTAATGCATCAAATCGTGTCTGAGTAAGAAATTTTGGTTTTTCTGCTCTTGGTTCAGATACTTGATCGTCTGTTTCTGTCATTTACTATCCTTATTATAAAGCATTAAAGGTAAATACTTAGGTTTTTCAGACAGAAAGGAGGCTATTAGCTCCTCCAATCCTTCAGTCTGTCTGCCCAACCAGATACCTATATACAAATATCAAATTAATCCTGTTTATGTTTTGTATTCTTGAGTGCTTCTTTGAGTTTATCGCTTAAAATCCCAAAATCTCTATCATTTTTCAGGGGTAAATGATCCTTCCAGTTATCGTTTTCACGGTCTGTAAGACTAAGCATTATCTTCTTTTCATGGAGATTGACCTCATCTATTATGACAGTGATTACTCGTCCCGGTTTTAAGGAGCTTTCAAGAGATTTAGGCTGGGATCTGATTTCTGAAAAAGGAAGACTACCATATATTCCAGGCTCGAGGGTCACTAAGAATCCCCATTTTTCCTTTTTCTGTATAATGCCTTCCATAGCCTGTCCGCATTTGAATTTTTCAGGAACATCTGCCCACGGATCACCTTCAGCATCTTTTATACTGAGGGATATGCGTTTCTTCAACACATCTATTTCCTTGATCAATACATGGACGGTTTCCCCTGCTGAAAGAAAATCTTCAATACGGTTTACCCTTTTAGCATAACTTATCTCTGAGACATGAACCAGCCCGTCAATTCCTGGAGCAATTTCAACAAAAGCACCGAAAGGGGCAGTTCTTGTTATTCTACCCTTTACCTTGTCTCCGGCTTTGATTTTTCCAACTATAGTATCCCATGGATTCTCAAGTATTTTTTTGATGGAAAGAGATATTTTGGGTTCACCGTCTTTTACAGGTTGAACTGCTGTTACGATTACCTGGAGGCAATCATCTGTTTTAAGAACATCTTCGGGTTTTTCAACATGCGACCAGCTTATTTCTGAAATAGGAACAAGGCCTTTTATCCCTGGAATCAGCTCTACAAAGGCCCCGTAAGGCATTATCTTTGTAACTCTTCCTGTAACAATTGAATCGACAGAAAGTTTATCCAGAAAAATCTTCTTTTTTTCATCCTGATCCTGTTTGAGCAGTTCACGCCTTGAAACAACAATGTTTTTTCCTTTATCCGAAAACTCAAGAATCAGAAAATCAAATGTCTTTCCTATGAAAATCTCGGGGTTTTCAACATAAGAAATGTCAATCTGGCTTACAGGACAAAACGCCCTGGTGCTGTTAATATCAACATTAAATCCTCCCTTGCATTGTGCCGTTACTTTCCCCTGTACAGGAATAGCATTCTGATAGGCCTCTTTTAATTGGGAGTTATCTATAGAAGAAGATAAGGCTTTGGAAAAAAGGATTTCATCGTCTTTGACAGAGACAACGTAAAGTTCAACTGAATCGCCTGCTTTATATGAAAATTCACCCTTGGAATCGAGAAGTGCAGTTTTGTCCGCAACACCATCAATCTGGGTGCCTGTATCCAAAAAAACAGAGTCTTTGCCAACAGCTATGATACGCACAGAAATCTTATTTCCCGGCTTAATGTTGCCTGATATTTTAGTAGAATAGGATTCAAGCATATCGGCAAAAGTTGGCTCTTCTTGAGGAAGTGTTGAACAATCTTCTTCAGGATTCTGGGTCATTATTGTAAATTTCTCCTGATGTCGTTATTTAATGATATGTGTTTGGAAGCAAAAGGTTGAAGTGACTTTATTTTGTACAAAAAAACCAGCGACGATTAAGAAGATGGGATTAAAATTATAAGCCTGCAGCAATGTTTTTGCATTCCCGCAGGCTTTTTTGCAAGCTAAGCAGCTTTGGCAAGTTTTACGGCACATACTTTTAATTCAGGTATTTTTGCAACAGGGTCAAGCGCAGAATTGGTAAGCTGGTTGGCTGCAGCTTCTGCGAAATGAAAAGGGAGAAAGACAGTTCCATCAACAGCCATGTTGGTAATATTTGTACGAGCCTTGATTTTCCCTCTTCGGGATGAAACCTCTACAATCATTCCTTCAGTAAAATTAAGTCGTTCTGCGTCGTTAGGTGATATTTCAACATAGCAATCTGGAGCAAGTTCATTGAGGCCTTCTGTCTTCATGGTCATGGAACCTATGTGATAGTGATAAAGGTTCCTGCCTGTCGTAAGATAAAAAGGATATTCCTCGTCAGGCAGCTCTGCAGGCGGAATATATTCTATTCCGAAAAGATTTCCTCTGCCTGTAGGAAACTTGTCCCTGTGGAGGATGGGTGTTCCAGGATGATTCTTGTCAGGGCATGGCCATGGGATTCCATTGTTCTCAATCCTCTCATAAGATATGCCGGCATAAGGAGGGGTAACGCTTGCTATTTCTTCGAAAATGGCCTTGCTGTTTTCATATGACATAGGAAAACCCATGCGGGTTGATAGTTCGCAGACAATTTTCCAGTCAGGCCAGGCTTCACCTGGAGGTTCAACTGCCTTTCTTACCCTTTGAATATTTCTGTCCGTATTTGCAAACGTACCATCTTTTTCTGCAAAACAGCATGCAGGAAACACAACATCTGCCTGCATTGCAGTTTCAGTCATGAAAATGTCCTGAACTACGAAAAAGTCAAGACTTGCAATGCTTTTTTCAACATGGTGAATGTCAGCATCAGAAACCATCGGGTTTTCACCTATCACAAAAAGGGCCTTTATTTCGCCTTTGATAGCCTTTGGCAACATCTCTGTGATTTTAAACCCTGGTCTATCAGAGAGCCCTTCCACTCCCCAGGCTTTTTCCATTTTCATTCTGTTATCAAGGCTTGCTACTGCCTGATAGCCGCTGAAGAACTCAGGCAGTCCACCCATATCACAGGCACCCTGAACATCGTTCTGGCCTCTTAAGGGATTCATTCCTCCTCCCTCAATGCCAAGATTCCCACAAAGCATTGCAAGACTTACCAAAGCCTTGACATTGTCAGTTCCTGTTGTGTGCTGTGTAATACCCATGCAGTACATTATGCAGGCAGCCTTTGCGCTTCCATAAAGCCTAGCAGCTTCTATGAGGTCATTGGCTGGAATCCCTGTTATGCCTTCCACATATTCAGGAGTGTATTTTTCAACAGTTCGTTTTAATTCCTCAAAACCATTTGTTCTGTTTTCAACAAAGACCTTGTCATAAAGGTCTTCTTTAATGATTACATGCATCAGTCCGTTAATCCAGGCAACATCAGATCCTAAATTTTGACGAAGCCAATGGGTGGCAAAATCAACCAGTTTTATGCGCCGCGGATCAACAACTATGAGTTTGGTTTTCCCGCTCTTTATGGCTCTTTTCATGTATGCTGCAATGACAGGATGATTGTCAGAAGGGTTAGATCCTGTAAGAAGAATGACTTCTGCATTTTCAATATCCTGAATCGAATTTGTCATCGCACCGCTTCCGAATGCTGCGACCAGACCGGCCACAGTAGAAGAATGTCAGAGACGGGCACAATGGTCAATATTGTTTGTTTTGAGAGCTCCTCTGGTAAATTTGCTTATTATGTAATTATCTTCTATTGTTATTCTGGCAGAAGTCAGAACCCCGATTGTCTCAGGGCCATGGGTGTTCTTGATTTCACCCAGTCTTCTTGCAACAAGATCAAGTGCTTCGTCCCAGGAAGCCTCGCGAAACTTTCCGTTTTCCTTTATGAGAGGTTTTGTAAGGCGGTCTTTCGAATTTATGAAGTTGAATCCGAACCTTCCTTTTACACAAAGACTTCCCATGTTCGGAGGGGCATTTTTTACTCCAGTGACTTTGACAACCTGATTGTCCTTTACATGCAAGGCTATCTGACAACCAACACCGCAATAGCTACAAGTTGTTCTTACCTTTTTGGTCTCCCAGGGCCTTACCTTGTATCGGACGTCTTTTTCAACAAGGGCTCCAACAGGACAGACCTGAACACATTCCCCACAAAAAACGCAGTCGGATTCTTTCAGTGGTTTATCACCAGGGGTGACAATCTTGATATCATGCCCAATATGGCTGTACTCGATGGCATTATTAACCTGAATATCATTGCAGGCTTTTACACAACGACAGCAAAAAATGCATCGTGAAAAATCCCTTACTATGAAAGGGTTCACCATTTCCATAGGATATTTCGTATTGGCTTCGGGAAACTTTTTTGCAGATGCCTGATATCTGAATGCCAGGTCCTGTAGTTCGCATTCTCCCCATACAGGACACATTTCCGAGGAATTATCATATTTTTGAACCATAGTCTGAAAACCGGTCCAGCCTTTGATTTCATCACTGCAAAGAGAACAATTATGATTTCCGTGCGACAGCATTATCTGAAGAACTCTTTGTCTTACATGAAAAACCTTATGCGATTCGGTTCTTATGTGAACATTGTCATGAGCTAAGGTTGTACACGCAAGCACAAGATGGCCTGTATCTGCATTCTCAACAACACAGATATTGCACATTCTTATACGGTGTGTGTTCTTGAGATAACACAGGGTTGGAATGTGAATATGATTACGCCTGGCTACTTCAAGAATGGACTCCCCATCTTCGAATGCTAAAGGATTTCCATTAATTATAATGGTGTGTTGTGAATCCATGGTTATAAATGCTCCTTAATCGAAAAACTTATAGACAAATTATAAGTATATTGGCCCCTGTCAATATCATGTATCTGTTACAGAAACTTAATTGATTTGTCAATCCAAGAATTAGTGTAAAAACGGTGGGAAAATGAGATCTGAGATTTTTAAATCCGGAAAAGTTCTTAAGCCATGTTGTAAGGTTGTAACAGCCCTCCCCCGAATGCGGGAGAGGGGGATTAAAGTGAGCAATCAGGATTCTAATCAGTACATGTCATCTTCCATATCATCCATGCCGGAAGACTGCGGTGTCTTTGGTGCCTTCTTGGGTTTTTCAGTAATCATAGCCTCTGTTGTAAGCATCAGGCCTGCAACCGAAGCAGCATTCTGAAGTGCAAAGCGAACCACTTTTGTCGGGTCAATAACCCCTGTCTGTATGAGGTTTTCGTAAGTGGCTGTGGCTGCATTAAAACCAAAGTCATTTTTACCATCAAGAACCTTGTTCAAAACTACTGAAGCTTCAAAACCGGCGTTTGCTGCAATTTGGCGCAACGGCTCAGTTAGAGCGCGTTTTAGAAGTTCAATGCCATGTCTTTGCTCTCCTTTTAATTCAACCTTGTCAAGGGCTTTTATACATCTTACAAGAGCAACGCCTCCTCCCGGAACAATACCTTCCTCAACAGCAGCCCTGGTAGCGTTCAAGGCATCTTCAACCCTTGCTTTCTTTTCCTTCATCTCTGTTTCAGTTGCTGCACCTATCCGAATGACCGCAACACCTCCTATAAGTTTTGCAAGCCGTTCCTGAAGTTTTTCTTTGTCATAATCAGATGTTGATTCTTCTATCTGGACCCTGATCTGACGGATTCTGCCTTCCAGATCCTTACGGTTTCCAGCACCATCAATTATTGTCGTGTTGTCTTTATCAATTTTGACACTCTTGCATTTTCCAAGGTCTTTAGCCGACACGTTTTCAAGCTTCATGCCCATTTCTTCAGACACTACCCTGGTACCTGTAAGGATGGCAATGTCTTCAAGCATGGCTTTTCTGCGATCTCCGAATCCGGGGGCTTTAACGGCTGCTATCTGAAGAGTGCCGCGAAGCTTGTTCAAAACAAGAGCTGCAAGTGCTTCGCCTTCCACGTCTTCGGCTATTATGAGAAGCTGCCTTCTGGTTTTGGCTACTTCTTCCAGCAGCGGCACCATGTCTTTCAATGTGCTCATCTTTTTTTCATGAATAAGGATTAAAGGCTCTTCAAGCAGGACTTCCATCTTTTCACGGTTAGTGGAAAAATGTGCAGAAATATAACCTCTGTCAAACTGCATGCCTTCAACCACATCAAGAGTGGTTTCCATGCCCTTGGCTTCTTCAACTGTTATGACACCTTCTTTCCCGACTTTTTCCATGGCTTCTGAAATTATGTTCCCAACCATTTCATCATTATTGGCTGAAATCATTCCAACCTGGGAAATTTCAAGTTTGTCCTTGGTAGGTTTTGATATGGCTTTAAGCTCTGACACTACTGCTGCAACACCTTTCTCTATTCCCCTTTTAATAGCCATTGGGTTTGCGCCTGCGGCAACAAGTTTCTGGCCTTCGTTATAAATAGACTGAGCCAACACTGTTGCAGTTGTAGTGCCGTCACCTGCAACGTCACTGGTTTTGCTGGCAACAGATTTTACCATCTGGGCGCCCATGTTCTCAAATTTATCTGAAAGCTCAATTTCTTTAGCCACTGTCACACCGTCCTTTGTAACGGTGGGAGATCCAAAAGATTTTGCAAGAACCACATTTCTTCCCTTAGGGCCAAGGGTAACCTTGACTGCATCAGCCAGGACATTAACTCCTTTTAACATGTTCTCTCTTGCCTTTGAGCCATAACAAATTATTTTTGCAGACATTTTGATTTTCCTCCGGTTTAATTGATTAATATTGGAAAAATATTATAACTTATCAGATAATTATGAGATATTTCATGATATTTTTTCATGAAATTTAATCACTTTGATTAAACTGTCAAGGCAAGACTGGGCATAAAGAATATATTTTACCCTTCTCTGAGTGCTGCAATGATATTCAGTCTTGATGCACGAAAAGCAGGAAGAACGCCGCCTGCAAAACCCATCATCAGAGAAAAAATCAAAGATTTGACAACGATGCCAGGGGTTAACATAAAACTGAATGCAAGCTCTGAAAAAGTCTGAAAATTTGTTGTCGAAACCGTTAGAAATTGAAGAAAAGAAGCAAGGAAAAGACCTGTTAATCCACCGAGTAAGCCAAGAAGCAAGGATTCAAAAAGAAAAGCAAATAATATTGTAGTTCTTCTGAAGCCAAGCGCACGCAGTGTTCCAATTTCTCCTGTACGTGAGGCAACCGCTGCATACATGGTGATCATTGCACCGACAACGGCTCCAATCGAAAAAATTATTGTAAGCGATGTACCGAGTATTCTCAAAAAAGTGGCCATTGCTTCAGACTGTTCCCTGTAGTAAACAGTCTCACGTTTGGCTTCAAGTGTAAGCCTTGGATCATTCTGAATGCTTGATTTCACTGTTTCAAAGTCTTCGGATTTGCTCAGATTCAATAAAACAGAAGAATATACCGGCCTTCTGAATGCAGGCATTAACTGGTTGACGTCTCCCCATATCTCGGAGCTGTAGCCTGTCGATCCAGCTTCAAAGATTCCGGTTACCTTCCATGATCTCATGCCAAAAACAAGAGTCTCACCCAACCCTGCACTCCTGAATCCTGAGGCAATATTTTTGCCGACAATTATTTCAAATGAACCTGGTCTGGGCATGTGGCCAGCAATAAGCTTTACTTGTGGCCTCAAAGGCAGGGACGCTTCAGAAATACCTCTTATGACAACATTAGCGCGGCTGTTTGAATCCTTTTTTTCAATCGTTATCAGGACAACCATTTCTTTGGCAACAAGACGCTTTCCGTCAATACCAAGACTTATCTCCGGAAGTGTTTCAACTACTGCAGCCTGAAAGCGGTCAATACCGCTTTGAACCTCGGTAACAGCGGATTTTCTGATAACTACGACATTGTCATATCTGCCTGTATCTACCAGGGTCTTCTGAAGCCCTTCTGCAAGCATTATGATTGACGCAAACACGAATACCACAAGAGCCATCCCAAGAGCAGTGAGAGCAGTTGTAAGCCTTCTGGTAAGAAGATTTCTGAGGCTGTAGAAGAAAAGAATATTCATATCTATCCAATCCTTCCCAGTCCATCTGCAATCCTGACCTGCACAACCCTCCATACCGGGATCATGGCTGCCACAATACCAACAAGAAACGCTGCGGAAATATCCAGAAGAATGGTTTCAACAGAAACATGAAATACAGGGAAAAACTGTCCTACAGCTTTCCCAAAGGCACTTGCAGCAGGAAAAGTAAAAAGAATCCCGGTTAATCCTCCCATGGCAGTAAGAGCAAGGGATTCCCCAAGGATGAGGAAGGCAAGATATCTGCCTCCGAAACCAAGGGTTTTGAAAACAGCATACTCTCCCATGCGCTCACGAACAGACATGGCCATTGTATTTGCCACAACCGCCATGATAATAACAATGATAACATAAGACACCAGTTGGATTACAGTAAGAAGTGCCTCACTCATCGTAACAAAACTCATCTGAAAGGATTTTTCAGTTTCAGTCAGGGTTTCAGCATTCGAATTCCTGAACAGCTTATCTACTGCGACAGATGCTTCAGCGGCAATATCTTGATTTTTTAAACCAACGATATAGAAACCAACCTGATCAGCCCTTCTTGGGATGGTTTTCTTCATAGTTTCATTCAGATAATCCCAATGAAAGAAAAACTGGTTGTCATCACTTGTCTTATCTTTTCCACGGTAAATACCCCGAAGGACAAAGTCCCAGTTGCCCGGAAAAATTGTACCCCTCAAAGACACAGTATCTCCTATTTTCCAGCCGAATCTATTAGCCAGTTTATATCCTGCAACAAAGCCTTTTCTGTCCCTGAAAAAAGCAGAAGCTTCTTCCTCGGAAAGAACGTATTCCGGATAAAGCTCAAAATAAGACCTTGGTTCAATTGCGAAATTAGCAAAGAAATTCTTTTCTTCGATATAAATGCCTCCAAACCAGTTTCCATAAGAGACTGTTTTGACACCATCAACACTTCTGATCTTTTCCTTGTAGGAAACAGGCAGAGAAAAAATGAGAGAAATGGCGTTTCTGGTTATGAGACGACTCGAAGATGATGCTTCGACTCCAGCATACCAAGCGCTTATAACCGTTCTTAGAAGCCCGAAGGCAAGAATGGCAACACTTATCCCTAGTATCGTCAGAAGGGTTCTCAGTTTATGCCTGAAAACATTCCGGAACAACAGTTTGAGGAACATGGGATAATACACCTTTTTCCAGGTATTTCAGAGTATGGGCTTTTTGGGCAGCACGCGGGTCGTGGGTTACCATGACAATGGTCTTTCCAATGTCTCTGCACAGGCTGTCCATGAGCAGAAGCACATCTTCTGCTGAATTTCTGTCAAGGTCTCCTGTCGGCTCATCGGCCACGATGATTGTGGGGTCAGTAACAACAGCCCTGGCAATTGCAACCCTTTGCTGCTGGCCGCCTGAGAGCTGTCCAGGATAGTGATCCATACGGTCATGAAGATTGACAAGCGACAGAGCCGTAATAACATGAGCCTTTCTGGCTTTTTTTGAAAGACCTGTGAGCATGAGGGGAAGTTCAACATTTTCAAAAGCCGTCAGCACAGGAATCAGATTATAAAACTGGAAAATAAATCCGACATGTCCGGCACGCCATGCAGCAAGTCTTGTTTCTGAAAGCCCTGATATCTCAACCCCATCCACCTTTATGCTTCCTGAATCCGCCTGATCAAGGCCTGCAATGAGATTTAAGAGCGTGCTTTTACCGGAGCCTGACGGACCCATTAAGGCGAGAAATTCGCCTTCTACTATGCTTAGAGAAATATTTTCTATTACGCGGATAACCTGATTCCCACGGCGGTAGGACTTTACTATATCTGTAATTTCAATAAGAGGCATAATTTTGATGAACTCGTAAAAAGTCAATATTCGGACGGCTTTGTAAAAAGGCC
>JBBIWB010000005.1:1384-93710 GCA_037439445.1 Desulfobacteraceae bacterium | reverse complement strand
TAAAATTAATGGAGTATCCCGGCAGCATTTTTTTGACATCAAAAAAGCCTATGATGAACACGGGATTGAAGGGCTAAAAGAAAGAAGCAGGCGAAAGCCCTGTATTAAGAACCGTGTTGCCCCAGAAGTTGAAGAAGCTGTAGTAAATATGGCCTATGAATATCCGGCATATGGGCAAGCCAGAGCCTCAGAGAGTCATCCGGATGAAATCGAGACGGAGCATTCCGGGTATCTGATCAGCCAGAACACCTTTTATGTCGGATATTTAAAATGAGTTGGCCGTATTTATCAGCAGAGCGTACTGGATACCTAATTGAAGTTGTACGGCTGGCAATGCTACCAGGCAACACCCAAACCGGAATCTAACGCGATATGGGCATCAGCCAGGGGATCATCAGCCGCTGGAAAAACGAATTGTTTAAAGACGGCGAACAGGCTTTTCCTGGAAAAGGATGCCTGAAGTCAGATGACAATGAACTACGGCGTCTGAAGCGTGAAAATGAACGTCTTCGCCTGGAGCGTGACATCTTAAAAAAAGCCGTGGCCGAATCCTTTTTTGAACGGGTCATGAAATCAGCATGATTGCTTTGAACTTTGTCTACTTTTTTGGGGAAAGTTCACTTTTTTTTGTTGATTTTTGAGTAGTATCTTAAATAAACTAAAAACAATTCGCAAAGTTCTCTCTTCAATATCATGTTCCTGTATCAGCGCACTCTTTAATATAATGAGGTGAACTAAATGAATTCACATCATTTTCCCATCAGCAGAAGGCATTTCCTCAAACTGGCTGGAGGTGCTGCCATTTACAGTCTGGCGCCTGCCTCTTTTTCTGCAAATGCCAAAGAAGACGGCAGGGGATTCATTGCAGAGGGTTTTTCCAGCAAGGATCCATGTGATGTAGTAGCTTTGACAAGAAAACTCTTTGAGGTTTCAGGAGGCATGTCAAAATTCATTTCAAAAGGAGATGTTGTGGTTATCAAGCCAAATATTTCCTGGGCAAGGGCACCCCATCTTGCAGCGACCACAAATCCTGAAGTGCTTGAAACTGTAGTGGTTCTATGCCAGGAAGCAGGTGCGAAAAAAGTAAGAATAGCGGATCATACAATTTATGAGGCAAGAAACTGCTTTGCAGTTACAGGCGCAGCTCAGATAGCCCAGAAAACAGGGGCAGATCTGGTTTACCCGCTATCAAGTCTAATGAAAGACATGAACCTTCATGGACGGCGCCTTGAGGTCTGGCCAGTATTTATCCCGTTTGTGGAAGCTGATAAGGTCATTAACCTCCCTATCGCCAAAGTACACAGCATAAGCGGGCTTACCCTGGGGATGAAAAACTGGATAGGTGCGGTTGGAGGCAGGAGAAGCGCACTTCATCAGGACATTCATCAGAGCATTGTTGATCTTGCAAGGTTTTTCAAACCCACGCTGACTTTAATAGATGCTATCAGAATCATGATTGCGAACGGTCCTTCAGGAGGCAGTCCAACAGATGTTGCCGTGGCAAACCGTCTCATATTGAGCAATGATCCTGTTGCGGCAGATGCTATGGCTTGCAGCCTCTTCAAGATTCAGCCTTCTGACATTGGCCATATTCAGCTTGCCCAGAAATGGGGTCTGGGAACAACTGATTTCAGCCAGTTGAATCGTTATCAAGTGATGCTGTGAAGATCAAGCACCTTATATACATAAGAAGAATATCGCAGGTCCTTTTTCTGCTCTTTTTTTTGTTTCTCCTGATTGAAACAAGGCTTCCCAAAGACTTTTTTATTGACTATTCACTGGAAGTCTCAAGACAGCAGGATTTAAGGCTCGAAATCCCTGTAACTTTTTTCTTCGATATTGATCCGCTAGTATGGTTGTCGGCTCTCTTGTCCTCCCAAAAGTGGATATCAGGAACAGGTTGGGCTTTAGCCATCATCGGTCTTACCCTGTTTTTAGGCCGCTTTTTTTGTGGATTTATATGTCCTTTTGGAACCCTTCACCATGCAATCGGAGCAGTCCGTCCCTCTACCAAAGGCTCTGAACATGTCTCCAGGAATGAAAAAATTCCGGCTCATAAGATAAAATATGCAATTTTTTTGTTGGTGATGGTTTCAGCCTTGTTTGGTTTGAATCTTGCTGGAATCATGGATCCGATTTCTTTTCTTTTCCGCTTCCTTGCCGTTTCCATTATGCCTGCAATCAACATCGGCATAAAGGAAGTCTTTGATGCTATGGCTGCAAGCGATTTCAAGATACTGTCACTATTAAGTTATACCGCTGAGATTCTTGTATCTCCTATCCTTGGCTTCGGCTATCCGGCATATCAGACAGGGTTTTTTATCGGCCTTGTTGGTTTAGTTATTTTATTTTTAAATCGTATCCGTCCCAGATTCTGGTGCAGAATCCTTTGCCCTCTTGGAGCAATGTTTGGGCTGATTTCTTATTTTAGTCCGCTCCGACTTGAACGAAATGAAAACAGATGCACAGGCTGCAATAAATGCATGAAACACTGTCAGGGCGCTGCATCTCCAAAACCGGATATTGTGTGGGAGAATTCGGAATGCGTCAGGTGTTTCAACTGCCAGGGAGTTTGTCCTGAAAATGCACTGACATTTAAGTTCAAATGGCATGGAAGTAATAAACCTGCTCCGGATATTGGAAGGAGGGCGGTGTTAATTAGTCTTGGTACAGGAGTTGCCTTTCCTTTTTTGAGCAGACTGGATGGTCAGATTCACCACTCCACAGATGCAAGATTGATCAGACCCCCGGGATCATTGCCTGAAGATCAGTTTCTGGAACTTTGTCAGCGCTGTGGGATGTGCATGAAGGTATGTCCGACAAATGCAATCCAGCCATCTTTTGGCGAGGCAGGTATTGCAGGGTTTTGGACCCCTGTTTTAAATATGACTATAGGCTACTGCGAGTATTCATGCACCCTTTGCACAAGCATTTGCCCTACAGGAGCAATTGAATTGCTTTCAGGAAAGGATAAGAGGGAAAGGCCTGTAAGGATAGGTTCTTCATTCGTTGACAGGGGGAAATGCCTGCCATGGACTGCAAACGGTCCATGCATCGTCTGTGAGGAAGTTTGCCCGACTTCCCCAAAGGCAATTGTTTTTCAGGAAGGAGATGTCATTGGTTTTAAAAAAGAACCGATCCGACTGAAACAGCCATATGTAAATTTGCAGCAGTGTATAGGATGCGGAATTTGTGAAAATAAATGTCCTGTAAAAGGTGTTCCTGCAATTCGTGTAATCTCTTCAGGCGAAAGCCGCTCGCCAAAAAATCAGATTCTGCTGTTTTCATAGAATGCAGATTGCAGCTTTGATTATTGATAAGAATTAACATGCATCAATTTCAAGTTGATTTAGAACAAAGAATTCTTCACGGCCTGTCCTGTGAATGGGATAACGCCTTGTTGTTAATCTCTTTTGATCTTCGCAGAAAGATGAAAAGACCCGTGTTTATCCTTAAGGATATGACAAGCAAGCTAGGGGACTGGGCTCATGAAAAACGAGAAATTGGTCTCAGCCGAAGCTTTGTTCTTTCCCATTCCTGGAGCGATGTGCGTGAAGTGCTTCTTCATGAAATGGCTCACCAGATTACAAGTGAGGCATTTCATGTTCATAACGAAACATCTCATGGAGCTTCGTTTCAGAAGGCATGCAAGATGCTCAAGGCAAATCCAAGGGCATCAGGAGCATATGTTCCTCTCAGCAGGAGGATTTTTCAAGCAGCAGAAGAAGGTGGCGATAAAATAAGCATGAGGATTCAAAAATTAATGGCTCTTGCTGGCAGCAGCAATCTTAATGAGGCAGAGGCTGCGATGATAAAGGCACACGAGCTCATGAAAAAATATGAAACAGAGCATATTCCTGAAAACAGATCAAGAGATTATTTCAGCGTCTTTGCCGGAAAACCTGCTCTGAGGCATTTTCGAGAGGATTATGCCCTTTCTCATATTTTAATGGATTATTATTTTGTAAAAGCTCTTTGGGTTCCGGCCTATGTGATTGAAAAAGGAAAAATGGGCACGGTTCTTGAGTTGAGCGGAACTGCCAGGAATCTTCAGATGGCAGGTTATGTTTTCGATTTTATAAGGCAATTTACTCAATCAGAGTGGAGAATATACAATTTTGACTGCATGTTGAACCGTCAAAGAAAAACCGATTTTGCGTCAGGGATTTTATCAGGATTCAGAACAAAATTAGAGAATGAATCGTCTGTCAACAAAAATGACACAGCTTCGCTTTCTCTAGTAAAAACAGAAGACTACAGACTTAAGAAGTATTTTTCAGCACGCTATCCGAACACCAGGACTTTCCGGAGAGGTTCAGGAAACTTTAATCCAGGGGTAATATCGGATGGTGCTGAAATCGGAAAAACCCTTGTGATAAGAAAAGGCATTACACGGGCAGATTCTGTTCATTCAGGCAGGCTTCTGGAGTGATGGCTGGAGCTACAGGAAGCTCAACGGCTACACTTAGTCCGCGGCCTTCCGGCCTGTTCTCAATCCTTATGTTTCCGTTATGTGATTTTATTATATTGCTTACAATGCCAAGTCCCAGCCCCGTTCCTTTTTCCTTAGTTGTAAAAAAAGGATCCCATATTTTTTCAAGCAGTTCATCAGGGACACCCGTGCCCTCGTCTTCAATGCTGGTGGTAACGATGTTGTTCAAAGTCTGAACACGGACATGTATCTTTCCGCCATTTGGCATTGACTGAATGGCGTTCATGAAAATATTTAAAAATGCCTGATAAAGCATGTCCTGATCTGCATTAATTTCGGGAAGAGGGCTGGCAATGTCTTTTATGATTATGTATCCTTTGTCCTGAATCTGATGGGTTATAAATGTGATGTTTTTCTCTATGATTTCATCGATTCTGCACGGCACGCAATTTGGAAGTCGTGGTTTTGCGAAATTGAGAAAATCCGTAATAATATTGTTGAGCCTGTTCGACTCTTCCATAATAATATCTGGAATTGTGTTGGAAGGATCAAACTGCATGACTTTTTTCTTCAGAAGCTCGGCCGAGCTGCTGATAATTCCTAGCGGGTTACGTATTTCATGGGATATTCCCGCTATCATTCCACCAAGAGAAGATAACCGTTCCGCCTGAGACAGTTTTTCCTTCAAGGTTAAATGTTCTTGTGTACGCTGCTGGATTATTCCCTCGCCTCGTTGTACCACATAAATGAGAATTCCGATAAGTATGCACATGACCACTGTGCTTGTGACAATTACAAGGAGCTGGAAATTTAAAATTGTATGATAGTCCTCTGAAATATCCTGTACCAGTTCAACGACTCCCAGGACTGGGCCGGATATTCTTAAATACTGCCGTTCTGCCCGAAGCGGTGCAAAAGTGGTCAGTTTACTCTGCCTGGAAAATCCCAGGGGTATTTCCAAAAAACTTCCTCTCTGGAACAGAGAAGATGTCGAAGTACCGTAGATAGCGTACTCATAGCCGGGGCCTCCCATGTTTTTCTTGCCGATTTGATTCTTGTCAAAACTGTAGGATATGGTGTTGTTCATGTCATAGATATTGAGCATTTCAACCTTAAAACTGTGAAGAGTGCTTCGGACAATAGTGTCCATGCGTTCAAACTGTTCCGGATTGCTAAGTTCAATTTTCCCGTATTTAAGAACAACAGGTATGACAAACTGGAGAAAAATCTGGTGGTTCAGGTTCTCTACCAGAACAAGCGCAAACTCCTCGCTCTTTTTGAGTTGCAATGTCCTTGCCCAGTGAATATTTAAAAAACTAAGGACAATGGCTCCAAAAAAAATGACCACAAGACTTATTATCGTAAAATACTTGACAAGCCGGAAAGGTTTTATTTTTTCACTTATTAAGACAGTCATAGCCAATTTTATGCAACGGTTACCTTAAAGTCAAGGTAAAGAGAGGCTTTTCAAAACGCAATTTTTGTTTTTAAGCTTAAAAATCTGTTGATTATTTTTCCAAAACGATACTATGGTAACAGAAGAGGAAAACATAAAGATTCGTTTGATATTATATCTGTTTTCAAGGTTGATTTTACTCTATGTCATTCTGGAAAAAAGAACAACTTGTTGGACTTGATATTGGTTCAAGAACTCTAAAGATTGGCGAGGTTATCAGTACACGAAAAAACAGCCTTGTTTTGAATAAATTTGCTATGGCCAACATACCTAGCAGAAGCATTGAGGATGGGATCGTTAAGGATAGTGAAACGGTTGCAGCCGCTATACGCGAACTGTTTAAGAAAAGTAGAATAAAAGAAAAAAATGTAGCTATATCCATAGGCGGGTATTCTGTTATCATTAAAAAAATCCAGGTTAATACCATGACTGACGATGAACTCATGGAAAACATCCAGATTGAGGCTGAGAAATACATCCCCTTTGATATTAAAGATGCCAATATAGACTTTCATATCATGGGTGAAAGCCTTGGTTCTTCAGACAAGATGGATGTAGTCCTGGTTGCAGCAAAAAAAGAATTTATCAATGATGTTATCTCTATAGTTGAACTTGCCGGATTAAAGCCATGTGTGATTGATGTTGATGCTTTCGCGCTTCAGAATATTTATGAGGCAAATTATGATTCACAGGAAGATGTGGTGGTCTTGATTGATATCGGAGCAAGCAAGACTACCATGAACATAGTAAAAGATGGCCTTTCACTTTTCACCCGCAATTTTTCTCTGGGATGTAATCAGGCAGACCATAAAATTGCAGACAAGACTCAATGTTCTCTGGAGGAAGCTGAAGAAATTAGGATCAGCAAAAAACCTGCAAAAATAACAGATAGAGAGATTGCCTCCATTGTTGCCTCTGTTATAAACAACTGGAGACTGGAAATCCGGCGAGCTCTGGATTATTTTTATTCTTATTCTGATAATCAAATCCAAAAAATCATGTTGAGTGGAGGAGGAGCTAATATCGCCAATTTCAGGAAAACGCTAGCTGCTGAGACAGCTCTGGAAGTAGAAGTCCTGAATCCTTTGAACAGGTTTTCTGTAAACAAGGATATTAGTTCATCTTTTATTGAACAGATTTCCCCGCAGGTTGCAATTTGCATGGGTCTTGCCATTCGCAGAGCAGATGACAAATGATACTAATTAACCTTTTGCCTTTTCGAAAGGCGAGAAAAAAAGAAAACATCAGGCAACAGATATCCGTGTATTTTTTGTCGATGTTGTTCCTGACACTTTTAATGTCATATTTTGTTTTTATCCTCAATCAAAAAATAGATGACATTGACTATCGGATAAATGCCTCGACCCAAGAGTTATCATCCCTGAATTTTTTGACCCGGGAAATCAATGAAATAAAAAAGAACCTTGATAGAATAAAATTAAAAATAACCATCATCAAAAATCTTGAAGAGAACCGGAAAGCTTCGGTAGCTCTTCTTGATACCATGACTCTTATGGTTATTCCCGAAAGAATGTGGCTCACAAGGCTTTCATCTTTAGAAGACTCAGTCGAGCTTACAGGTATTGCCATGGATAATAAGACAGTGGCAGACTTCATGAGCCGACTCGAAGGCTGTCAACTCTTTTCAAGTGTCAGCCTCAAGAGCATTAAACAGCATATTATTAAAAATGTCAGTTTGAAAAATTTCGAGATTTCCTGTAAAAAAACTGTTTCTCTTGGAAAAAATTCTTCAGAATCCATTGAAAAAAAATGAAACCGACTGACAAATTATTTGAACTTTTTGCACCAGTTGTTGAGGAAATCAGCCAACTTACCAGGTTTAAGCGGATACAGATTGTTGCAGTCAGCGTTTTTCTTTTGCTTGTGATCTTCGGTTATTTTTTTTACTATCCCCAATATGCAGAAATTGAGGAAAAGTCGAAAAAATTGCAAGAACTTGAACAGAGGCTGTCAAATGCCAGAATATCTGCAAGACAGATTGACAGATTCAGGCAGGAGATGAAAAATGCCGAGCAGGATTTCAGGGTCACTAGAGATGGGTTGCCAGATAAACAGGAAATTCCTGCGCTCATTACCAGCGTTTCTCAATCAGGACATGATGTTGGCCTGGAGTTTTTGCTTTTTGAACCAAAACCTGAAATTGTAAAAGATTTTTTTGTTGAAATACCGGTTTCTGTTACTGTGTCCGGAAAATACCATGATATTGGAATGTTTTTCGATAAGATTTCCAATTTGCCGAGGATCGTAAACATAAAGGATACTCTCATCCTGCCTTCAAAGGATGGAGCCAGGCTTGTCACATCCTGTACAGCAGTTACATATAAATATATTGAAACACCTCCGGCAAATGAAGGGAAAAAAGTAACTGATGGGCCTAAACAATGAATTTCCTTAAATTTAGCTTGATTCTTTGCTGGATTGGAGCATCACTGTTTTTTGCAGGCTGTAGTGAAGTTGTTATTAATAAGCCTGTGCCAGAGATTATCAGGAAGAAAATTTACGAAAAACCAGAAAAAATAAAATCACCGGAGGCCTTATTGAAGGTAACTCCGCAGGCAGTTTCCTACAACCCGGCAAGAAGGATTGACCCGTTTGAGCCGCTTATCAAGGATGAATCTGGAAAATATGCCGGCGAAAGCCTGAGAAGTTCAAGAAGAACCTCTTTAACTCCTCTGGAAATGCTTGACCTGAGTCAGTTGAAGCTTACAGCCACAATACGTACTGCATCCGGAGAATACAGGGCCATGCTTGAAGAATCAACAGGCAAGGGTTATCTGGTCGGGTTAGGTACTTACGTAGGAATTCATTCCGGTAGAGTTATTAATATCATGAAAGACCGGGTTATTGTTGAAGAAGAGGTTGAAGATGATATGGGAATTGTTGTCACCAGGAAATCAGAGGTCAAATTCCAGAAACCTTCAGGAGAATAATTGGATGATTCTTGTATTTTCCCGATTATCACGTGTCATCAAGATGGCTGTGCTTATATTATTTACAGGAATCACGACGTGCCATGCCACTGACAAGGCATTGACATCTGGACAGAATCCTGATGAGTCTGCTTCGTACACTAAAAAATCCGGAGACATTAATTTATATCCACTCAAACCAGTGAGTGTAAAGAATGAACAAAGCCAGGCTTCCATAGTTGAAACACAGGCGATTTCTGCTCATCCTTCAAGACGTTCAGGCATATACGGAGGAGGGCCGCCCAGGGTTTACACAGGAGAAAGAATAGGGGTTAATTTCTTTGATACTGATATTCGAAACATATTCAGACTGATAGCAGATTTCAGCGGCAAAAACTTTGCCATAGATAAAGATGTCCATGGAAAAGTTACCCTTGCAATTGATAAGCCTGTCCCTTGGGACCAGGTTCTTGACCTGGTTTTAAGAATGAATCAACTTGAAAAAATCCAGGAAGGCGAAATCATCAGGATTGCAAGGCTGGAAACACTCAAGCTTGAAGAAAAAGCCAAACAAGAGCTGTTTGAGGCTGAAAAGAAAGCCAAAACACAGAGCCTTGAGCTTGAGCCTGTAGCAACGGAGTATATTCCTGTTCATTATGCCAAGGCAAAAGAAGAGATGATGCAGCATGTTGCAAAAATGATTAGCCCGAATCGAAATGACTGCAATATTACTGTAGATGAACGTACAAATCAACTGATCGTTACAGATACAGCCGCTAAAATAAAGCAGATCAAAAATGTTGTACAGAAGCTTGACCGTGTTACTCCTCAGGTTGTGATCGAGGCAAAAATCGTTGAAGCTACAAATGATTTTTCAAGAGAACTTGGTCTAGGATGGTCAGTTGAAGGGACATTCCCAGGATCCGGGGGAACTTACGGTTATAGTGGGGTCGGACTCTATCCCGGAGCTGTAAACTTTCCACTTTCTACTCCTACAGGGGGATTGCTTGGGTTTTCCTTCAGCCGTATAGCAGGAACTTCTTTACTCATTGATGCAACGCTTAATGCAATGGAAATCAACAAAAAGGGGAAAATAATATCCGCTCCTAAAATCTTAACCCTTGATAACAAAGAAGCCTATATAGAACAGGGGCTCGAAATCGGATATCTTGAAAGAACAAAAACCGACGAGTTGCCAACTACAAAATTTAAAAAAGTAACGCTTAACCTCAAGGTAACCCCTCATATCACATTGGACAACCGTGTAACTTTGAAGATTGAAATCTCCAAAGATGACATTCACAGCTTTACGGCAACAGGTGTCCCAACAATTTCTACTAAAAAAGCCACTACTGAGCTTCTTGTCGATGACGGTGACACCCTTGTGATAGGTGGAATCACAAAAACATCACAAAAGGAAACTGAAACAGGAATTCCTTTTTTAAGCAAGGTTCCTGTCCTGGGGTGGCTTTTCAAGGTAGAGGCAGATAAACAAGACAACGAAGAGCTTCTCATTTTCATGACCCCGAGAATAGTCCAGCTTGAACAGAGGGCAACCAAGGTCAACATCTCCGGGCAATCATGAATCATGCTTTTTACGGGCTAACTGCGCAGGCGTCTGGAATGGAGACCCCAAAAAGTGTCGGTCATATCCTTTGGCAAGTTCATGCGGTATAGTCTTCTTTAGCAGGTGCCATTCCTATAATCTGCCTTCTGCCAAGCTCCCGCAAAAACTGAATAACGCTCATCTCAGCTTCTTTTGGATATAGCTTGTGAACCTTGGTAAAAGATTCGATTATATCTTTTACCGAGGATTTTCCATCCATTAGATCCCAGACACCTGTGCCCAGGACATCTAGCTCGAGTTTCTTGATCCGCCTGGTTTCGGTTTTTTTGCTGATACGTCCAAGAATACCTGTAAACCATGGCTTGACTGGTTCAGGATAGGAAAGGATGACTGCCCCATTGTGCTGTCTTGTTTCCTCGACAAGGGGATTTCTGACAGGGATGCAGAGAAGGGATTCTCTCCTGCTAATGGGTTCCATATTGTGATGTTATCTTGTCAAATACTATGTTGTCCAGAGGTTCAGAACTTTCTTCCTTGACAGCAAGAATCCGGTTTGCTTCAGGAAAATGCCTGATATGCAGCCTGTAGTTTGTATGAGATCTGGAAATTAATCTTTTCCAGAGGCTGACTGGTCTTTCTTTTTCCCAGCCGATTCTCTTGTCATCCCAAACCTTTTTTGAAGCAGAAGATTTATGAAACGATAGTAAACTTCCAAAGGCCTCAAGGCTTCTGCCTTCAAGAAGTATGGCAGCAGGGCTCCATCTGTAAAAAGTTATTGCCTGTTTATTTCCAGTAAAGGAGATTTCCATGAATCCTGGCACAAATTTGTAGGATTTGACCATAAGATTTTCAGGAATCAGGGCTTTGATATCATAAACAGCCAGTTTCTGAAAGCCTTCTTCAGAGTGGTCTTTATAAGATGAAAGCATCTCCGGCAGAAAGGAAAATAATGGTTTCCTGTCTCCAACTTTTTGGTATAATTGAATCATTGAGACACGGTTGCAGGACAAGCAGAAAAGTATTAATCCATAGCATGATCTTTGACTGTTTTTCCAGAAAAAAGATTTAATTTCATATGAAGAAAGGGCAAAAAGCATGTCCTGAGACAGAACCCATGAGTCAACAGAAGCATTCTTGGCCTCGTTTTGTACTAGTTTTTTCAGCTTTGCAAGGCAGCGCTTTCTGGAGAGTTTGTTTGATACTGTCCAGGCAATCTCCATTTTCGGCTCATGAGCTGTTCCCAGCATAAGATAATTTTTACCGATTGTTGCTATTTCCCAGTCCTCAGGTGTCTGAAGACTGAGTCCATTCCAGGCAATGTTTTTCCATATAACCATATCTGGTTCTATCTTTTTACCGCGGGATTAAAAAATCCCAGTCTTTTGTCATTATGGTTTTTATAGGTTTGCTTGTATCAGGCCTGGCTTGATTATGGCATTGACGTTCTTTTTCTATGGCACTGGTCATTGTGAGTTTTACTGAGTTGCCCATTTTCTCCTCATCGTCCAGCTTGTTGTGCTGAAGAATCAGGCTGATATTATTTTTTTCTTTATCCACAAAAGACCATTTCCAGGCAATCACTATGTGGAAAGGATCTCCTCGCCATTCATTGGCTTTGCCAAATCTCTTCTCAAATTTTTTTAAGATTGCATCGAAAAAAGCTTTTTCAGAATCTGCATATTTAAGCTTGATGCGGACAATCTTTCCGGGTGCAGCACAGGTTCCATAGGTAATGAGCCCGCTTTTAAGATACTCTGTTTCATTTATTTCGACTTCTTTGAGGTATGAAGCATATCTTATGGGAAGAGCGGATTCCATATCGACCTTGTCCTTGTAGGCTGAAATGTCAGCCCCAAGCTGAAAGCCGCACACCTGGTTTGGTGGGGTATGGGCAGATGCGATTGCAGGCACAAAAAATATGTTTAGAACCATAAAAATT
Organism: Desulfobacteraceae bacterium; assembly: GCA_037439445.1. Lineage (GTDB taxonomy): Bacteria > Desulfobacterota > Desulfobacteria > Desulfobacterales > Desulfatirhabdiaceae > JBBIWB01. Next base: position 81,386 of record JBBIWB010000005.1, on the reverse strand, counting down.
ATTATCTTTTTCATGATATACTCCCAATTAATAAGCAAGTCTTCCAAGAGATTTCAAAATAAGAGCAAATCCCATTGCAAACATTCCAGTGAGTCCCATTCCGCAGGAAAAACCTGCTAAAAGCACAGGGGCATATTGTCGCCACATGGTGCCATAACGTTTGAGGAAAAAATAACGTCCAAGAAAAGCTCCTATTACTTCAAGTATCAGTCCATGAGGAGTACTTTGCCCAAGACCTCTTACTATACCATATACAAGAAGGACTGGAAGGCTGAACATGGATAGGACAATATACGTCAGAACTCCGAAACCAAGGCCAGACAAAACATAAATTCCGTCCAGGGCCTGATAAAAAAGCGAGTTGCCTTCCAGAGTCGATGTCTGCATCAGAAGAGTATTGAGAGCCTGAAGATGCCACAGTTTCTGCGCATAAGGATAAGCACTGGATGGAATTGGAGCAAGCTGCCAGATGAATTGAGAAAACAGAAGACTTGCAATCATTACGATAGGAAAAACGACTATTTCGGCCTTTATAATTCCCCTGATACTGGTTCCGGTCAGTTCAATTTCACGGAAATCAACTGTCGATTTTCCGTAATTATGTATTGGTATGGGAGCATACCAGATTTCTATTCCCTGATAACCGAAAAATTTAGCTCCTGCTATGAAGCTTGCTTCCCTTATCATGGGTAGATTGACAAACTGGCCTGCAATTCCTTCCATCCTGGCTGAAATGTAGGAGATTATGGGAGTATATATGAAACCATAGCCAAGGAAAAATAGCCAGGGAAAAGTCGGGACAAGCCATACGCAAAGACATACATAGGAAAGGGTTGAAAACACGTAAATGCCTATGGCTATCCAGAAATTGAAATCCCCCCTTCCAGGAGGAGGATTGAACAGCTCTTTCAGGTTTCCATGGAAATCTTTTCTGGCTTTTCGGAAAGAACCTATGACGTGCCAGATGCCTACACAGCCGATTGCAAGCCCCAGACCGATTCCAAAGCTCATGTAAAAGTCGAAATTATTGGCAAAAACAGTATCTACTGTTTCCATTCCCATGTGCCATCGTTTCAGAATCCCGTAATTATACAGAATCGGATTCGCAATTATAGTGATGATAAGCCCGATGAGCCCACCGATGACTGCCCAGAAAGGCAGAACCATTCCGACAAACAGAAGCCCCAGATCAAGTTGAATTCCTGTTGCAACTGCAGGAAGAAATTCCTCGGTCTGCCTTGTAAGCTCTATCCATGGTATGGGAATAAGCTGAATCGATTCTGTAAAAAAAAGACCGGAAACAGTTGGAAGAAGGACATAAATGCCTCCAAACAAGAGGCCTATGACCCCTCCAATGGAAAATACCCGCCATTTCCAGCCTTTTTGCCTGTCTTCTGCAGATTCTGCAAGGGCCATGGTACCAAGAGCGCCTACAGGAGCCATTGGGAAAGGAAGTTTCTCGACATCTGAAGTTATTCTGTAAAGAGCATATCCAAGGCCAAACTGATCGATTCTTTGTATGATTTGAGAGCCAATCAGCAACAGTATCGGGATCATCCAGTCCCTGTGGAAAAAAGTGCGTTCAACAAGAGACATCGAATCAGCACCAGGTGCAACCCACATGGGGATATATTCGGTAAGCCCGAGCATCTTGGCAGCATCAGACTGAACCAGATACTGGCTCCACAATAGACCCTGAAAAGGAGATGCAAGTGCAGCACCTGCCATGTAATATAAGATAAAAATCTCCTGTTGCTTGAGGTCAGTGTAAGCCCTTCTGGCTATTTCCGCAAAAAGAATGATTGTTACCCAGCGCGCAGCAGGTCCAATGCCTGTTCCAATAACAAGCTGGAGATACATGCTTCCTGGCATCATGAGAAAACCAATGAAAATTGCTCCTATAATGGCTTTCCAGTCGAAACCTTCTTCGAAATGATCAGGAGATTTAAGAAGATCTCTGTATTCCTTGAGTTCTTTATCTTCGTACATGTTCTATGAACTTCGTTATAGATAAAGCATGTTGCAGTATTAAGTTGGTATATATTAATCCTTTTAATTCAAAGGGCTGAAAACAGACGGCAGAGATTTTTATCAAACATCCAGAGTATTTTAATACGCTTTGAGCAGAAGCTCCAGGATGTCCGGATCTTCAAGATACCTGGGGTTATATCCGATCTGGGAATCAGAAGCAGCTAGTTCAACTGTTTCCCTGAGCTTCTCAGGGTCATTTGGGACATTGAAATGCCTGAGTGTTTCTGTAAGGCCTATGTCTTTCTTGAGAGCTGTTACAGCCTCGACGGCAGCATTTGCAGCCCCGATTTCATCCATTTCGTGAACAGGAATTCCCATTGCATCTGCCACCATCATGTAACGTTCTGGAGCAGATTCGATGTTTGCCTCCATCACAATAGGAAGCATTATGGAATTAGCCAGTCCGTGAGGGATCCCGTAATGTGCCCCAAGTGCATGTGCTGTCGCATGAACTGCGCCAAGCATGGAATTTCCGAAGCATAGTCCTGCAAGTGTGCTTGCAATGAGCATGTTGCCTCTGGCTGTTATGTTTTCAGGCTCTTTTACGGCAATTGGAAAATATTTAAAGATGAGCCTGATTGCATGAAGCCCCAAAGCATCGGAAACAGGATTTGCCCCTAAAGAGGTAATCCCTTCAACGGCGTGGGTGAGGGCATCCATTCCTGTGAATGCCGTGATTTTCGGAGGAAGCTTCAGGGTAAGCTCAGGGTCAAGCATGGCAATGTCGGCATTGTAGGGATGGGTTACCTGAAGCTTGATTCTTGAGTCAACATCCAGAACAATTATGGCTGTTGTAACCTCGCTTGCAGTGCCTGCTGTTGTTGGAAATACTATGTGGGGAGGAAGCGGTTTTGCTCCGTCCCAGAGAGCTGCTTGCTGAGCCAGAGGCATGAAATCGTCTTCATCTGTTCCTATCAGTATGTTGATTGCTTTGGCAGAATCCATGACACTTCCGCCTCCAACTACTATCATGCAGTCAGCCTTCTTCTGCCTGTAAAATGATGCTCCCTCGTTGATAAGATCAATCCTTGCGTCCTGAACCACATTGTCAAAGATTCCGACAAGTTCAATGCTCGATTTTTTCATTGATTCGATAACCATTCCAGCCACCCCGGCAGCGACTACTCCCTTGTCTGTAATCATAACTGCCCTAGAACCTTCAAGCTGATTCATTTCAAATCCTATCTCGCTTCTTATTCCAGGTCCAAAGATTATTCTTGGACGGTTTGACCATGTAAAAAAGGAATTCATCTCAATATCAGGGTATTTCATGAAAATCCTCCGTTAGCAGTGAATACTATTGACATTCTTTAATAGTGGAATATAAAGTTAAATTAACAGAATATATTGAATGCTTTTTATTCTTATCCTACCATCATTTTTCCACCATAACAAGGAGCTATCGTATGGATTTTGCCCTTTCTGTAGATCAAGAAATTCTGAGGGATTCGGTACGCAAATTTGCTGAGAAAGAGATCAAGCCTGTTGCAAGGGAACTGGACAAGAAAGAGGAATTCTCTTATGAAACCATGAAGAAAATGGCTGAACTCGGTCTTTTCGGTGTGTTTGTTTCAGAAGAATACGGAGGACAGGGTATGGATTACCTGTCTTATGTCATTGCTACCGAAGAAATTGCAAGAGTTGACGGTTCTCATGCTGCTACTGTTGCTGCAGAAAATTCTCTTGGAATAGGTCCAATCTATTATTTTGGCAATGAGGACCAGAAGAAGAAATATCTTCCAAAGCTTTGCAGTGGTGAGGCACTCTGGGGATTTGGCTTAACAGAAGCAAATGCAGGTTCAGATGCTGCAAATTCCCGGACTACTGCTGTGCTTGATGGAAATGAATGGGTGATCAACGGGAGCAAGATTTTCATTACCAATGCTGCAACCAGCATAAGTGCAGGTGTCACAGTTCTCTGCAAGACCGGAACACGTCCGGATGGAAAACCGGAGCTGTCATGCATCCTGCTGGAGTCAGGGACAAAAGGATATGAAGCACGTGTAATGCATGATAAAATGATGTGGAGGGCATCTAATACGAGCTCGCTTTTTTTCGAAGATTGCAGGGTCCCAAAGGAAAACCTTCTCGGAGTACGAGGCGAAGGCTTCCACCAGATGATGAAGACACTTGACGGCGGACGCCTCTCAATCGGGGCAATGGGCCTTGGGGGTGCTCAGGGATGTTATGAGATGGCTCTCAGGTATTCAAAAGAAAGGGAGCAGTTTGGAAAGCCAATAGGTACATTTCAGGTGAATGCATTCAAACTTGCAGACATGGCTCTTGAAATCGAATGTGCAAGGCTCCTCCTGTATAAGGCCTGCTGGCTTCGTGACAACGACCTGCCATTTTCCAAGGAAGCTGCCATGGCCAAGCTTTTTTGTTCCGAAGTAATGCACAACTGCGCCAACCATGCAGTTCAGCTTCATGGCGGATACGGTTTGATGCAGGAATTTGATGTGGAAAGATTTTATAGGGATCAGAAACTTCTTGAAATAGGCGAAGGAACATCAGAGATTCAGAGGATAGTCATTGCAAGACACATCGGTGCATTATAGAAAAACATGAAGCAATTCTTTAGACAGCAAGGAGTATAAAATGGACAACACTTTACAAAACCCACGAAACAATGTGGATTATTTCGAAAATCTGACAGGAGATATTTCAACTCCTTCTGCAATGAGTGTCGAAGAGATAGGGATCAGGATTAAAAGTATCCGCGAGGAAAAAGGCATTTCTCTTGAAGACTTGTCAAAACTGACGGGTTTTGATGTGGCAGTGCTGTCTGATATAGAGGCTAACCGTTTTCAGCCTCAACTTGGGGCAATCATCAGATTGTCCAAGGCCCTGGACAGCGCATTCGGCAGAATTGTATCAGGAGTCGGGAGTAAACTCTATTCGGTTACCCGCAAAAACGAGCAAAAAACCGTATCAAGATCAACTTCATACAGGGGGCAGAAACCGGTTTATACTTATAAGAGCCTTGCTCCAGAGGTAAAAGGCAGGCACATGGAGTCTCTCATAGTTGAGCTTGAAGAAAATCCTGATGCTGATATGTCTGTTCACGACGGGGAAGAGTTCATCTATGTTCTTGATGGTGTGGTATCTTTGAGGATCGGAAGCGATGAATTCGAACTTGAACCTGGAGACAGTGTCTATTATCTTTCCACAACTCCTCATCTTATAGCTGCAAAAAGCGGAAAATCAACCATCATAGCTGTTATTTACGAGGGATAAAAAGACAGGTTATGGCGTTCAAGCAAGAGCTTCTGAAAAAGATAAAGATTGATGATCTGACAGACAAAGTCCTTGCTTCCATAGGACCGGCAGGCAGTGAGAAGAAGGCTGATAAAGGGCTCTTCAGGATTCTTCTGGAAATGGCAGGATACATCCATAAAAAGGAACGGGATCTCGATCTTTATATTCCTGCAAAAGACAAAAATAAAGCCCATATCCTGGTCCTGGATAATGACCTGGCATTCTATAACACCTCTATTTCTGATATAGGATTGAGAAAAAGCCCTACTCTCAAGGAAATGATCAGCATAAGAAATGCAATAAAAATCTTAAACGATAAAGATGTTGTTGTAAGCAAAAAAGCTGATTCTGTAAGAACTGTTCAGAAAGAATGCCTTCAGGGGTTGGATCTTTCGTTTTCACCTGATGATATAGAATCGATTGCAAAAGACGGTGCAGCTTCTCTTGAGCATGGCTATGCAGAAGGTGTAATGGAGTGCATAGATATCTTTGCTGAACTTCTGGGCTATAAGCCTGCTCCAAAAGCTTTCAGGGCTGATCATCACAGAATTCTTGGCGCTTTTTTGCAAAATGAAAAAGGTGATATTTTTTTCGGACCCGTTGTCTTTTACAGCTTTATTTACAACCGACTCTTTGCCATGTTGTCCCCAGTCGGAAGTTTTGATAAAACAGGGATGGAGGGTTATCAGGAAGTCTTGAAAGGAAATGAAAAACCGGATCTGTCAGGAAGCGATGTTTTTCAGTTCCTGAAGGAAGAAGTTTTAAATAAAGGTTATTCTCCGGTCTTGACGATTAACCTTTAACATAATATCATTCATGATCCAGAGGCAGATAGACTGTAGGCGCAGGTTTTAAGGCAGAAGAGCAGACAGCCTAACGCATAAACAATTTGTTTAAAAAAAACAGGATAAATGCCGGATCAACTATATTTTATCATCCAAAGTTTAATTTGATGAAAATGTTTTTATTCAGAAAAAAGGCTTTTTACAAATGCCAAATGATATGATCAACCATCAAAACGGTGAGATGCATCCCGAACCTTCTAGAAACAAAGTGAAATTTGAAATTTACGGAGAAGAGATGCTCGAAAAAGAGGTTAAATCAAGCGGCAACAGCGGAAGGGTTTATCTTCCCCCTGACTGGGTTGGCCACCATGTGAAAATAGTTCGAATTGATTAACAAAGGGAGTGATTCTGTGAAAAATTGTATTATCAGGCGCTTGAGGCCGGAAGATGCCGATGACATTAACCAGATTAGTGCTGCCATTACAAACATTCCTCCTGAATATGATTTCAAGCGTATGATAGAGGATCAGGCCAGAAGGGCTGAGGATGGCAGCTTTGTAGCCGAAATGGACGGGAGAGTAGTGGGATATGTGGTCATCTCTATTCTTTCAGGAATATTCGGCATAAAGCGAAGCGCATGGATTTCGCTTCTTGGTGTTCAACCCAGGCTTATGGGTCAGAGAATAGGAGAAAGGCTTGCTGAGGAAGGATTTAAATATTGCAGATTTCAGGGTATTAAAGACATTTATACCACTGTCAGGTGGGATTCAACCGACTTATTGTCTTTTTTCAAGACTCTCGGATTTGACCGCAGCAATTTCATCAATCTAAGAAAAATCCTTGAATAGTCAATAATGAAGTAGTGTAATGGCCAGTAATCCATTTTTAATTTTAGCCTCCAATTCACCAAGGCGCAGGTATCTTCTGAAACAGGCAGGGGTTGATTTTACCGTAATTCCAAGCAGTTTAGATGAATCAAACATAAGCAATCCCGATCCTGCCGAGCTTGTACGAAATCTAGCAGAAGCCAAAGCAAAGCTTGTATCTGACCTTTATCCCGAAAGCTGGGTAATAGGTGCAGATACAATTGTTGTGATTGACGATAAAATCCTGGGAAAGCCTGATTCGAAAGACTCTGCCAGGATCATGCTTTCTTCTTTGAGCGGGAGGCTTCATCAGGTTCTTACAGGGTTTTCTCTCTGTCGAAATACAGAAAAAAGACTATATTCAGAAGTAGTGTCAACTGAGGTCAGATTCAAAAAGCTGACTGAGGATGAAATAGAGTGGTATATCCATACAAATGAACCGTTTGACAAGGCAGGAGCCTACGCTGCACAGGGGCTGGGGGCTTTCATGATAAAGCATATAAGAGGCTCATATACCAATGTTGTGGGGCTTCCTGTCTGTGAAGTCATTGAATGCCTGGCCAGGGAAGGGATTGTTGAATTCAGACTCTCTTCCCGTGGACATGAAGGGCTATTAATGAAACATTATGACTCAAGGCATGGTCATGGATATTGAAATAAAGAGCCGCCTGGAAGAAGTCCGCAGAAGAATCCTTGAAACCTGTAAGCGCTGTGGAAGGGATTCTGATGCAGTAAGGCTTGTTGCGGTCAGTAAAACAGTGCCTGTTGAAACGATTCAAAATGCCATTGAGGCAGGAATAGGGATTCTTGGAGAAAATTACATCCAGGATGCACGCGAAAAATGCAGGGTTCTGGCCGATTATCCTGTTTTATGGCATTTCATAGGTCATCTTCAAACCAACAAGGCAAAATATGCTGTAAGGCTTTTTGATCTCATTCATAGTGTTGACTCTTTCAGGCTGGCTGCTGAACTTGACCGTGAAGCCAGAAAAATAGAAAAAGTTCAGAATATCCTGATTCAGATCAATATTGGAAAAGAAGCATCCAAATCAGGTATAGATATTGAATCCGCAGAACCTCTTGTTCGCAGCATAAGCAACCTTACCAGTCTTTCTGTGAATGGACTCATGGTGATACCTCCTTTTTTTGATGAACCTGAAATGGTTCGTCCGTATTTCAGAGAGCTCAGACAGTTCAGAGATTTTCTTCAGGCAGAGGGTATCTCGGGTGTCAGAATGGATGAGCTTTCAATGGGTATGACAGGGGATTTCGAGGCTGCAATCGAAGAAGGTGCAACACTTGTAAGAATAGGCACAGCAATATTTGGAGAGAGACATTTTTGAGACTTCTCCTTCATACATGCTGCGCGCCCTGCTCGATATATCCGGTTGAAACTCTTCGAGGTAAAGGCATTGATGTGATGGGATTTTTCTACCCTCACAACATCCATCCTTATACAGAATGCCATAGACGTAAGGAATCCATGATTCAGTATTCCGGGCAGATAGGGCTCAAGACTATTTACAAGGAAGGCTATGATATAGAGGGGTTCTTACAAAAAATTGTTTTTCGGGAAAAAGAACGCTGCTCGGTCTGTTATCATGAAAGACTTCAGGCTACTGCAGTCATTGCAAGGAAAGGAAGATTCGATTCTTTCTCCACAACTCTTCTTTACAGCAGATTTCAAGATCATGAAAAGATCAAAGCCATAGGTGAGTCTGTCGGAAAGGCAGAAGGAGTTTTCTTTCACTACAGTGATTTTCGTTCCGGCTGGAAAAATGGAATAGAAGAGTCAAAGAGGCTTGGTCTATACAGGCAACAGTATTGCGGGTGCATTTACAGTGAAAAAGAACGCTATTTCAACACCAGTTCAGGTCAGCATGCAGATAGTCATGATGAAAATCAGAAAGATTAATTGTGTTCGGTAATTTCATATATCTAATCATAGCCCTTCTGATATCTTCTTCATATTTTCCACCTGAAAAACCAAATTTTTCCGGACTTGATACAGCTTTCCTGGGGCTTTTTCTGGCATCTTCCTTGGCTCTTTCAGCCTGGATCAAGTTTCAGGGAATAGAAAAAAGAATCGGGATAGAAGATTTTTCAGTTCTTGACGACAGGTTCAATTCTGTTCTTGCGAAACTTTCTGTTCTTGCTCTAGGTCTTTTTGCCATTAATATTCACGGGCTTAATCTTACATCCTACATTTCAAGGCTTCCTCTTGTGTCAGGCTTTCCGACGCTTGAAACATTGCTGAGTCTTGCTCTTTATCTGCTATATCTTGTCATTGTGTGGTCATGCGCATGGTTCCCTTATAAAAAGCTTTACCAGAACATCTCAATTGGTTATTACCTAACCTCACAGATATCTTTCAGCATTCCTGTCGTTTTGCCGTGGGTTATGATTTCAGGGCTCTCAGACATAATTTACTCCCTTCCCTTCGAGTTTCTTAAAAAATTTCTTTCCACGTCCTCTGGTCAGATCCTTGTTTTTCTGACGTTTCTCTTCACAGTTGTTGTGATAGGACCGGCATTGATTCAGAAGTTCTGGAGATGCAAACCTCTTGAGAAAGGAATTGTAAGGGAAAGAATAGAAAATCTCAGCAGGCGGGCAGGATTAAAATTTGCAAATATCGTGTACTGGCCGATTTTCGGAGGCAGAATGATAACGGCAGGGGTGATGGGCATGGTAAAAAACTTCAGATATCTCATGGTTACCGAAGCTCTTCTGCAGTATTTGAACCTGGATGAGATAGATGCTGTTGTTGCTCACGAAATAGCCCACATTAAGAAAAAGCACCTTCTCTTTTATCTCTTCTTTTTTGCAGGATACATGGTTATCTCCTATACTCTTCTTGATCTTGTTCTTATTGCAACGCTTTATTTCCCGCATATTTATAAAATGGTTGAAAATGTCCACAGCTATCAAACCACTGTCACTTCGGCATTCTTCGGGTTGGCTACAGTGCTTTCTTTCCTCATCTATTTCAGGTATGTTTTCGGATATTTCATGCGAAACTTCGAACGACAGGCTGATGCATTTATTTTTAATCTCTTTGAAAGCCCGATTCCTCTTATAACAACACTGCAAAAAATAGCCTTTGCAAGTGGCCAGCCTGCTGATAAACCTAACTGGCATCACTACAGCATTTCAGAAAGAATTCTTTTTCTGCAGGCATGCGAGAAAGACCATTCCAATATAATGCGGCATGACCGAAAGATAAAAAAGAGCATTGCAGTATATGGAATATGTCTTCTGTTGATAGGTGCCGTCGGTTATAGCCTAAACTGGGGAGAAACGGGGAAAAGACTTAACTCTCACCTTTTTGAGAAAGTCCTTTTGAGGGAAATTGACAAAAATCCGAATAATCCTGTTTTTTTTAGCATACTAGGGGATATGTATGCCATGAGGAAAAAACATGAAATGGCAAAGAATGCTTACGAAAAAGCTATCCTGCTTCAGCCTGACAATTATTCCGCGCTGAATAACCTGGCCTGGATTCTTGCCACCAGTCCAAAGGAAGAATCGCGCGATCCGGAACGGGCTGTAATCCTTGCACTCAAAGCAGTGGAGCTTAAGCCGACTGCACAGATCATGGACACTCTGGCGGAAAGCCTTTATGCCAGCGGGAAGTTCGAAGAAGCTGTGATAATAGGTGAAAAGGCTCTTCATCTTGCTTCAGGGGACAGAACTTATTTCGAAGCTCAACTTGAGAAGTTCCGTCAGGCGAATTAAGTTATGCGCCCTGTAATGGTCAAGAAAGAGACTGAGCTATGCTGCTTTTAGTGGACACCAAAGGTAAGGTACAATAAATACTTTAACGGAGGTGTCATAAGTGGAACAGATTCCCAAAGCCTATTACACAAAGGAACTTCGCGATGAGGCGGTAAAGCTCGTAACGGAGGGCGGCCTAAGCTTACAGGAGGTAGGACGCAGGCTATCTGTTGCCCCATCCACGTTGCGATACTGGGTTTCAGCAAACAAAGATGGCAAGCTCAAGGACGTGGGCAAGAAACAAAAACCAATGACCGAATTGGAAACAGAACTCGCAAGCGTAAAACGCGAACTGGCTCAAGTAAAGATGGAGCGTGATTTCCTATTTTGATACCATTCAGTTTGACTTTTTGGGATATCGGAGCTTCTGGGGAATTCTGAAAACCGAGCTTGTTCATCACCGTCGCTACCGGACGCGGGAAGAAGCTATCAAGGACATTACTGAGTACATAGAAGCATTCTACAACAGGCAAAGGCGGCAGAAACGGCTTGGTTACCTCTTAAAAAATACAACTTGACATATTTAGTCAATATTTGTATTAAAGATCAGTATTAATAATTTCGTACAAAGGGGTATGAAATAGTTTAAGACAAAGGCGTCTTTTCCTTTACAGGAGAAGAGCGCCTTTTTTATTTTGCGACGCTCTGAAAATTCCATTTTCATGGCAATATTTTCAGAATGTTAAAACATCGGTTGCCGTAATGGTTTTTTTTGGGGCTCATCATTTTTTCAAACAACAAGGAGAACAAGTTATGAACCTGCATAAACCAAATGCAAACGATGCACTAGAAACAAAGAACCGATCAAGAGATGTTGCACCTCAGTCAGGGATATGCAGCAGGTGCATGGATGGCTGCAAGGGAAACTGCGATTTATTCAAGGCAACTTTCCGAGGTCGTGAGCTTCTTTATCCAGAACCTTTCGGGAAAATCACGGCAGGAGCCGATAAAGACTACCCTGTTGACTATTCTCATCTCAATATAATGGGATACGCGTTTGGTGCAAAAGGGGTTGATCCAAACCCGGACAAGGCGACATTTCCTTCAGTTGATACGGAAACATCCTTCGGAGTCAAGGATAAAATCAAGATGAAAGTCCCTATTTTTACAGGTGCTTTAGGCAGTACTGATATTGCCCGTAAGAACTGGGAGCATTTTGCAATAGGAGCTGCAATAAGCGGTATTACCTTGGTTTGCGGTGAAAATGTATGCGGAATAGATCCAGGGCTGGAGTTTAATGGAAACGGAAAGGTCAAGCATTCTCCTGAAATGGTTAGACGTGTCGCGGAATACAGAAGGTACCATGAAGGTTACGGGGATATTCTTGTCCAGATGAATGTTGAAGACACAAGAAATGGCGTTGCAGAATATGTAATTGATAAACTTGCTGTTGAAACTATAGAGCTGAAATGGGGGCAGGGTGCCAAATGTATCGGCGGTGAAATAAAGGTTGATTCTCTGACAAGGGCGCTGGAACTTAAAAAACGCGGATACATTGTTACCCCTGATCCTGAACTCCCTGCTTTTCAGGCTGCCTTTAAGGCAGGGCCTCTCAAGCAGTTCGAAAGACATTCACGTCTAGGGTTCATAGACCAGGAAGGTTTCATGAAAGAGGTCGAAAGAGTAAGAAAGCTTGGAGCTAAACGAATAACCCTTAAGACCGGTGCCTACCCCATGAGGGAGCTTGCAATGGCGATAAAATGGTCGAGTGATGCGGATATCGACCTGTTGACCATAGACGGTGCACCAGGAGGTACCGGAATGAGTCCGTGGAGAATGATGTGCGAATGGGGCATTCCATCCATATATCTTCACGCAATGGCTTATGAGCTGTGCGAGCGGCTTTCCAAGAGAGGAAAAAGGGTACCTGACATAGCTTTTGCAGGTGGTTTTTCTTCGGAAGACCATGTTTTCAAGGCGCTTGCACTAGGGGCTCCCTACTGCAAGGCGGTGTGTATGGGTCGAGCCCTCATGATTCCTGGAATGGTCGGAAAAAATTCAGAAAAATGGCTAAGAGGTGAAGAAGGAGGACTTCCTTCGACAGTTTCAAGATTTGGATCTACAAAAGAAGAAATTTTCATGAATTATGAAGTCCTGAAGGAAAAATACGGAAGGGAAGTTGAAAATCTTCCATTGGGTGCAGTGGGTATTTTCAGTGCTGTTGACAAGATCAAGGTAGGTCTTCAGCAAATCATGGCCGGAAGCAGGAACTGGGCTGTTAAATATATAAGCAGAAATGACATTTTTTCACTTACCGAGGAATGCACAAGAGTAACCGGCATAACCTATGTCATGGATGCTTACAGGGAAGAAGCTCTTAAGATAATAGATTCATAAACAGTAGAGATGCACTTCTTCGTGCGTCTCTACATAAACTTCAAGTCATAAATGTTTCAGGAAACCAGTCAAAACTCCAAGGAATTTTATTCGCATCTTAAAATCTTTCATGAATTGATGCGGGTAAAGGTGCGTGAAATATTATTTGTTTCCAGTCCATATGATGCCTTCATAATGGAAGAAGACGGAAGCCCTGCATCAAGGATCATAAACGAATACAGTGGATTAAATCTCAGTCTTCCTCCAAGGGTGACAAGGGCATCTTCTGCAAGTGAAGCCTTGACGCTATTGGATAAAAGAATGGGCAAGAAAAGATTCGACATGGTAATAACCATGCCGAATCTAGATGATATGGATGCTTTTTCGTTAGGGCTGGAAATAAAGAGAATAAATCCGGCCCTGCCAGTAATCCTTCTTGTCCACAGCCCGAAAAATATTTATCCTTTTCCTGAAGACAGGAATTGCACCGGAATAGATAAGATTTATATATGGTCAGGCAATTCCGATCTTCTTCTGGCTCTTGTTAAAAATGCAGAAGACAGCCTCAATGTCGAACATGACACAAATGCAGCAAATGTCAGGGTGCTGATTCTGGTTGAAGACTCTCCTGTTTACTATTCTTCTTTTTTGCCTCTCATTTACAAAGAAATCGTCAAGCAGACCCAAGCTGTACTTGAAGTAGGACTGAATGAAGAGCACAGGCTTCTGACTATGAGGGCAAGGCCTAAAATACTACTTGCTGAAAATTATGAAGAAGCCATGAAGCTGTGCACGAAGTTTAAGCCTTTTCTTTTTGGCATAATATCAGACACAGCCATCCCCAAGAACGGAAAAATTGTTGACGATGCCGGTTTTCTTCTGCTTGCCCAGATCAAGAAAGAAGTTCCGGACCTTCCCCTTCTAATGCTCAGTTCTGAGCCGTCGAACAGGGAAAAAGCAGATCAGATCAATGCAGTTTTTTTTGACAAGGGTTCTCCTAATCTTCTTAATGAATTACATACTTTTTTTCTTACAAGCCTCGGATTTGGAGACTTTATCTTTCGTCTGCCTGACGGCAAGGAAATAACCCGTGCATCAGATCTTCGCTGCCTTGAAGAAAAAATTGCTCTAGTACCTGATGAATCCCTCATTTTTCATGCAGAAAGAAATCACTTTTCCAACTGGATAATGGCTCGTTCCGAGATAGCCCTTGCTTCAAAATTCCGTGCAGTTCAAGCCTCCGAGTTTGCTTCGGCTGATGATCTGAGAAATTACCTCATCATAAACATTCATTCTGCACGCAAATGGCGTCAAAAAGGCATGGTTACACAATTCAGGAGTCATAATTTCGATGCTGATATCATGGATTTCATCAAGATAGGCCATGGTTCTTTAGGGGGAAAGGCCAGGAGCCTTGCTTTCATGTCTGCATTGTTGCATCAGAATCCCTGGCTTCATGAGAAATATCCTGAAATCAACATAGAAATTCCAAAAACACTTGTTATAAGCACTGCTGGATTTGAATCCTTTATTTCGGAGAATAAACTCCAGGATTTCGCCAAGATTGACTACAATGATGACGAAGTTACAGAGAGTTTTTTAAATGCCAAGATTCCCGAGTGGCTATTAAATAAGCTCGAGGCATACCTCAAACAGGTAAAATATCCGTTGTCCGTTCGTTCATCAAGCCTTCTGGAAGATGCACAGTTTCAGCCATACGCTGGAATCTATCAGACTTACATGATACCAAACAACCATTTCGATCTTGTAAAAAGGCTTGAGCATCTGACAACTGCCATAAAGCTTGTATATGCTTCCACTTATTATGAGAGTGCAAAGGCCTTTTCCCGCAGTGCATCCAACAAGCCCCAGGAAGAAGCTATGGCAGTAATCATACAGCAGCTTACCGGAGAAGAATACGGAGATTATTTCTATCCTTCAATTTCAGGGGTAGTACAATCTCATAATTTTTATCCGGTTTCCAGGATGAAACCAGAAGATGGTATTGCCCATATTGCTCTGGGTCTGGGAAAGACGGTAGTTGATGGAGAGAGGGCAGTCAGGTTTTCTCCGAAATATCCCAATATCATGCCTCAGTTTTCAGCAGTTGAGGATATATTGTCAAATGCTCAACGCTTTTTTTATGCTCTAAAGATCAGAAACTATCCTGACAATCTCCAGTTTCTCAGCAATTCTAACCTGGAAAAAAGAGAGATAGACGATGCCATGGATGATTATCCTGTAAAGCTTCTTGCAAGCACATATGTGCCAGGTGAACATCGTATCCGTGATACTGGTTTTCTGGATGGACCAAAGATTTTAACCTTTGCTCAGGTGCTTAAATACAATTTTTTCCCTTTGTCTGATTTGCTTTGTGATCTTATCGAACTTGGCCGGAAAGGCATGGGATGTCAGATAGAAATCGAATTTTCAGTGAACCTGAGCTCTGATAAAAATAAAAAAAGCGATTTCTTTTTTCTTCAGATGAGACCTATGGTTGCCGGCGGAGAAAGACTCGACATCCTGATTGCCGATAAAGAAACAGAAAAGGCGTTTTGCCGTTCTACTCTGGCTCTTGGCCATGGAAAGAATCAGGATATGGCTGATATCGTTTATGTTAAACCAGATAGCTTTAAACTGGAAGAAACGATGCGAATGGCAGAAGAAATCGACAAAATAAATGCCTCGCTGCTTAAGGAAAAAAGACCTTATCTTCTTGTTGGCCCAGGCAGATGGGGTTCCTCTGACAGATGGCTGGGGATACCGGTAAAGTGGCGCAATATTTCAGGTGTAAGTGCGATGATAGAGCTAAGAAATGAAAAAATAAAGGCAGACCCTTCCCAGGGGTCTCATTTTTTTCAGAATATAACTTCTCTTGGAATTCATTACATAACTGTTACAGAAGGCTCAGATGATTTTTTTGACTGGAAATGGGTGGGTTCACAGCCTGCAGTTCAGGAAACCAGTTATTTAAGACATGTTAGACTGGATGAACCGTTTACTCTGAAAATTGACGGAAAAAAATCTCAATGTGTTATTTTCTGTGATTGAAATGTATTTTATTATAATGAATGTTAGTCAGTAACAATTTGGAACAAATCTAATTTAAGGGAGGTTTTCATGGCAGACATTTTAAGGCTGATTAAGGACAGAGACCCTGGAGAGAAAGAATTTCATCAGGCAGTTGAAGAAGTTATAGACTCTGTTAAACCGGTTTTGGACAGAAACCCGCAATACGGACAGGATGCCATATTGGAAAGAATTGTAGAGCCGGAACGTGTCATCATTTTCCGTGTACCATGGATGGACGATCAGGGTCAGGTGCAGGTTAACCGCGGATACAGAATCCAGATGAACAGCGCCATAGGTCCATATAAAGGTGGGCTGCGATTTCACCCTTCGGTTAATCTTAGCATCCTGAAATTTCTTGCCTTTGAACAGACATTCAAAAATGCCCTTACCACCCTGAACATGGGTGGAGGCAAGGGTGGGTCGGATTTTAATCCAAAGGGAAAATCAGATAATGAGGTGATGAGGTTCTGCCAGAGTTTCATGTGCGAGCTTTTCCGTCACATTGGACCAAATACGGATGTTCCTGCTGGAGACATTGGAGTAGGGGCAAGAGAAGTTGGTTTTTTGTTTGGAATGTACAAGAAATTGTGTAATGAATTTACCGGTGTTTTCACCGGAAAGAGTCTGGGATGGGGCGGAAGCCTCATCAGACCGGAGGCAACAGGATACGGGGCTGTTTATTTTGCTTCTGAAATGCTTGCTACAAAGAATACGAGCCTTGAAGGAAAAACATGCCTGGTATCAGGATCAGGAAATGTTGCCCAGTACACAGTGGAAAAAATACTTGATTTAGGTGGAAAAGTTGTCACCTTGTCTGATTCTTCAGGCTATATTTATGATGAAAAAGGCATAGACAAAGACAAGCTCTTTTATGTGAAGCGTCTTAAAAATATAAGGCGCGGCAGAATCAGTGAATATGTTGATAAGTATTCTGAAGCTGTTTATACAGAAGTTGATACTACAATAGATTACAATCCGCTCTGGAACCACAGGGCAGACTGTGCTTTCCCGAGCGCCACACAAAATGAAATTAATGCCCGGGACGCTGCCAATCTCATGAAAAACGGGGTGAAACTTGTTGCTGAAGGTGCAAACATGCCAAGTACGCCTGAAGCAGTCAATATATTTGTGGACGAAAAGATTCTTTATGCTCCCGGCAAGGCTTCCAATGCCGGAGGGGTGGCTGTATCCGGCCTTGAGATGGCCCAGAACAGCATGAGGATAAGATGGACAAGGGAAGAAGTGGATCAGCGCCTCAAGATCATCATGAAAAGCATCCACCAGGCCTGTATTGATGCATCCGCAGAATACGGCGCCCAAGGCAATTATGTTAAGGGTGCCAATATAGCAGGATTTGTGAAAGTGGTAAATGCAATGCTTGATCAAGGAATTGTATAGGAATTGATAAACAAGTATTGACAGTGTTTGTCAGGGAGTCGCAATAAACTGCTGACTCCCTGATGTCACTTGACGGATGGAAGGTGGCATATGAATGTAGTGCCCTTGCCAACCTGACTTCTTACAGAAATAACGCCCTTGAGGCTGTCTAGTATTTCCTTTACAATGACAAGCCCCAATCCGGTTCCTGCCTCAGAGAATTCCTTGGCATTATATGCCCTGAAGAATTCTGAAAAAAGCTTGTCAAATGCTTCTTCTGGAATACCGATGCCTGTATCTGTAACTTCAAATCTGATTTTACCTTCTTCGCCGGAAAGACTTGCTGTTACTTTCCCACCAGATGGAGTGTATTTAATGGCGTTTGAAATCAGATTCGAGAAAAGCTCATCCATCATCTGTTCCGTGGCCATGACAGCAGGAAGGCCCTCGTCAATTTTTATTATGAATTCCACAGATTTTTCCCTAGCCTGAGTCTTGAAAAGACTGGACACGTTTTGAAGAATTGCCGATGCCTGGGTTGGATTCATGTCAACGCTTAATGCAGTTCTTCTGATGCTCAGTCTCAAAAGATCGCTGATAAGATTGTCGAGCATTTCAAGACGTGCTATACAGCGACCTGCTGTTTCTTCCTGCTGGGAATTGATTTTACCAATATATCCTTTTTTTATAAGATTCAGCATACTGACAACTGCATGCATGGGAGAGCGGAGCTGGTGGGCTGCTTTCTGCAGAAACCAGGTACGGTTAATATCGGTGTTCAGTTTTTCAATTTCAAGGGCTGCAAGATCTGCTATGAGTGAAAAAAACTGAACATCCTTATCTTCAAAACTGTAATAAATATCGCTGTAAACGCAGAATACTCCAAAAACCATCTTTTCTACGCGAAGAGGAAGGCAGAGCATGGACAAGATACCTTCTTTTCTTATGTCTTCAGGATATTGGAAATAGTCTGCTTCTTCAATGTGTCCTATGGTGTAAGAATGTCCTTCTATGATTTTTCTGTTGATATGGCTTTTCTCCAGGTCTATGCTTTTCCTGGATTTGATGTAGTCCTGACTTAGTCCATAAGTTGAAGCAAAGTGAAGTTTTTGCTTCTGAGAGTCGAGAAGTTTTATTGAACAAGCCTTTACACCCATGATTCTTGAAGCCCACATGGTGGTAGAATCCATCAATGTTCTGGATTCTGTGCACATTCTCATTTGCTTTACCATTTCATAAAGTGCCGTCAGCTTGGTATTGCTCTCGTCAAGGGATTTAGCCAGATTTAAGAGTTCTCTTCCCTTGGTTCTAAGGCCTAGTTTTATGTTGGTAACAAGAAAAGCTGTTACGAATATAACGGTGGATAGAGTGAGATAGCTGATAAAATCATCCGTTGCTTCAAAACCGTAGGAAACACTTTGCAGCCGGAAATGGTATATGTGAATAAATCCCCATTGCTGTAGGAAAATGATCAGGCCAAGTAAAAACAGGATCAGGATACCGTAAAAATAGCAGATAGAAGGCTGAAGCAAAATTCCTGCAATAATTACATGAAAGATAGCAAAAAGACAGAAAGGGCTCTGGATTCCTCCTGTAAAGTAAATGATCAGGCATAGTGCAAAAAGATCACAGGATATTTGGACATGTGCAAACCGGTTGAAGTCGCTGGCAGGTGAAATTCTTTTCCATGCAACCTGAAACAGAAGATTGTAGAAAAAAATAGACACAAGTATCAGAATGAAAGGCAAGATGTATAATGCAAAGAAGGAGTGACCGATTAAACAGGCCGTAAAACCTGAAAACACCACAATCCATCTGAGCTTGATAAGCCAGGGTATGCGTTCCATGAGTTCTTTGCGGAAGAACAAATGTTGTTTGACAAGCTCATATCCTGGATCCAATTTTGAGCCTCCTCCTGCAAGGGCATTTTTTCTTTATTCCACGTTATGTTCATCCAGTATTTTCTCAATTATGGACAGCAACCCTTCAGGATCAACAGGTTTTTCTATAAAAAAAGATACAGGCCATGCCTCGCCTAGAATATGCTGAAATTTCTCAGGTCCCTGTTCCATTATTTTCTGAGTGAACGATGTTGCCATGATGATTGGAATGTCTTTGTATCCGGCATTGTTCTTAAGTTTATATGCTAGATCGAATCCATCTGTATCTGTTGCCATCATCACATCGAGAATTATGAGATCAGGAGTTTTTTCTTCGATTCTTTCGTAACCTTGTTTCCCGTTATATGCAACGCGGACCCCGTAACTGCGACTTTCCAGAATAATCCGCATGGACTGCACCAGATCCTTGTCATCATCTATGACCAGAATATCTCTTACTCTACCCATATATTTTCTCCTTCCGATGACCTGGCTGTATACTGTTTTCAAGTCTGTCTTTTCTTGTACGAAGATGGATTACCCTTGAAATATCATTGATAGCCTTCCTGGCGTTATTTTCAGCAAAACGGCTAAGTTTTTGTCCAAAACCAAAATCTCTTCCCTGAATGGCAACCATTCGTGCAGGCGGGCATCTGTTATAAAGCAAGCGTGTAAGTCCAAGCAATGTACCTGCGGAAATACCGTGAGAGATTCCTGAGATATCTGAGATAGGGAGTATTTTTTTCCATATTCTGCCTTTTGTTGAAATCTCATGGGTTGCATCCACAAAAATAATTTCTGATGCTGTCTGTAAATCCTCGGAAAGCTCTGGTTCAAGTTGATGAAGAGATAAAGTATTAATCCAGGCAGAATCCAGATCAAGGTTTTGCTCCAGTGCCTCTATGATATGACAGCCTATCCCGTCATCTCTCCTGTGGCGGTTTCCGTACCCGATTATCCAGAGACTAGTTCTCAATCCTCAGTTCTCAGTTCTTTAATCAGTTCACCTTCAGGGCTGAAAATCCGTATATGCAGAGGCATTTGACCCAGTGCATGGGTAGAGCATGAGAGACATGGATCATAGCATCTTATTGCCCCTTCTACACGGTTCAGTATACCCTCTCTTACCTTGCCTCCAAGGATATATTCTTTTGCAACCATGGCAACTGATTTGTTCATGGCCTGGTTATTATGGCCTGAGGCCACTATCAGATTCACATCTTCAATGGCGCCGTGTTTATCAACCCTGTAGTGGTGAATCAGAGTACCTCTAGGGGCTTCAATGATCCCTATTCCTTCTGAATTGGATGCAGGAGCTGTGTTCTGGATGTCAGTGCCTAGAATTTCCTTTTTTTGCAAGAGATTTTCAGCAGCTTCCAGGCAGTTCAGGAGCTCAATTAGACGTGCGTAATGAAACAAAAGAGTCGATCCGCTCAGACCATTACCTGTTTTCTCACGGTATTCCATGAGCTCTGCATTTGCTTTTGGCGTGCTCATGGCATCGGCCATCGTAATCCTAGCAAGGGGGCCAACCCGGTAAAAACCATCCGGAAACCCATGTTTAATGAAATAAGGGAATTTAAGATATGACCAGTTTTCAACATGCTCTGCTATGAAATCAAGATAATCTTCTGGGGCAAAATCGACCCTTTCTTTTTTTGTCCAGTCCTGAATTCTAATCATTCCATCGTACATGTCAGGGCATCCCGACTCATCCACAAGACCTGTAAGGAAAGAGTCAAAATTGGCAAAACGCTTTATTTCATCTCTGTTTTTTTCAAGCCAGTCCTTGATAAAGTCGAGCGCAGCACTACAAGCATCATATGAAGGGGTAAAACCTGATAAAAGAACATCTCTGGCTTTTTCAGACAAACTATTGATTACCCCTCCTGGAACGGCAAAAGCAGGGTGAATGCTTTTTCCTCCTAAGGCCCTGATGATATCCTGTCCAAATTTTCTAAGCCTTATGCCTTTTCTGGCAATATCAGGGTATGTTCCTATAACTCCTGCAACATTTCGGTGCTCTGGGTCAGCGTCCCATCCGAAGAGAAGATCAGGGCTTGCCAGATGAAAGAAATGAAGCGCGTGGGACTGGATGAACTGCCCCATGTGAATCAACCGCCTCAAGACAACAGCAGTGTCAGGTATTTTTATTCCAAGAATTGCATCACAGGCCTTGGCTGAAGCCAGTTGATGACTTACCGGACAAATCCCACAAATTCTCTGGGTTATTACAGGCATTTCTTCAAAAGGTCTTCCTTTGCAAAACCGTTCATATCCCCTGAACTGGGTTACATGAAATCTTGCATCTGAAACATTTCCTTCAGAATCTAGATTTATAACCACTTTGCCATGACCTTCGACCCTGGTAATGGGGTTTATCGTTATTTTTCTGTTAGTACCCATGAAAAAGGCCTCCTTAATCAAAGTGGATCATGCTTGAGGGGATCACTACAGGCATCCGGCCCTTCAGTATCTCCACAAGGCTGTAGGCAATCGATTCAGGAGAAGGTGGGCACCCTGGCACATAAACGTCTACGTTTACCAACTGGTTAACTGGAATAATCTTCTCAAGAAGTTCAGGAAGCTCTTCATGTTTCGGTAAGGTAACTGTCGTTGTGCTTGGAGTCTCCTTGTAGGCATAACGCATCATTTCTTCAACGGAAATAGTGTTTCGCAAACAATTGATACCTCCAAAGATCGCACAGTCTCCCCAGGCAACAAGAATCTTGCAATGTTTCCTGAGACTTGCTGCAATTTCTTCCTGTTCCTTATTTCCAATGCCTCCTTCTATAATGCCTATAGCCAACTGATCAAAATCATAATCCTTAAAATCGGTTACAGGGCTTATGGTCAGATCTATTGATGCAAAAATATCGAGGAGTTTTTCATCGAGGTCAAGAAAAGACATATGACATCCTGCGCATCCTTCCAGCCATACAGTCGCTGCTTTGGGTTTTGCCATGAATCAAGCCTCCATCATTTTCATGCCCGAATTTCTTTTCCAGCCCTTGCACTGATGTCTTTCCACCTGGCATACCCGGGATGAAAATCAGTTCGTTGCATCAAAGCCAGCAGAGTTTGCCAGGACTCGCTTACATCTTTCGGTTTCAAGAGCAATGCCTGAGCAGTCCTTATCTCCTGACCATCCAGAGAAGTATATGTGCCTTCTTCCTCTAATCCTACAGGTCTGGGAATAAGAACATGTGCTTTTTTTTTAAGAGCTTCAGAAAAAAAAGGGGTAATGACTGCTAAAAAATCCAAATTATCAAGCTTTGAGAGAACTGTAGAGTCTTCTACCTTCTCATCTTCGAGAAGCACAATGCCTCGCTTCAATTTTCTCAAAACCTTCTCTGTCCCGGTTTCAGAATGTTTTGCTAATGACTCATCAGAGTATATTCCAAGTTTGATGGCTCCTGAGCTGTTGCTTCCAGGTTTAAGTATGACAAGCCTTAGGGCATTTTCAGGCAAAATGCCCTTGGAAAGAGACAGCAGCATAAGATTGTGCAGGCTGTCTGATTCTTTAAGACCGGTAACTTCATTTCCTGCGATTATAATCGGGTTCTTGCTTGCAATAAAGCCCTCAACAGCGGCCTTGAACTCATTTTTTTCTGCATTGTCCATTCCGAACTGATTAAGACAGCTTTGAACATCTATTTTTTTCAATTCAGATAAAACAGGTTCCCAGCCTGAGGACCTCAGATGATAAGTGCTTTTCAGAGTTTGAGCCAGAAAAGTATGAATGACCTGAGGCGCATTTCCTGAAGAAAAAGGGATATAATACCTGCTCCATGGACTCATAACATCTTTACTGCCTAACACAGCAGCAGGACTGCCTTTTCCCATTATCACCCGTCTGATCAATCCCTCGACAAGAGGCTGTGTTTCAAAAGAGGCAACTCCTGCCACAAGAATGTAATCTGCATCGAGTATCCGTTTCCAGTCGGCTTCTTTGAATGCAAGGAAGTTTTTGCTCAGAGTCTTCCAGGCTGCGGCAATGTTTTGAAGATTCCTGCCATCGAGTATGTCAAGATAATCCACACCCCAGCCTCTTTGCATCAGGTCTCTGAAAACCATGAGCTGCTCATTGGCGCATCTGCTTGAAATCAAGCCAAAAGAACCATCGCGGCTGATTTCCATATTATGCTCCACCATGTCCATTACGGATTTCCAGCTCGCCTCTTTCCATGATCCGTCAGCTTGTCTGGTTATAGGGTAAAGAAGGCGCTTGCCTACAGTCTTCAGGGGTTCAAACCTGCCTTTGTAGCATAACTGAGCGCGACCTTGATTTGCAGGCTCTGTACGTCCGTCAATTTTTACTATCTGCTGGCTGTTCCATGTTGTTGTCCTGGTTTCGCACATGAGTCCGCAATTAGTGCAAAAAGTATCAACAGCGACCTGAGCTGTTTTATCATGTCCTTTTACAGAACGATGAGTCCTGTAGCGGTTGGAAATTGCTCCTGTAGGACAGAACTGTAAGCATGCTCCGCAACTTAAACATGAAGATTCGCATCTGTTCTGGTTAAGGTCAAAAGAGATCATGGTGTTAATGCCTCGGTTCTGATAGTCGAGAACATTATACCCGGCGATCTCGCGGCAGGCTC
This sequence comes from Desulfobacteraceae bacterium, assembly GCA_037439445.1. Taxonomy (GTDB): domain Bacteria; phylum Desulfobacterota; class Desulfobacteria; order Desulfobacterales; family Desulfatirhabdiaceae; genus JBBIWB01. The sequence continues at coordinate 57,423 of JBBIWB010000005.1, read as the reverse complement.
TGACGCATCTGCTGCAGAGAACACAGCGGCTATGGTCAATTGCCATATATTCACTTGTTATATCAATAGGATATTGTTTATAAGACTGCTCGACTGTAAGATGATCCATCTGCATCTCATAAGCCAGAGACTGAAGCTCACAGTCTCCGCTCTGGGAACAGAACATGCAATAGTGGTTGCGCTCGGCAAAGAGAAACTCGAGTATTGTCCGTCTTGCATTAATAATATTGTTGTTGGAAGTAACAATACTCATCCCTTCACGAACCGGCATGACACAGCTTGCAGCCAGTTTGGGGTTGCCGTCGACTTCCACAAGACAAAGCCTGCATCCGCCCCTGGCTGACAGTTCTGGATGATTGCAAAGAGTTGGAATCCGGATTCCATTTTGCCTGGCAGCTTCCAGGATGGTGATCCCCTCAGGAACAGACAGCAGGCGGCCATCTATACTTGCCGTGATCTGCTTTGAGCTGTTTTCCATATTCATCTTTCTCCTTCAGTGCTTAACCGTTAAAATACATTTACTTGAAATTACACTGGAGGCAGCGGCAGGCTTCTGCAAATGCCGCATCCTTATCAAGCCCAAGCTCCACCTCCCGAAAATCGGATTTGCGTAAAACAGGGTCTGCATCAGGCATATGCGCCCGAATTTTAGCATTGGCTTCTCCTGAAGGCACTGGAATCTTGATCGGTTCATCCGGAATAGGCTCATATGGGGCTTCTGAATTTTTTTCGCGTATGGCTTCGTCTATTTCGGCAGCGGCCCTCTGGCCGTCTGCAATAGCTCCAATAACAGTATCAGGCCCTCTTACTGCGTCCCCTCCTGCAAATACCATTGCTCCGGATGTCTTTGTCTTTTTTCCGGGTATGATTTCAATGAAACCCCTGCGGCTGATCCCAACTCCGATTGTTCGGATACTGTCTGCAACATCAAGCTGCTGGCCTATGGCAAAAATTACCTGATCTGTTTCAAGAACGAACTCATCGCCTGGTGCAGGTACTGGTTTTCGCCTTGCACTTGAATCAAATTCACCTGGAATCATTTTCTGGCATACAAGTTTTTTTAGGGATTCCCCCGAATCCTCAAGACGAATGGGAATACCCATGCAGTAAAGCTTAATGCCTTCGGTTTCTGCAGCCAGAATCTCATCAGTTTGTGCAGGCATGTCAGCCTTTTCGCGTCGGTACAACACAGTAACTTCTTCAGCTCCAAGCCTTAAGGAGCAACGTGCTGCATCAAAGGCTGCATTGCCTCCTCCAACAACAACAACTTTTCTGCCTGTCTTTGGGCTGTGGCCAAGATTATATTCCATCAGGTATTCTACAGCGCCTGTTACTTCTACCCCGTCAATTGTATTTATTTCAAAATCCGCACTTCTCTGGGCTCCTATTGCAATATAAAGCCCCTGATATTGACCTGTTATTTCCTCCCACAAAATGTCCTTTCCGATACAGGTATTACCCTGAAATTCGACCCCGAGGGCAAAAATATCCTGAATCTCATTATTTAGGACATCTCTGGGAAGTCGATAAGGCGGGATTGCCCATCTCAGCATTCCTCCAGCTTCAGGAAACCTGTCAAATATCTTAACCCCGTAGCCTCTTATGGCAAGCTCTTTTGCAGCACTAAGGCCTGAGGGCCCGGCTCCAATAATTGCAATTTTTTCCTTACGCACTATTTTTGCAGGCTTTGGCTTTGGCTTTGAACCGTGATCAGTTATATATCGTTTGAGATGTTTTATGCCAAGGGATTCATCCACCATGGAACGCCTGCATTTGAACTCACAGCGGTGTTCGCATACCCTGCCGCATATGCTCGGGAAGGGATTGGTTTTAAGAATGACCTTATATGCATCGTCTATCCTGTTTACTCTAAGCAGCGCTATATAATCGGGAATATTCATTTCAACCGGGCAGGCATGCTGGCACGGTGCTTCAAAAAGGTTTCCGCAAACTACAGCCGGACAGTGTTTTTCATGAATGTGTGCTTCGTATTCATTTCTGAAATACCGCAAAGTAGACAGTACCGGGTTGGCAGCAGTTTGTCCAAGGCCGCAAAGTGCAGTATTCTTCATGATTTCGGCCAGTCTTTCAAGTGTTTCAATGTCTCCATTCCTGCCCTTGCCCCGGCATATCCTTGTAAGAACTTCTAGCATCTTCTGAGTGCCTATCCTGCAAGGGGTGCACTTGCCGCATGATTCATCAGCACAAAACTCCATGAAGAATCTTGCCACATCAACCATGCACTTGTCTTCATCCATTACAATCATGCCGCCAGAACCCATGATTGCCCCAAGCTGTGCCAGGGACTCATAATCTACAGGAGCATTCAGATGCTTGCCCGGTATGCAGCCGCCCGAAGGCCCGCCTAACTGTACTGCCTTGAATTTCTTGCCCTTGGGGATTCCTCCTGCTATGTCAAATATTATATTGCCAAGAACCGTGCCCATTGGAACTTCCACAAGCCCTACATTGTTAACATCTCCTGTTACAGCAAATATTTTTGTTCCTTTACTGCGAAGCGTTCCAATTTCAGCAAACCATTTCCCGCCGTTGACAATTATCTGAGCTACACTTGCAAGGGTTTCTACATTATTCAATACACTTGGCCTGTTCCATAGTCCTTTTATGGCAGGAAAAGGCGGTCTTGGCCGTGGTGTCCCGCGCTTCCCTTCTATGGATGTCATCAGAGCTGTTTCCTCTCCACAGACAAATGCCCCAGCACCTCTATATATTTCGATTTCAAGATCAAAGCCAGAACCCAAGATGTCTCTGCCAAGAAGTCCGCATTCATGAGCCTGCTCAATGGCAATCGTCAGCCTTTTGACAGCAAGAGGGTATTCCGCCCTGCAGTAAATGTATCCTTGATGAGCACCAATTGCCATGGCTGCTATTATCATGCCTTCTATAACTGAATGAGGATCAGATTCAAGTACGCTGCGATCCATGAAAGCCCCTGGATCTCCTTCATCTGCATTGCATAAGATGTATTTCACATCTCCTGGTGAACGCTTTGCAAATTCCCATTTAAGTCCTGTAGGAAATCCAGCTCCGCCGCGGCCTCGTAAGCCGGACAGCTTGATTTCGTTTAGAATATCATCAGGCTTCATTTCAAAAAGAGCCATGGATAATCCTTTATAACCACCTGTGCCTATATATTCTTCAATCCTTTCAGCTGCTATCAATCCTTTATTTCTGAGCACAAGAGAGTTTTGCCCCGAGAAGAAAGGAATGTTTTTAAGCTCCGGAATGATTTTGCCTGAGACCGGATCATGATACATGAAGGATTCAACCGGATTACCCTTGAGTATATGCAGTTCAAGGATTTCATCTACAAATTCGGGCTTCAGATATTCATAAAAAATGCCTCCCGGATAAACGACCATGACAGGCCCTTGAGCGCAGAAACCATTGCATCCGGTTTCTATTATAACTGCCTTGTCGTTGAGGCCTTTTTCCTCAATAGCCCTGTGCAGTTTTTCTTTTATCGCAAGGCTCTTGGAAGCATGGCAGCCTGTACCTCCGCAGATCATCAAATGATAAGGGTAAACAGGGGGTTGATCCGCAGGAAGATCCATGAAACGCACAGCCATGAAAAGCTCCATCTCTGTACGAAGTTGATTCAGGGTTTCAGGGGTTAATCGATTCATCCCGGCTTATCCTTCTAAGCAAAAAGAGTTAAAGAAGAAGTTCCTTGTAGGTTTGTGAATTACTTGTATGAATCCAGGATTTCAGGAATTTTCACAGCCTTGACCTGTCCAAAGGTTTCTTCACCCACAGTGATTACAGGTGCCAGTCCGCATGCCCCTACACATCTGACTGTTTCGAGGGAGAATCGCCTGTCTTCAGTTGTATTGTCAGGTTCTATTTGAAGTGTTGAAGTAAGTTTTTCGAGGTTGTTTTGACCGCCTCTGACGTAGCAGGCAGTGCCCATACAGCAACGGATATTGTGGCGTCCTCTTGGAGTAGTGGTAAAAAAAGAATAGAAGGTCACTACTCCCCAGACTTCGCTGTAGGATATTCCAAGGCCAACGGCAATTTTCTCAAGAATCGATTTTGGCAGGTAGCCAAGAACTTCTTGGACATCTTCCAGTACAGGAATTAGAGAACCTTGCTTTAAACGGTGGTGAGAGATGATTTTGTTTACTGTGGATAACTGTTCGCAGGTTAAGTCTGCAGGAAATTGTGGCTTGCTGGTTTTCTTATCTTCATCTGACATGATAGAAAACTCCTCTTATCCATCTTAAGAATATCTTACCATTCAGCAAGATAAAAGATTGTGAAGAATTTCTGAGCCCTTATGTTTCAACTTCGTATAAGAAAAAATCAGCCAAATAAAAAAACCAGTAGAACCTCTCAAAAAATAAAAAATTTGTCAACAGAAAAATATGCGACTGTAGCCAACCATTGACAATCACTTGTATTTGGCAGTAATTTAAAAAGGCGATACACAGGCAAAAACCTGCAAATAAGAGTTCAGTTGTCATATAAAAGGAGATTTATGGATAACAGAGAAGCTGTTAAAACTGGATTTACAAGAACTGGAACTCTCATATGGGCAGTTGTCATAGCCTTTTTCCTGGGTTTTTTTTCAGGGATTTTGCTTACTATTTATAAAACCACAGGAGGCATTCCTGTTAGCACTCATACCCACTCAGAGCATGACAGGGCTCCGGATTTTTCAGAACAAATCGCAGCGCTTGAGCAGGAAACAACAAGCAATCCTGATAATACAGAGTCATGGATTCAGCTTGGGGATCTTTATTTTGATTCCGATCTTTATGAAAAAGCAATTCTTGCCTATGAAAAAGCCCTAGCCATTCATCCCGAAAATGCAGACGTATGGACGAATTTAGGTGTCATATACCGAAAAACAGGGCAGTTTGAAAAAGCTATTGATTGTTTCGATAAAGCCACAGACATAGATCCAAAGCATGAAATATCGAGATACAACAAAGGAGTAGTTCTTATGCACGATTTAAATGATCTTAAAGGTGCTATCTCGTCATGGGAAGGGCTTCTTGAAATCAACCCTCTTGCAATGGGGACAAACGGGCTTTCCATAGAAGAAATGCTGAAGAAGTTCAAGCAGTGATGAAACTAAATTTCCAACCCAGATAGTTTTTGCTTGACAGTTAGATGTATCTTTTATATATTTTAAACTTCTTGATTGTTGCAAGGGCGGGTAGCTCAGTTGGGAGAGCATCGGCCTTACAAGCCGAGGGTCACAGGTTCAAGCCCTGTTCCGCCTACCAGGATTCAAAAAATGATGGTTGCTTTGCCGCAACAAGAAAAAAAGGGGGCGTAGCTCAGTTGGTTAGAGCGCCGGCCTGTCACGCCGGAGGTCGCGAGTTCGAGCCTCGTCGCTCCCGCCACTTTGATTTAAAGAAAAGGGTTACACCAAGTGTGTAATCCCGTTTTTTTGCTTGTTTCAGTGCCTTCCGCCGCAAAGAAAGCTACAAGTTTAAAAGGAAAATACAAATATGGCAAACATCACCTCTCATTGTCAAGGCTGTGCTAAAATAAATGCCAATAACGATTGTATGGTCTATCCTAATCCATCTGTAATGATGCGTTGGGTTGATGACAAAAAAATCAAGACCGGATGTTCGTTCAATGCTTCAAAATTTTCAGAAACAGCTGCAAAAGAAAAAGTCAGGGTTGGTCAACAGAAGCAAAAGAAGAAGTAATCTGTTTATCACTTCTTTTTCCTTCCATTCAAACGGTGACACGAGCTTGCAAAGACCTCTCTGCAGGCTCGTGTCACCGTTTAGCTTTTTTCGATCAGTGTTTATTCATGGTTTGTTCCCTTAAATGCAAGAAAAACCCCTCATCCGCATTGCAGTCATTTGTGGCCCCACAGGCACAGGCAAAACAAATGTAGCCATTGAGATTGCCTGCAGGCTTGGTGGATCACAAATAATAAGTGCCGATTCCATGCAGGTATACAGGTACATGGATATAGGAACTGCAAAACCTTCACCTCTTGAATTAAACCTTGTCCGTCATCATTTGATCAATGTTGTTGATCCTGACGAACATTACGATGCTCAGCACTTTTCATTGATGGGACAAAAAATCATAACTGATCTCGCTGAACAGAATATTTTTGCATTAATTGTGGGTGGAACCGGTTTTTATATCCGAGCTCTTGTTCACGGGCTCTTTGAATCAATGTCTGTTAACCCCGAATTGAGAACAGCTCTCAAGCAAGAAGCCATTTCAGAAGGTACATATGCATTGTACAGGCGTTTGTGTGAATGTGATCCTGAGGCTGCTGCAAGAATCAACAAAAACGATTCTTTCAGAATTACAAGGGCTCTTGAAGTTTTTGAAACAACTGGTCAGACACTTTCTTCTTTTCATAGAAACCACAATTTCAAGAAGAGTTTTTTTGACGTGCTGAAAATAGGTCTTTCAAGGGACAGGGATGTATTGTATGAAAGGATAAACACAAGAGTGGATAAAATGATTGAAGAAGGGCTTCTGAAGGAAGTTGAAGGACTCATGAACAGAGGGTATTCGCCATCTCTTAAACCCATGCAATCTATAGGCTACAGACATGTAGCCAGTTTTTTGGAAGGCCAGTTGAATTGGGATGAAACCATCGATGAAATGAAAAAAGACACAAGACGCTATGCAAAAAGACAGCTTACGTGGTTTAATTCTGATCCAGGGATAGAATGGTTTGATGCAGACAGTACAGAGGAAATTTACCGGAAAATCAAAGGGTTTTTGTAATAAGATAAGCAGGATGGAACCAGGTAGCAAAAACATTTATGATGAGAATCAAAAGGAGTGATTTTTTTTACATAGCCTTATTAATGGCTGCATTTGCTGTTGCAATGATGTTTGCAAAGCCTGAAGCAAGCACTGCCTCAAATAAAGTTCTTGACGCGCAGGAATCTTTTTTTAAAAAAAGACTCCAGTCTAATAGTACAAATCCATACTCACAATCCCCCAAGATTTATTTTCTTCCAGCAATCTCTTCTTTTTACGAAAAACGGAATTATAATACATTGTGGGTTATGAGGAATGGACTCACTCCTGAAGCTCAGAAACTGATATTAAATCTGGAAGAAGCTGACAGTGAAGGACTTATTCCGGAAGATTACCATTTAAACCAGATCAAAGAACTTCAGGCTCTTCTTCAAAAGAAACCTTTAAATAATGAAATAATAGCTGAGTTAGAGCTGTTATTGACAGATGCATTATTGCTGTTCAGTTCTCATCTTATTTCAGGGAGAGTGAAACCCGCTTTTGTCGATCCGGACTGGTTTTTTTTAAATCATGAAAACAATAACAGTCTTATCCTTGAGGCAGCATCGTCTAATCAGATTGATTCTTTTTTCAAGATGATCAGGCCTAGCCACAAATTTTATTACAGATTGATGGATGCTCTCAAGCTTTATATTTCTATAAGAAAACAAGGTGGCTGGTCAGTGGTTCCATCAGGTCCTGCATTAAGAATGGGGGATAAGGACGAGAGGGTGGAATGGATTCGAAAACGGCTTTCAATAACAGGAGAAACAGGTAATCCGGGATTCTCTGTTCCCCTGGACAGCTTCGATGAGTCATTGTCGGAAGGAGTCAGGAAATTCCAGAAACGTCATGGCTTGGAAACAGATGGGGTAGTAGGGGCTAAAACCCTGGCTGCAATGAATGTTTCTGTTGAAGACAGGATACGTCAGATTGAGATCAATCTTGAACGATGGCGCTGGATTCCACGTGATCTTGGAGTCAGGTACATACTTGTCAATATAGCAGATTACAGTCTTGCTGTTGTTGAAAACCAGGAAATTGTTCTAGAAATGAAAGTTGTTGTTGGAAAGGCTTACAGGCAAACTCCGGTTTTCAGTGAAAAAATGAGATATTTAGTGCTGAATCCTTTCTGGAGTATTCCTTTGAAAATTGCTGTTGAAGACAAACTTCCGATTATTATTAACGATCCTGATTATTTGACCAAACAGGGAATAAAAGTCTTAGACGGCTGGAGTGAAAATGCCCAGGAAATTAATCCGGCGGTGATAAACTGGAAGAAGATGAATATGAATTACTTCCCATATAATCTTAGGCAAGATCCTGGTCCCATGAATGCTCTTGGAAAGATCAAATTCATGTTTCCCAATAAATTCTTTATCTATCTTCATGATACTCCCCAGAGGGGTTTGTTCAGGAGGGCTGCAAGAGATTTCAGCTCCGGATGCATCCGCATTGAAAAACCCTTTGAGCTTGCTGTCTATCTTCTGAAAAATGATCCACAGTGGCCTCCTGAGGCGATTAAGGAAGCTATGGGAAAAGGAGTGCAGAAAGTAATCCGCTTAAAAGACTTCATACCTGTTCATCTCTTGTACTGGACTGCCTGGGTAAACGATCATGGAGTTGTTCATTTCGGAAATGACATCTATAACCGTGACCCTTCTCTTTCAAGAGCAATCAAATCCAGGATTACCAGTACCTGACATCTCCTACATCTATGTGAACAAAATTATCAGAAGGATAATATCCAACCCCTCCTTTTCGAAGAGCTATTGCAGCTTTTTGTATTGATCTTATACCGCGATCAGGGAGGCGAATATCAACCGCTTTTCCCTTTATGTGATAGCTGTGCTTGGCGACATTATTGCTTTCCCTGCTGAGTAAGGCGTTAGTTGAAGGGGACCTGTATCCTGATATTATGTGAAAAGGTGTTGAACGGGTTTCAAGTTTGATGGAAAGGGCATGAAGATAATCCAGAAGATCAGTGTCTATGCTCCTTATTTCACCTGTTCGGAAATCTCGAAACAGATAACTTATATCCTTCAGAGCGGCATTTGAATAACGTCCTTTTACAAAATACGAAACATCCAGTTTTTCTCCTGTGTTTAAATTATAAAAAAACAAGGCTTTGGATTGAGATTTTGTTTGTGCAGGTTTTGCATGGCCTGTTTTTCTGGTAATTGCAGCATATGCCTTATCCGGAATCAGGCCTAATATTCCGGCAAGTGCTCCAAACTTAAGAAAACCTCTCCTGTTCATTTGTAAGTCATCTTTTTGTGTTTTTTCATTAAAAGAAAAAATAATTACCACCTCCTGAAAGCGTTTATCAAGCCATGAAAATTATAATGCCTTATCCTTGATCAAAACAGGCCAATTTCATCTGCCCTGCCCCCTGAGAATTACAGGGACAGTTTTGAGCATAAGGAGTAAATCGAGCCATAAAGACCAGCGATCTATATAATCCAAATCCATTTTCATCCAGTCATCAAATGCCAGATCGTTGCGGTCAGATTTAACCTGCCAGAAACAGGTAATGCCTGGCTTCATGGAAAGACGTCTTCGCTGCCACAGTTCATACTTTGCAACTTCGGAAGGAACAGGGGGTCTTGGTCCAACTACGCTCATTTCCCCCCTTAAAACATTTATGAATTGAGGCAGTTCATCAAGCCCTGATTTTCTCAGAAACTTTCCAATGTAAGGAATGATGCGCGGATCATCTTTCATCTTAAATACAGGCCCGTCAGCTTCATTAAAACTTGAAAGCTCATCTATTTTTTCATCGGCTCCTTCAATCATGGTTCTAAATTTGAAAACTGTAAATGTCCGGCCGTAAAGACCACAGCGGGTTTGCCTGAAGAAAACAGGGCCTTTAGAGAATAGTCTGATAAAGATGGGGAAAATTATAAAAAGTGGAAATGAAATTATGAGGACTGATATGGCAATGAAATAGTCAATCATAGATTTTATTAGCAGGGAATCCTCATTTTTTTGAAAAGTGTTAATAATAAGAGCTGGTTCCAGCAGAAAATTATCAACTTCAACCGAACTGGAATTTTTTTCAATTGCGATATATTTACGAATATACCAGTAAGGTATAATGCGTATTGTGATGCCAAAAGTATTAATAAACGAAATTAACCAGTCCGAGTTTTCAATTTTATTTAATGGCATGGTGATCAGTACTTCATCAATAACTTTGCTCAGCAAGATATTGTGTAAATCATCAATTGTTCCGATCACCTTGACGCCACTACAGACTGTCTTTCCGACATCATCCTGGCTAATATCAAGACAACCGACAATTTTAATGTCTGTTCCGGGGTGATCGTTAATCATTTGAATGATTTCTCTGGCTGTTATCCAACTTCCCAGAATCAGAATTTGACGGTGAAAAAAAACTTTTTTTCTGCGCGAATATTTAAAATGGCTGATTGCCCAGCGGTAAAGGCATAAAAATATAAGATCAAGAAAATAGAAGAAAAAAATAAAGAGTCTGCTGATATCCGTAATCTTCAAAACATACATGAACAATATCATGATGATGATGCTTGCCGTTGTTCCCTTGAAGACTTTTATGGAAATGCTTGATAGAATATTTGAATCATTACCGACTCTGTTGTGAACAAAACCAAACATAACATACCAGATAATTGTAATCAAAAGAAGCAATAAAGAATAGCTGTGAGTTGAAACAAGCCCTGCAAAAGCATCTGGTAAGAGCCGGCTGTCTTTAATGACGTAAGCACAGGCAAATGCAAGCAATGTCATAATGACATCGCCCAGCAGTTCAAGTCTTTTCAGCATTTCCTTTTCAGTATTCAAGGCTTTCCTTATACAGATTGTCATGAGCCATGCAGGCATCATCCCAGTTGTATTTCTTTAAAACAATGGGGATTGCTTGTTGTCTGAATTCATTATGTGCTTGTTCCGGCATTGCTTCAACAACATCCATACAGTCAGAAATGGCTTTTGTATCACCTACAGGAAAAGTAAGCCCGTATATTCCGTACATTAGTTCCTGATGCGAAATGATATTGCTTGTAGCACACATAATGCCATAAGACAAGGCCTCAAGTAGAGTAATGGGGAGTCCTTCCAGTTCAGAAGCAGAGATAAAAGCAATTGCATTTGAAAAGAGTTCTGCAAGAACAGCTCCAGTCTGATATCCTGTAAAAATGACAAAAGGGTTATTTCCAGCAAGATGACTCAGGCCTTTCATATAGCTTCCGGCCGCAGCATTGTCCCCTGCAATTACAAGCCTTGATTTTCTTGGTTTCAGCAGATATGCATTTATGACATCTTCGACGCGTTTTTCAGGAACCATTCTGCAAACACATAAAAAATAGTTCCGGGGCGACAGTCCCCATTTCCTGATCAGATTTGGAGCTGAAGGAAATACTGGAGAAATTCCATTTGGAATATAGGATGGATTGATACCGTATGATGAATTGAAATACTCCTTGAGGTCTTTTGAAACAACTATATGGTACTGGGCAAAGAGGATTGCGCAAAGTTCACCCAAATAAATTAATCTTGATGCCCACCGTGGCCATTTTTTACGCTGCCAGTCGAGACCATGGCAGGTAAAAAAAACGCGCATATTCGGCCTGAAGATGCGCGGAAGCCAGCTAAAAAAAGAAGGCCCTATTCCATGGATATGAACTATATCCGGTTTTGTAAGAAGAATGTGTAAAACAGAAAAAAAAGTATGAAATAATGCGTCAGTATATTTTAGGTTGAGTGTAGGCAAGCTTTTGATCTTCAGTCCCTTATGTCCGCACAGTCCTTTGGGTGTATAGTAACTTCTTGAATAGATTGTAATATCATAGCCGATCTTAGCTAAACGTGAATAAAGATTCTCGCAATGATTTTCTATGCCTCCCCATTTTGCAGGGATACCGCGTAATCCTGTTACAGCAATCTTTATCATAATCGTTATCAAATAGAGATTAAGATATATGGCTTAGCAAAAAATGTTAATTCCAGAGGGCTGTGAGTTTTTTTACTGTTTGATCGATACTGAAGTTCTTTTTTACATCATGATAAGCGTTATTTCCGTATTCAATTGCTTTTTCAGGGCTGTTTAATAAAAGCGAAATGGCTTCAGCAAGTTTTGCAGGATTTTCTGGGGGAACAAGCAGACAATTGTAACCGTGCTTGAGTATAGCGGTGTTGCCGGGAATATCGGTTGCCACTATAGGCTTAGCAGCAGCCATTGCTTCCAGAAGAGCCAGTGAGGTTCCCTCAGAAATGGATGGAAGGACAAACACCTCTGATATGGCTAAAATATCGGCAACATCGTTTCTGCTTCCAAGAAAAGCAACATTGTCTTTTATACCAATGTTTCGACTTATTTCCTCAAGATTTTCTCTCAATTCACCATCTCCTGCAAGAATCAGTTTCAGATTTCCACTGCATACAACATCAGGCATGGCTTCAATAAGATAAGAATGGCCCTTTGGAGGCATGAGACGTCCTATTGAAGTTACTATTCTGTCGTGAGGCATTGCAAACACGGATGCGAGTGTTTCAGTTTTTGGTAAAGTGTTATGAATTGCCTCAACATCAATGCCATTTACGATAATCTTGATTTTGGAAGACGGAATCCTGAACACGGCTTTAAGTTTTTCAGCTACATCATCAGATACTGCAACAACAGCATCTGTAAGATTATATAGTATTCTTGTAGCAGCAATTCTCAGGCAGTTTCTGAAGTCCCAGGATTGTCTCACAGGAAGAAGAGCAGGGTAATGAACTGTGGAAATAATCCTGTCTGCACGATACATCCACCCTCCTATTATACCAGTAAATTCGGCATCTGAAAGATGGCAGTGGACTACATTGACCCCATGCTTTCTACAAAAAGAGATTATATCTTTAACATTATTGCAGAAATAGGAGATGAAATTAATAAAGTCGTATATGCTTGGCCTTGTCCTGTTGAGACAAAAGACAGGAACCCCTTTTGATTCGATTCTGCCCTTAACTGTTCTGTCTGGCTGAATCGAGCAGACCATAGACCTGTAATCGGCAACAGGTGTTTTTTCTGATAGAAGCACAAGCAGTTCCTGAGCTCCGCCAACATTCAATGCATCTATTATATGGAGAATCGTTTTTCTATTGTCCGAAGCTTTAGGCATCATCCCATCATCTTGTAGATTTTTGGAGGTACTGGAAATTGCCGGTCATTCAAGATGATCCCGATGGAGGATATTCCGAACTTGTGAAGTTTATCGATTGCCTGTTTGCTTACCTCATATCGGGAGTATCCGTACCTGCATACGATAGCAGTCATATCGACTGCTTTTGCAAATTCTATCATCGCCGGGTTTATTGTAAGTGGCTGGCCATCTATTATGGTCATTTCAAAATTGGTTCTGCAAAAATCCATGAGCTCTTCTACAGATTCACGAGTCATAACATTGCGGCTGTTTTCAAAACTCTTCCCGTACCCTGAAGGGAGTAAAAAAAAACCAGGATATTCTGTTTCCACTATAAGTGAAGAAAGGCTTCTTTTTTCAGAAACAGAGGAATATAGGCCTGGAAGGCCTTTGATTTTTGGAATTGCCTCATGATTCTGGTTCGAATCAACATAAAGAACCTTCATGCTGTATTCTTTAGACAAAAACATGGCAAGATTGAATGAAATAAAAGTGTTTCCTTCCTTTCTTGTAGCTCCGCACACAAGAAGGGTCTCAAGACTCTGCCTGGTTTCAACCATGATGTTTGCCCAGATGTCAGACAGATGATTGTGCAGTTTTGACAGGACTGCCGGATAGGGATGTGAAATATTATAAGTTTCTCTCGGGCTGAATCTGTTTTTTGGCGGTTTTGTCTGAGCAGAAAGAGATTGTTTTATGCCAGTCTCAATTTCATGATGTGCATCAGCTTGGGGGCCTGTGTTCTGATAATAAATATCCTTAAAAGAATTAGGCTGCTTCACAGGTTGAGAATTCTTGTAATGATCATTCGGCTGATAAGCAGTGGGCTTTACGCCTTCTTTATTCTTTGAATAAGCTTCTTCCCATATATTCATGACAATTGCCTTTATTGTTAGATAACTTTAATCTTAAATCCTGAAATTATCTCCTGACGATCTCATTGTTAAAACCATTTCTCATAAGCTCTATGCTCAAGATGTCTGCTTCTGATTTTTTTTCATAAGCCCCAAGATAGAGACGGAAATTGTCTTTTCTTTTTTGAATTACATATGGGAAATAGCCGGCCTGTTTGAGTCTTTCGAAATCGTCTATCAATTCAGTCTCATTTGAAAATTCACCAAGCAAACACGAATAATCGGTTTTTTGTACACTTGCATTTGCAAGATTATATGTAGATTTTATTTTTCCTGCTTCTTCTTCTGTTGCGTAGAACCCGATATAGATTCGCCACCAGACCCCCATATCTCCAAGATTAGTCTTTACAAGATAGGGGGTAAGTCCGGTTTGTCTGATTTCTGATAATTCCTGAACAGCTCTTTCAGGCCTCTGGTAGCTTGAAGTTTTCAAGGAAAAAGGATGAAATCCATTGCTGAAAAATGATGGGCCTGAATCTGCTCTTGAAGTAGCAATAGAAGCAGTTTTTTTTGCAGGCTTATCATCTGATTCATCGCGAAGAGCTGGAATATCTTCACCAGGTTTTCTTGGCTGAAGGTCTTTGCCCGTCATTTCTTTCGGTATCGTAAAAGTCTGAGGCTTATTTTCTGGAGGTAGATTATCTTTCAGAAGCCTGTTTGTTTGCAGGCTGTCTTTGGGAAAATGACTAATCGAGATGTTTCCGTAAAAGAAAAGCTGGTACAATGCAATTCCTAAAAGCATTAAAAGCAATACAAGGACAATTAAGATGGTTATATTTCTAAGTTTTTTCCAGAAACCTGAAACAACAGGATTATGGATTTCATTCCTGTCTCTCATGGTATTTTTGAGGGCAGGAAGCACGTAGTTTTGTTCCGTAGCCTCCGAAGTTGCAGCATCTTCTGCAATTGTGACATGGCCTTTAGCCTCTTCTTTAAAAGCAGAGCCAGGAACAGGTTCTGTTTCTGTGAGACATCCCTCAACGAGATTTCTTGCTTCATCTGCGATTTCAGGAGTTATTAAAGTTGATTTTTTAGATGCCCCAATAAGCAGGCAAGTATCGCAGATGTTGTTAATGAGTCGAGGAACACCTGCACTGTACAAAAAAATTTTCTGAAGAGTTTCTTCAGGAAATACTGGAACGCCTGAAACACCGGATTTCAGCATACGGAAAAAAATATAGTTTTTTGTATCCTCGAGATTGAACCGGGCAAGATGATAACGTCTTTTTATGCGCTGGTTAAGAGAACTAAGGGCAGGGGTTTTTAGTGCCTGAAGAAATGAAGGATGAGCAACAAAAATCATGATGAATGGAAAGAATCCATTATGATTAAATCCAGATAAATGCTTCAGTTTTGAAAGTGTTGTGATGTCAGTTTCTTGTGCATCGTCGATAACGATGTAAAAGCTGGATCTATCATTATCAGCTCTGAAATAGTCATATATCATGTCCTGAAGAATTCCTGGGTCTTCAGGAAGCATGGAAAGTCCAAGTGTGTAAGCAATCCGGCGCAATATCCCTTCATAACCTTCATTCGGAGTTGGAATGTATTCTACGAAAAAATTTTCCTTTTTCTTGAGAACCTGAACCAACCTGAGGCAAAGGAGTGTTTTGCCCATGCCATATTCGCCTGTAAGTACCAGAAAAGGTTCCTTGGTATCTATGCCGAAGAGAAGGTAATACCATGCTTCCTTGTGTGTATTGGATATATAAATAATACCTGGATTGGGATGTGTAGTAAAAGGCTCTGTCTTAAAGCGATAGAAATCTTTATGCATGGGCAGTCTTTATCCTTAGTTGGTGTTGAGCTGCAAGCCCGGTTTGAAGTGAACGCGTATAAAGACCATCCATGACACCAGCAAATATGAATGGTACAGCATTTATGAAAAGATTGTTAGATGGTTCAACAAAAAGATTGTTGGTAAGATAAACGCTCCAGATCGCAAATACAGTGATTCGGAAATTATTTCCCATGACCCCTGTTTCAGGCAATTTCCCAGATAGCTGCACCATGCGGCGCATGATAATTATGACAATTGCGAGATAAGTCAGAATTCCGAATATTCCAAGCTCTGTGGCTACTCCAAGTAAATGATTGTGCTGAAACTGGGTTCCGGCTACTTCAGCAACATACGGAACCGGACCCCTGTAAGCCAAGGTGGATGATGGAATAAACTGAGCCATTCCAACACCTGTCAGTGGGCGTTCTGCAAATAAAAAATACGACCTCTCAAGCAAGGCAAATCGAATATCAATTTCTACGACCTGAACAACCCCGCCTTTGCGTCTATCTTCTGATAACAGCCTGGGATAGTTTATAATTCCGAATATCAGCACTACAACAATTGGCAGAGAAATTAACTTCCATTTTGGAAAAGATGTTTTGTACCATCTAAGAAAAATTAAGAGAGTTATGATCAAACCAAGGTAAACAGACCTGGTAAGTGTGCAAAAAACAGCAGGGAAAAACAGAAGCAGTCCAAGTTTATGAAAAAAACCTGTCAAGCCTTCTTTTTTTTGAAGAAGGTGAAGCCCGCAAATAAAGCCTATAAGAATTGCCACACCATTGAAAGCCGAATTTAAAAAAGGCCCCCTTGCACGCTCCAGATGCAAACTTGATATCTGAGGGTCGTTTATATATCCTGGGAAAACAAATTGACGCAGATCCGCAAATTCAAAAAAAGCTGTTATGCTTAGATAAATTCCGAAATAAAACAGTCCATGAAGGATGAACATTATGTCTTTTTCATTGAGAACAAAACTCTTTGCAAATACAAACATGATAAAAGGGAAAAAATAACCCGTAATAAAGACAAACCATGGGGATACAAACTCCGGGGATATCGGCAAAAACCCTGTTCTCATCATCGATATAATACATATTGTAACAAAGATTCCCATTATTAATTCAATGGTTATGTTGGTTCGCAGGTTTACTTTTCCAGTAAAAAGACCTGCTATCAAAATGAAAATTATGAACAAAAACATTAATCGTTCAACTGTGATGTCCGGAAAGGTAGGTGGCCTGTAAACCAAAAAATGGACATTGAATACACCTGCGACAATGATCCATAATGCAAGAAAAATACAGGTAATGCTGGCATGATCCACTTTGATGTCATTTTCCTGGTTCTTTACCATGAACCAGATAATAATGACAGCAATGCAGATCAGATTTATCGTTATAAAATGAGAAATATCCATTACGATTTAAGAATTCCAATTACCTCTTTTGTGTATCTACAGTCTTGGAATTGATCCAAGGTAAGGAACTTTCAAATGAGTTTCAATGTCATAAACCGTTTTTATCCTGTGATCGAAATGATCAAGGGTCAAGGCAGCGGCTATTCCGAAGAAGATACCTGAAATCAATCCGCCGATTGCAATCAACAAACGGTTAGGCTTAAAAGGTTTTGCAGGTACAACTGGTTTGTCAATCAGGGTTAGGAGCTGTTTTTCCTGATTTAAGGAATGAGCCATTCTGGCTTGTTCTAGCTGCACCATGGCGCGTGAATACGCATCTTTGGCAATATTGTATTCGTGCTTCAGATTTTCATAGGTTGCCTTTTCTCTGGCAGTGTTCTGAATCCTGAGTTTTAAATCGTGTATGATCTTTTCCAGGTGATTGATCCTTGCCACGATAGCCTGAGCCGTTATTTTTTGAGCATCAACAGTTCGGCTAAGCTCCTTCTTGAGAGAATCTACACTGAGGTTTAGCTCCTGTTCGATATGCTTCAGCGGTTCGAAATTTTCCTTGAACTGAGGTCTCATTTCGTTTAATTGAATCTGCAACTGGGCTACTTTGGTCTTAAAAACCGTTATTGACCGTCCTGCAATCTCCATTTCAGGCAATACTACAGGAATTCCTTTCTTGTTTATTTCCCTCTCGATTGATTCGATAGAAGTCTTAAGGCCTGCCAGTTCGGTTTGAAGGTCGTGGTAACTCTTTAAAAACTGGCTCAACAACACATTGGGGCCAACTTCCACATTGGTTTTGGATGAATCCAGGTTTAAAATTTCTATGAGTGCAAGAGCTTCCTTAATTTCAAATTCACGTAGCTTGTTTTCTTTTTCCTGCAAGATCAAATTAAGTTTTTGGGTTTGCTCCAGAAAAAATGAATGGGAATAATCTGTCTGAGCTCTGTTAATTTCAAGATATGTATCAAGGTATCCAGTCGTTACAGCAGATGCAATTTTCGCGGCTCTTTCCGGGTCAGGGTCTGAGTAGTTAAGTATGAAGACATTAGAACCTTCAAACGTTTCACCTCCTGGAGGTGTCACATCAAGATTTTTTCTAAGCTCATCAACCTGTTTTGTAAGTGTTGAGTTCGGCATTGGTACACCAGGGTTCAATGACAGAACTGCGTTTGTAAGAACCCTGTTGGACATGATGAGTTCTTTTTGATCCTGAAGATATCTTCGCATCCGGTTTCGGTAATCAAAAGAACTTTCCTGGCGCAAAGGGTCCATGTTCTGGGGAATGATCAGTGAAAATTTGGCTGTTGCCCTGTAAACAGAAGGAAGGGCAACTGAAAGGATGAGTGATATGATGAAAATCACCAGAAACAATTTTATTATCAGTCTCATACGATCAAAAAGAATAAAGACGAATTCTCTTAGAATATTTTGCATTACAAGATGGTCCTGTTATGTTTATTGTTTAGACTCCATTGCTATAGCTTATTTTCCTATTCCCTTGGCCCGATCAATGGGTTCAGGTTGTAGCTTACACCCAAGCTGGTTGTAAAAGGAAGAACCGCATATATTCCTCTGGTAAAGATTTTTTCAAGAGTGTCATTTCTTTCATCTAACCTGGTTTTGGGAACATAAATTATATCCCCGGGTTTTAGCTTGATATTGGTTAGAGGAAGGCCCGTTTTGAGAGCCGTCTTAATGTCAACCTTAAATGAAATGGGTCTTTCAAGTCCTTCGTTGCGGAACACAAGTATTTCTTCAAGTTCTGCGCTTCTTCTGAAGCCT
The DNA here is from genome assembly GCA_037439445.1 of Desulfobacteraceae bacterium. Taxonomy (GTDB): domain Bacteria; phylum Desulfobacterota; class Desulfobacteria; order Desulfobacterales; family Desulfatirhabdiaceae; genus JBBIWB01. The sequence goes on along the minus strand of JBBIWB010000005.1, from coordinate 38,613 downwards.
CCTGAAAGTGCCAAGGCATTCAAGACAGTAGGAACTGAGGCAATATCATAAGCCCCCGGTTTTTCAACTTCACCCAGGACATAGAGTTTTGGATGATGAATTTCCAGAATAATAAGAGTGATATTCAGGTTTCGAACCTGTTTGGCATATTGTTCATTGATCATTTTTTCAAGCTGAACAACTGTAAATCCCTGAGCATGCATGGAACCAATCAATGGAAAGGAAATACGGCCATCAGGAGCAACAGGAGCTATCTTGCTTTGCCCTCTGGCTGCTGTTACAATGGCTTTCTTCAATTCTGCAACTTTTACATTAAATTCTTCAAGGGCAACAGTAACGGCAGGTTCTTTCAGATATTTCTTGTATTCACGGTCAAGTATTGCGGCTAGCTCCATAGGTGTTTTGGATTCTGCCGCAATGTCTCCTACGAGAGGAGCAGAAATCTTACCATCAGAGCGAACAAGAGCTGTGGAGCTGAACTGAGGATAATAGGGAAGATTTATGCTGATTCTGTCCTGAACTTCGAGCCTGTAATCATCAGGAGTTTTTTCATACTTGAGGTGATAAACAATTTCAAGCACATCACCTGGCCCTATCCTGTACTCTGGAACATATGGAACTGAAACATTGCTGATTATCTGAAAATCCGGATGAAGGGCTGCTTTTTCAGGGGTAACAGTAAGCTGAGTTTCCAGCTCTTTCAAAAGCCTTAGGTCTTCAGAGGTTTTTATTGCAGCATCAAACCTTGTCGGGCCATGAGAAGAATTGCTGAGACAGGAAGAAAGAAAAACATGGGATAAAAGCAGCAGGCAGAAAAAAAAAGGCTTAATAATGAGGTGAGAATTTAACGGTATCATTGTTGTTCCTTATAAAAATGTTTCACCTCCACAAATGCTGCTTCAGAAGGCAAACCACCACGAATGATTCATGAATAGATCAGGTGCTTGATAATTCTTCTTGCAACAATTCCTGATAAAGTCAAGCGTCTTTTTGTTTATAATACAAAGGCTTTCCGGAAAATTACCTCCAGTTTTCTATCCAGTCGCAAAGAAGCCTTACCCCAAACCCTGTTCCACCTGCTGTGCAGTAAGGGCTTTCTTTTTTTATATAAGCAGGGCCTGCAATGTCAATGTGGGCCCATCTCGTGTTTTCTGCAAAATCAGATAAGAAGAGAGCTGCTGCTATGGCCCCACCGTATTTGGAGTTGCCAATGTTTCTTATGTCGGCAATCTCGCTTTTGAGTAGTTCCTTATAGTCTTCAGGCAAAGGCATTTTCCAGCAACGTTCGCAAGTCCTGATTCCTGATTCAAAGATGGTTTTGGCCAGTTGATCATCTGAAGAGAACAAGCCTGCTATTTTTTCACCAAGTGCTACCATGCATGCTCCAGTCAATGTGGCAATATCTACTATCGTATGAGGAGTGTAGTTTTTTATGACATAGGAGATGGCATCTGCAAGTATGAGTCTTCCTTCGGCATCTGTGTTGCCTATTTCGATGGTTTTTCCGGAAAAACTTGTTATGATGTCTCCAGGCCTTGTTGCAGAACCGGAAGGCATGTTCTCCACTATGGGAAGGATTGCTATCAGGCGGACAGGAAGCTTTAGCCTTGCTGCTGTGATCATGGTTGCTGCAACAGCAGCAGCCCCTGCCATATCCATCTTCATGCCATCAAGAGAGTCGAAAGGCTTGAGATTTATTCCACCTGAGTCAAATGTTACCCCCTTTCCTGCAAGAGCGAGGGTTTTGTCTTTGTCAGCGGTTACTGGATAATGTTCAAGAATAACGACTCTGGGCTTGGAAGCACTTCCTGCAGAAACAGCAAGGAGTGCCCCGAACTTATTGCTCTTTAAAGCCTTATGATCAAGCACAGAAGCCTTCAAACCTTCTTTTTCTGCCAGTTTTACAACTTCTCCGGCAAATTCTTCAGGCCGTTTTAGATTTGACGGGATTGTTACCCATTCCCTGGCAAGGATTGTTCCATCGCATATTGTTTTTATTTTTTGGGCAAGTCCGCTGAAACGATCTGTTAACTCATCAGAAACCGCAAACTCAATTTTGAGAAGTGATGGATGCTTGGATTTTTTATACTTGTCAAACTGGTGGTTTCCAAGGTATGCTCCTTCCATCATGGCGCTTAGCATTCTTTCTGGTTCAAGATCGAGTTTTGAAGCGCAAGGAACAATAAAGATTGCTTCCTGGACTTCTTTCTGGATGCATTTCTTGATTGCGCTTCCGCAGGCTTTTCTGAATGTTTCCTCGTCAATACTGTCTTTTTTCCCTATGCCTGCAAACATTACCTGTTTTGCCTTAAAGCCTAGTGGAGCGAAAAAAACAACAGCTTCATTTTCAGCGCCCTTAAATTCCTTAAGAGACAGGGCCTGTTGTATAATATTGGCCAAAGAGTCAGGATGACTGCTTTCAGAATCTTCACAAACAGGAATGACAAGCATTTCAGTCTGTTTTTTTTCAATTTCATGACTTGATGAAATTTTTAGCACTTTAAACTCTCCTTCCACCAAAAAGGCCGTTAATGTTTGAATGACAAAAGTTGGCAAAAATTATTTTTTTCTGTAAAACCATATAGCACTTGATGATATTAGTAAAGGCAATTGGCTTCATTGTTGGTGGCAGGGGACTTCTTTAATAAGAATACTTCGATCATGAAAAAGCAAACCTGTAACTGCAACACCCTTTGATGAAATCTCTGATCATTGCTGTAAAACGTGAATGTCAAAAAAATGACAACACAAAAAAATATTGGGATAAAGGGTGTTGCTCCGGTTTTTTGACTCTACGCACTGCTTTCATAGGCGCATTCTTCGTCCTTGTTTGGATTGAAGATATCCATTACTTCCTCTGCAATATATGGCTTCATTTCCTCGTCGCCCACAAAAACTGCTTTTTTCAGGCCGTTGCTGAAGTCAATTTCCACGTTGCAATTGTATTTATGTGATGCTGCTTTTACGATTCTGGCCATGATCTCAAGATTAGCATCTTCAAACTTGATTGGAATCATATTTAAATGCATATACTTTCTCCTTTTTGTTATATGATAATTTCAAACATGTTCTGTTTTGAAATATGTATATGCACAATAAATGCCAAAACTATCGCATAAATAGAAGCAAATAAAATCAAATTGTTATGCTTCAAGGCTGCATGCTGTTCTATTCCAGTGGATTGTACTGTTTTAGCATCAGGAGGTTGCATGATGCCCTGAGATAATCTAAAAATATCTGGTGATGTCTCAGAATCCCGAACTGATGTCTGTAAATCATATAAACCCTTCTTTCGATCTTCCAGTTTTGAATGTTGATTTCATTGATTATGCCTTGCTGAAGTTCCCGCTTAACGGCATGAGCTGAAAGCACAGATACACCGAGACCTGCCAATACCGCCTCTTTAACGGCTTCAGAGCTTCCCATTTCAGCTACGATATTGAGCTGTTTAATGTCTATATGTGCGTGTTCAGCCAGAAAACTGCCAAGAATTTCACGGGTTCCTGAGCCTTTTTCCCTTACTACAAAAGGAGCGCTGAGAAGGTCCTGGATAGAAATTTCTTTTGGTGATATCCAGTCATGGCCTGCTGGAACCACCAGAATCAGTCTGTCCTGCCACAAGGGTTCGCTGTAAAGCTTTTTATTATGCGGCTTTTTCCCAATAAATCCGATTTCTGCCTGATGGTTTATAACCATTTCAATTACATCTTCGCTGTTTGCGGACTGAACATGAGTGTCTATTCCGGGATATTGTTTCCTGAAATCGCTAAGGATGTAAGGGAGAATATAGGTTGCAGGAATTGTGCTTGCGCTTATTTTGATTTGACCTGAGGATTTGTTTTTAAGTCTTTCCAGCCTTTCCTTTATATCTTCCCTGAGAGAAATAATTTTTCTGGCAAACTCATACACAAGGCGACCTTCGGGAGTAAGGGAAACCCCTGTGCTTTCACGAGTTACGACTCTTGCCCCAACTGCATCTTCAAGGTTGCTTATGTTCTTGCTTAGAGATGGTTGGGTTAGCACCATTTTTTTTGCAGCACGGCTGAAATTGTGCTCTGTAACAAGATGGATCAAGGCTTCAAGTTGCTGAAATGTAATATTTCTGAATGTATCGTAAGCCATTGGGTTACCTTTCTTCGATTTTCTTCTGATGATTCCCTCTCAAACCTCAAATCCTTTCAATGAACAGGCCAGCAATAGAATCATGAAGAATCATGCCTTTTGGTGTTAATACAAGGCGTCCATGTGAAAATTCCATCATTTCTTTAAACTCATGGGTTTCAAGTATGTCCCCGAACAATTTGATAAAGGATTTATCTGATTTTTCTTCAAATTTTCTAATGGATATGCCATCAGATGTCCTTAGTCCGAGAAAAATCATCTCAACGAGTTCTTGTTCCAGAGACAGGGTCTCTTTCTCTGCTACAGGAATTTTCCCTTTATTCAAATCGTTGATATATCCTGAAATGTCTCTGTGATTCCAATAGCGTACTGGACTCATGTAAGAATGTGCACCAGGGCCAAAGCCCAAATAAGGGGCATCTGTCCAGTATTTCTGATTGTGCCTCGATCTGTTGATTATGATGGAGTCATAGCTTTTTTTGCTGAAATTTGAGATTTCGTATAATGAGTAACCGCTATTGCTTAACTCTGAAATAGTCGATAGAAACATCTCGCAAATAACGCCATCATCTGGTTTCAAAGATTTCTTTTCATGGTAAAGACGCTCGAGAGGGGTTCCTTTCTCGTAGGTTAACATGTAACAGGATATATGTTCCGGAGCAAAAGATATGGTTTGTTGTAAATCTTCAAGCCACATATCCATGCTTTGCCCAGGAAGGCCATAGATGAGGTCAATACCGATTTTGGGAAATCCTGCTTTTTTTGACCACAGAATGGCCTCTTGAGCATCAAAAGATGAATGAATTCGGCCAAGCCATTTTAGGTTTATGTCATCAAAAGATTGAACCCCGATATTTATCCTGTTGATACCAGCAGTCCTGTATCCATATAATTTTTCTAGTGTTACTGTGCCCGGATTTATTTCAAGTGTTGTCTCCGAAGAATCACAGAAATCGAACTGGTTGTACATAATGTCCGTGATTCTGCTTATCTGATCCGGTGATAAAACGGAAGGAGTTCCTCCTCCTATGTAAAGTGAGTCAAATTTTAAAAAACTCTTTTTAGATAAGATTTCAGAAGCAAGTGCTTCAAGAAAAACATCTGTAATGGATAAATCTGTAACAGAGTAAAAATCGCAATAAAGGCATTTTTGAATGCAGAATGGTATATGTATGTATGCGCCTGCTGCTTCGGTCAAGAAATTGGACATTTCATAAAAGATTGTTCAGCTTGTTTATAAAAATCTTATTGATTTCTCTTGTCTTAAGCGAAATCCGCATAAACTGGTTTGATAGCCCTTTGAAATTGGCGCAGTTTCTGATAAGGATCCTGTCCTGTAAAAGACCGTTCGATATGGCTTCAGCAGTCATTTTCTCGGTCTTCATCAAAATAAAAGAAGTAACGCTTGGAAACAGAGTGATGCCTGGAGAAGATCGAAGGTTTTCCATTAAAAACTGTCTTTCACCTGAAAGATACATCCTTGTATTTTCTGTAAACTCGGATACCGCAGGTTTTTCATTCATCAGATAAGTTACAGCAGACTGGGCAATAGCGTTTACACTCCAGGGAAGCATGTAATGTCTCATATTTTCGATGAGAGTTTTTGATCCTGTAGCAAATCCTATTCTCAGGCCAGGAACTCGAAAAATCTTTGACATTGAATTAAGCACCACAAGATTGGGAAGTCCAGAGCCAGTTATGCTTTTTGCTTCTCCGTCTTCTACAAATGGCAGATATGACTCATCTATTATGAACCTGACATAAGGATTTCTTTCGCATAAAGACAGGATTTCTTCAGATGGAATCATGACTCCTGTAGGGTTATTGGGATTACAGATGAATACAGTGTCGCAGGATTCGATATTCTTCTTAATCCCTTCAAAATCATGACGGAAAGATGTTGATTCATCTGATAAAACAATACGGTAGTCGACATTGTGCATGCTGCATGCATCTGCATAATCAGAATAGGTTGGCCCTAGAATCGCTGCCTTCTTTGTGCATAGTGCAAGAGGAAGCAGATAGATCAACTGAGTGGTGCCATTTGCCGCCAGGACATTTTGTTTATCTATGCCGAAGTTTTTTGAAAAGGCAGCTTCAATGCTTCCCGAGTCTGCTTCAGGAAGTACAGTTATAAGATCAAGATGATTTTTCAGATGGCTTACAAGCCCTGGAATGGGCCCTAGAGGATTGACATTGCTGCTCATGTCCAGAATATCCATTGGCTTGCATCCAAGAACTCTTGCCTTATCAAAAATATTTCCTCCATGACCCTGGATCATAATAACCATCCTGCTGCTATGAGTAAAAAAAGAGAAGCTTCTGTAACCTCTGTCATAGCGCCCAGCATGTCGCCTGTAATGCAGCCCATGCGATTTCTGTAATATACTAGTAATGCAGCAAGTATCAATACGAAGAAAATATTCAGTAAAATTGCTGTCCAGCCCAGGAAAAAAGAAAAGGCCAGAGGTATTATCATCCATTTTAAGTCAGGGATCTCAATGGTGTTTTGAAAAAAGGCCTGTCCTGTACCAATAGATCTGCCATAGGGAAGAAACATCATTCCGAAAAGCATTCCTGACCTGGAATAGGCTGGAACAAGTATAAGGATCATTGTGCGATAGCGCTCATCAAGGCTCACGATTCCCGCCCACTTAATGAAAAGGCAGCATACGATTGCAACCAGCCCCATTGCACCTATGCGGCTGTCTTTCATGATCTCAAGTGCCTTTTCACGTGTTCTGTGACCTAGAAGGCCATCAGCAGAATCTCCGAGACCATCAAGATGGAATGCTCCTGTAAGAACAGCCAGAAACACGACATCTAATGCTGCAACAGCAGGAAGTGGCCAGAATAAAAGGGCTATTCTGTCGAAAATGGAAAGAAGTACTCCTATGATGATTCCTGCAAGCGGGAAACAGATGGTCATGCCTCTTGCATCGAATGTCTCTGATTCGGCCAGGGGAAGCAGGGTCAGAAACTGAAGAGCTGATTTAAGATCATTCATAAGAAGCCTCCTATGCTATTTTCATAAGTTGAAGAACACCCAGTGTCCTTGTCATGGGAAGCTCATGAAATAAACCAGTTTCCTTTGCCATCTGATAAACTCGGTAAGGTGCCTGGCCGCCGTCTTTTGGATCATGGAAAATATCGTGAATCAGCAGATATCCTCCTGGAAGAATTTGACGCGTCCACATCTGGTAGTCTTTAAGGGTTGTTTCAAAAGCATGTCCTCCGTCTATGAAGACTAGTCCCAGTGGTGTCTTCCAGGCTCTTGCTGCAACTTCGGAGAGGCTGACAACAGGCACTACTGTATCATCGAGTCCTGCTGTTTCAAGTGTCCTGCGAAAAAGGGAAAAAGAATCGATTCTATAGTATTTGTAATCAAAGAGTTCAGGGTCGAAATACTCTTCTCCTGGCTGCTGTTCTTCAGATCCTCTGTGATGATCTATGGAAAATAAAACGGAGTTGTTTTCTTTGCAGGCTGATCCAAGATAAATTGCTGATTTCCCGCAATAACTTCCTATTTCCAGACATGGGCCTAGTTTTGACGCCTTGAGCGCGATATCAAAAAGCCTCATGCCCTCTTCGTGATCCAGAAACCCCTTGATATTGTCTGTAAGAGTCTTATCCGGCTGCATTTTTCCCTTTAGCCCTTTCATGGTATATTGTCATAACCTCTAACAAGAACTTCTCTAGCTTTGACACCGTCTGAAGGACCGATTATGCCTTCTTTTTCCATTGTTTCAATTATTCTTGCAGCACGGTTATAACCTATGCGAAGATGCCTCTGTATCATGGAAATGGAGGCCTGCCTGGTTCTTGTTACAAGCGCTACGGCATCATCATAGCGATCATCATGTTCTTCATCCGGTGATCCGTTATCTTCTTCAGATACTGCTTCTGTAATTGTGTTATTATATTCCGGAGGTTTCTGTTTTTTCAAAAACTCTGTGATCCTGATCAGTTCTTCCTCTGAAATATAAGCTCCGTGGATACGTTGAATCTTGGATGTACCAGGTGGTAAAAGCAGCATGTCCCCGTTTCCCAGAAGGTTTTCGGCTCCGTTTCCATCAATTATGGTTCGTGAGTCTGTCTTGGAAGATACCTTGAAGGACAGCCTTGCAGGAAAGTTTGCCTTGATTATTCCTGTCAGAACATCAACAGAAGGTCGCTGTGTGGCAAGGATCAGATGAATTCCTGCTGCCCTTGCCATCTGGGCAAGTCTTGTAAGTGCTACTTCAACATCACGGGATGCCACCATCATCAAGTCTGCAAGTTCATCAATGATGATGACGACCAGAGGGAGTTTTTCAGGTTTAATACCGTCTTGTCCTGCCTTTGCTTTTTCCATTTTCTGGTTGAACTGGGTGATGTTTCTTGCCTTGTGGTCCGAAAGAAGCTGGTATCTTCTCTCCATTTCGCGTACAGCCCAGAACAGGGCATTTGTGGCTTTTTTTACATCTGTCACAACAGGGGTAATAAGATGAGAAATTCCGTCATAAAGAGACAGTTCGATGCGCTTTGGGTCTATCATTATAAGCTTTACTTGGTCAGGAGTTGATTTATAAAGCAGGCTGCATATCATGGCATTAAGCCCGACACTCTTACCTGTTCCCGTCGCGCCTGCTATCAAGAGATGCGGCATCCTGTCCAGTTCAGTAACTACCGGGTTCCCTACAATGTCCTTTCCCATGCAAAGAGTTAAAGATGATCTCGATTTCTCGAAAACAGGGGAAACAACAATCTCCTTGAAACGAACTATCTGTCTGTCGCTGTTGGGAATCTCTATACCGATTACTGCTTTTCCTGGAATCGGGGCAACTATCCTGATACTGAGTGCTTTAAGAGCAAGAGACAAATCGTCTGAAAGATTCACTATTTTATTGATTTTAATGCCTGGTGCAGGCTCATATTCGAATGTAGTGATAACAGGCCCAGGGTTTATGGCAACAACAGCCCCCTTGACCCCGAAATCTTCGAGTGTTTTTTCAAGAAGCCTTGCCTGTGACTGAAGATGTTCATTATCAAGGGAAGAAGATCTCTTTTCAGGTTCATCGAGGAAAGAAATTGGGGGAAGTTTAAATCCGTTCTTGTTGTTTGAGGCTTCAGGAACAATTGGATTGTCTTGCGGCAAAGAACCGTAAACAGGTTCAGAAATCAGACAAGAAGCTGCATCAACAGTCTTTTCATCTATTCGTTTTATACGTTTCTGGGGAATCTCTTTTCCTGAAATACCTTTATGTTCTTTTTTGTCTTTAACCGATTTTCTTGTAAAAACGAATGAAAGAGCTATCCACAGCCGCCTTGAAAAACCAACAAGAGAAAATCCTGTTGCCATTATAAGCCCTATGAGCCACAGGAGGAATAAAATAACAAGGGTTCCTGACAAATTCGTATATTCAGCTAGAAACCTGTGGAATATAAGGCCGATATCACCACCAGAAGAAAAAAAATGCCCCCATATCTGGACATAATTTTCCCTGAAAGAAACAAGGGCTCCTGTTGTTATGGCAAGAGTTATTCCACCGCATACTGTTACTGAAATAGTTGATAACGGCCTGTCATTGAAAAAATGGATACTTGAGATAAGAAGGAAGACAGGAATCCAGTAGGCGCCTAGTCCAAAGATTTTTATCAGAAAACCTGAAGCAGTTGCTCCAGTCAGACCAAAAAAATTGCGGCTGCTGTCATTGATTCCTTTATACCCGAAGAATGAATCTTTAGGGTCGAAAGTAAAAAGGCTTAACAATGCAAAAATAACAAGAAAAAAAAGCAGTATTCCAATAAGTTCTTTACGCATTTTCCCCAGAATTAAGAATGTTGCCATTAATCGGAAAGTTCAGAGTTTTACCCCTATGCCGGAAACGATCCGGAAGAAAAAGATTACATCGGGCTGGATCCCCGGATCAAGGGTTAAGGCAGAATGCCTGGCACTGGAATACATTCTTACTTCAGTTGTCTGCAAGAGTCAACAATGATGAGATCGTTAAATTTATTGACAAGTCTTCAAATTTTGCCTATATCAGTCGGCAGGCCGGAGTGGTGAAACTGGTAGACGCAGAGGACTCAAAATCCTCCGCTCGCAAGGGCATGTCGGTTCGATTCCGACCTCCGGCACCATCTTAACCCATGATTCTTTGCCTCCCATAAGCATACAAACTGACAGAAACTGCCTGACCCCCGTTTGGAATGATGTGACAATAAGATTTTTAAAACCGATTGTCATCTAATGATGTGTTTGATGTTAATGCATCATAAAAATATGGGGTTCTTGCAAGAGACGCGCGAACATGCGTCTCTTGCAAGAACAGGAGAAAGGATTATTTTTTATTCTTTTTTTTCTCTTTAATGGCAACGTGTGCAGCAGCAAGGCGGGCTATGGGAACCCTGAACGGAGAACAAGAGACATAGGTAAGTCCTAATTCATGGCATAGATGGATGGACTCGGGGTCTCCACCGTGTTCGCCGCAGATTCCGCATTCAAGATCTGGTTTTACTGACCGGCCTTTTGTAATGGCAATTTTCATCAGTGCACCAACCCCGTCCTGGTCGATTGTGGCAAAAGGATTGGAAGGCAATATGCCTGCTTCCAGATAATTTACAAGAAAACTAGCCTCAGCGTCATCACGTGAAATTCCAAAAGTAGTTTGAGTCAGGTCATTTGTTCCAAAGGAAAAGAACTCGGCATATCCTGCAATTTTGTCTGCAGTTAAAGCAGCTCTTGGGATTTCAATCATTGTGCCAAATTTATAATCTATGTCTGTACCCCACTCGTCCATTACTTTCTTTGCTTCGTTTTCAAGAATCTCACGCTGCAGCTTCAGTTCATTTACATGACTGGTAAGTGGGATCATGATTTCAGGATGAACCTTGGCTCCTTCCTTTGTGGCCATGCATGCAGCTTCAAAAACGGCCCTCACCTGCATTATGGTAATTTCAGGTATATGGATGCCCAGTCTTACCCCGCGCATCCCAAGCATTGGGTTGGATTCTCTTATGGTTTCTATTCTTTTGAGAACAGTTTCCTTCGCCCTTATCTGGTTTAAAAGTGTATCGAGATCGGCAAGGTTCGGAGCCTGTTTTATTTGAAGCTTCAAGTCTGATAACTCATGCACGAGATCAACATGATTGGGTAAAAATTCATGAAGGGGCGGATCAAGAAGCCTTATTATGACTGGAAGACCATCCATTGCCATGAAGAGCCCGTAAAAATCATCACGCTGAAAAGGCAGTATCATTTCAAGGGCTTCCTGTCTTTCTATGGGCAGATCAGTCATTATCATTTTCTGAACAAAAGGGAGGCGCTCTGTTTCGAAAAACATGTGCTCTGACCTGCAAAGCCCTATTCCTTCAGCACCGTATTCTCTTGCCCTGACAGCATCTCTCGGGTAATCTGCATTTGCCCATACTCCGAGTCTGCGAAATTTATCAGCCCAGGACAATATTTTGATGAGATATGGGTCCCTGATATCAGGAATTGTTGTGCTGAGTTTCCCGAGATATACTTCTCCGCTTGTTCCATCTATGGATATCCAGTCACCTTCCCTGATAATCTTTTCATTAATGACTATCCTTCGTTTGAGCATGTCTATTTTCAACGCTGAGACCCCCACAACCGCTGGTTTCCCGAACTGTCTGGCTACAAGGGCCGCATGGCTTGTTCTGCCTCCTCTGCTTGTTAAAATCCCCTGAGCAGCCAGCATACCGTGCACATCGTCTGGTCTTGTTTCTGTCCTGACCATGATGACCTGCTTGCCTTCTTTTTTTGCCCATGATTCTGCAATGTCTGCGTCCAGGGCTATGATTCCAAAGGCTGCCCCTGGGGATACATTAAGCCCGGTTCCAAGAAGCTCCCCAGCAGCCTTTGCTGTTTGTATGGATTTCCTGTCAAACTGGGGGTGGAGAAAAAAATCTATGTGATCAGGGCTTACTCTCAGAACTGCTTCTTCTTCAGTAATTATCCCTTCTTCTACCATATCAACGGCGATTTTTACTGCTGCCTGAGCGGTTCTTTTGCCGTCTCTGGTTTGAAGCATCCACAACTTGCCTTTTTCTATTGTAAATTCGACATCCTGCATTTCACGGTAATGGGATTCAAGACGTCTGGCGATGGCTTCAAATTCATCGTAGGCCTTGGGCATTTCTTTCTTTAGCTGAGAAATGTCGTTTGTCATTCTGATGCCTGCCACTACATCTTCGCCCTGGGCATTTGTAAGATAATCGCCTTCGATTATTTTTTCACCGGTAGATCCATTTCTGGTCATGGCAACGCCAGTTGCGCTGTCGTTTCCCATATTGCCGAAAACCATGGTGACTATGCTTACTGCTGTCCCAAGATTATGTGCAATACCTGCTGCATTTCTGTAGTCAATAGCCCTCTTGCCGTTCCAGCTTTTAAATACTGCCTCAGTGGCTAGAATAAGCTGCTCATAAGGATCTACAGGAAACTGGCGTTTGGCCTGGCGTCTGAAAATCTTCTTGAATTCTTCAGTTATCATTTTCCAGTCGTCGGCTGAAAGCTCAGAGTCTGTTTGAACCCTGGCTTTCTTCCGAAATTGCGAAATGACTTCTTCAAAATGCTCATCATCAACACCCATTACTACGCTGCCAAACATCTGAATAAGCCTGCGGTAGGAATCATATACGAAACGTTCATCTCCTCCTGTAAGCTTTATCATGCCTTCAGCAGTTTCATCGTTTAAACCTATGTTTAAAACCGTATCCATCATTCCAGGCATGGAAAATTTTGCACCGGATCTGCATGATACAAGAAGAGGATTTTCAGCGGATCCGAATATTTTACCTGTTTTAGCTTCAACTTCGTGGAGGGCCTGAATTTCCTGATCCCACATTCCTTCAGGGAAAATTCCACCGTTTGCAAGATAAAGATTGCATGCCTCAGTCGTTACAGTAAATCCGGGGGGCACAGGAACATCTATTCTTACCATTTCAGCAAGGTTGGCTCCTTTGCCGCCTAAAAGACCACGAACTGCATCCCAGCTTCCACCAACATATTTCTCAACCAGCTCCAATTCATCAAAGAGATATACCCATTTTTTTGTCATTTGCTTGCCTCATTTTCGTTAAATTGTCTTAAAATGTTTTTCTGGTGCGTTTCCTGTAATACGATAAGGAATTTGCCGGATTGACGGAAAAAGGAGTTATACAAAGCCCTAATTGTCTTTCAATTTCAAGTTATTCCATGAAGCCTGAGGGTTATTTCTTATAAAAAAAACATTATCCTGTCAATCCATAATCAGGAAAGCATTTTAAGGAATATAATAAAATCCCGCTATCTTCGATCATGTAAGTGTCAATGCTTTCTTTTGGGACTACCGGCCTTGACTTGGACATGGTTTTTGAATAGGGTATTGATTATATCTTTTTTCAGAGTTTTTTAACTATGGCAAATAAGGAAGTCCTCTTATATGGAAAAACTTGATGCGATTTTTTCACCCAAATCTGTTGCTGTGATCGGGGCTTCAACCATGCCTGGGAAAGTCGGGCATGATATTTTTGCAAATATCTTGAAAGGCGGCTACATGGGAACCTTGTATCCTGTGAATCCTGCCGCCAAATCCATTCAGAGTGTAAAGGCATATCCTTCTATCACTGAAATCCCCGATGAAGTTGATCTTGCAATGATCATTCTCCCCCCTCAAATTTCCCTGAAAGCAGTCGAAGAATCTATTTTAAAAGGGGTCAAGGGGATTGTCATAGTGTCTGCAGGGTTCAGAGAAGTAGGCCGTGAAGGCCTTGAAATCGAAAATCAAATCGTTGCTTTGTGCAGGAAAGCCGATATCAGGGTTGTAGGCCCAAACTGTCTCGGAGTTATAAATCCTATGTCTGATGTACAGTTAAACGCCAGTTTTTCAGCACGAATGCCAAAGGCCGGAAATATTTCATTCATATCCCAGAGTGGAGCTTTGTGCACAGCAGTTCTTGATTTTGCTGCAGACAGGGATTTCGGATTTTCAAAATTCATTTCCATAGGGAACAAGGCTGATGTGGATGAGCTTGATCTGCTCAGGTATCTTCATCATGATAAAGATACCGAGGTCATAATGATTTATCTGGAAGAGCTCAGAAGGGGACGCGAATTCATTGACGAGGTGCGTGAGATCACATCTGGTGAAAGGCCAACCCCGATTTTAGCTATAAAATCCGGAAGAACAAAAGCTGGTGCAATTGCAGCAGCTTCACACACAGGAGCCCTTGCAGGATCAGAGGCAGTTTATGATGCAATATTCAGCCAGTCAGGAATCATAAGGGTTGACTCCATTGATGAGCTCTTTGATTTTGCTACAGCTTTTGCTTACAAAAATCTCAGCAGTTTAGGCAAATTGCGGAAAAAAATACCCGACAGCAACAGGGTTGCCATCATCACCAATGCCGGGGGACCTGGAATCGTAGCAACAGATATGACTGTATCTTCAGGTTTACAGCTTGCAAGGTTTCAGCCTGAAACCCTTGAAGCGCTATCGAGTTATTTGCCCAGTACGGCTAACATTAACAATCCTGTGGATGTCATAGGCGATGCTGCCCATGACAGATATGAAAACGCTCTTGGGGCCGTTGTAAAAGATGAAGGTGTTGATGGTGCTCTTGTAATATTAACCCCTCAATCCATGACCAACGCTCTTGGCACTGCAGAGGCGATTGCAAGAATTGCAAGCCGTACACACAAGCCGGTCCTTTGCTGTTTCATGGGAATTGTAGATGTTTCAGGAGGTGTTAAATATTTACAGGAACATGGAATTCCTGTTTACAAATTCCCTGAAAATGCTGCAAAAGCCTTTGGTGCCTTATATAAATACTCTAAGTGGCTGAATCGTCAGAGAATTGCCAATTATGTTTTTTCCCATGATTCTGGCCGGGCTTCACAAATCATCGAAGATTACCTTGGTCAGGGGAGAACATATCTTGGAGAACTGGAAGGGCTCGACCTGCTTGCCTGTTATGGATTCAATGTGCTTCCTACAAAGCTGGCAGAAAATGAGGATGAAGCTGAAAGGATTGCAGAGGAAATGGGTTGCCCTGTGGTGATGAAGATCGTCTCTCCTCAGATTCTTCATAAATCTGAAGCCAAAGGTATCAGGATTGGTATTAATACTTCTCAGCAGGTAAAGGAAGCATATGTTTCAATAACACAAAATGCTGCAGCATATGATCCAAAGGCTGAGATAAAGGGGGTTCTGATCCAGAAAATGGCAGCTTCGGGTGAAGAGGTAATCCTTGGGATGGTAAGATATTCGATATTTGGTCCTCTCATAATGTTTGGAATAGGCGGTATTTTCGTAGAAGTGTTTCAGGATGTTATCTTCAGGCTTGCACCTGTTCGGCGAAACTCTGCAAGGGTAATGATTCGAGGAATAAAAGGGTATAAGCTGCTGGACGGGTTCAGGGGGAGACAGCGTGCTGATCTTCATGCATTGGAAAAACTCATCGTAAGCTTTTCAGACATGGTTTGCAGGCATCCTGAAATAGAAGAAATAGACATCAACCCGCTTCTTCTTCATCCTGAAGGCAGGGGCGCAACAGTTGCAGACTGCCGTATCCTGCTAAAAAAACGTGAATCAGGGTGAAGACCATATATCCGGTTATAATGGCTGTTCCCGAGAAATGCAGTCAGGTTACCAGGGACAATGTTCTTAGGCTCGGCGCACTTGCGCGCAAGGCCCTGATGCTTTCTGCTCAAAAGAGCGGGATAATTCTTGGAAAACTTGATAAATCCGCAGAAGGTGCTCCTCTTCCTTCTGGCGGCATTTTCTGGTCACTAACTCATAAAGACCAATATGTTGCAGGTGTTGCATCAGATTGTCCCACAGGGATAGATATTGAAAAAATCAGACCGTGTTCCAAGGGGCTTTATAGGAAAACAGCAGATGAATCAGAGTGGAAAATGGGAGAACCTGTAACGGATTTGCTCTTCTTCCGCTACTGGACAGCCAAAGAAGCTGTCTTGAAATTTTTTGGGACCGGTCTGAAGGCTCTTTCTCAATGCAGGATATCTAAAATTCTTGATGATCATCGGATGGTTCTGTCTTACAATTCTGAAGAATTAATCGTTGAGCATTTTTATTTCGATGGACACATTGCTTCAATCATCAGTCACCCTTCAATAGAGTGGATTGTACTTGATTGCAGATGTGAACCTAAATCTCAAGCGTCATGCAAGGGTCTGAGCGGTTCATTGTAGTTCAGAACAAAATCTTCAAAACAGCTCATGAGCCAAATTGTTTTGGGGCCAGGCTTTCCGTCTTTTATAACCGAGTCGTTTATCTTGACGACCGGCACAATGCCTTTGTTTGTCCCGCTTATAAAGACCTCGTCTGCCTCCGTCAGTTCGGAAAGAAAAACATCCCTGATTTGAACTGAAAAAAGAGACCTGGACATATCAAGGATTGCCTGCCTTGTAACACCTGGAAGAATTCCTCTCCCAGGTGTTACAAGGGTATTTCCCAGTATCGCAAAAACATTGGAAGTAGTCCCTTCAAGAGCAATCCCCTGAGGTACAACGTAAAGACATTCCTGTGCGTCGTTTTTTCTGGCATTTTCGAGAGCAATGGTTGCCTGGAGATAATTTGTGCTTTTTGCCCCCGAAACAGGTCTTTCTGAAACCTGGGTGATGATCTTGATTCCATTTTCATACCAGGCTTGAGGCATTTCAGGAAGCTTTGAAACCATAATGATCAGGCGGGGATTGCCCCGGTGAGTCATGAAATCAGGACTAGATCCACCGGTGACAATTATCCTGATATTGGATTCCTTATGGGAATTTCTGGAAAGAGTTTCCATGACAGTCCTGGCCAATTCTTCTTTTGACCATGGAAATCTCAGTCCAATTTTTCTGGCCGATTCTTCGAGCCGCTCAAGATGGGCTCGCATGCAAAAGGGTTTTCCCGAGTAGGTGCGCATGAAATCAAAGGCTCCTATGCCCCTCAGGACTGAAAGATCTGTAACTGGGATAACAGCTTCATCGGCAGGAAGAAACTTTCCGTCAACATAATATATGTCCAATGAATTTATTTCCCTGGTGGCTAGCGGCTTCTACCCTTGCCAGCAATCGAAGACAGAAGTTTTTTTGTTTTCTCAAGAAGGGATTTTTTTAAAAAAACCTTGAGATATAAATCCCCTGATGCCAATCCATTCTTTCCGGGCTCTCCCATGCCTGCAAGTCTTATCTTCTGGCCTTCCCTTATTCCTGAAGGAATCTTCACCACGAGTTTTTTAGAGCCAGTGCGATTGTAATATGCGTATGGGCCGCCTGTTGTGGCAAGTTCTGAATCTATATGAATGACATCGTGGTAATCGGCTCCTTTTTGTGGCAGTGAGCCCGATGTCCCTTTCCGGATGAATTGCCTGGCAAAGTTTCCTATTTTTTCAGTTATTTTTGATGATTTAAGTAACGGTATTCCGAGAGTTCCTGTAAAAAAAAAGCCCTTGATATTCAATCCAGGCTGCTTGAATTCGAAAGTCTTATAATTTTGCCCGTAAAATTCCTTGAAAATTGCATCAAAGCCGCGGATGCCGAAGGCTCTTGCCATTTCTTCAAAAATCTGCTGGATATCCGAACCTTTGAAAATATCTTGTTCTGAATAGTTTTTCCGGAAATGACCGTAAGCAGCATCTCCGTACTGGTTTTTGAGCAAGTCATATTCTTTGCGTTTTTGAGGATCTGAGAGAACAGCATATGCCTCGTTGACTGCCTTCATGGTATCTGAAACGGCAGGATCCTTGCATCTGTCCGGATGATATTTAAAGGCCATTTCCCGATAAGCAGACTTAATCTGCTGTGAAGTTGCATCTTTGGAAACCCCTAAAACCTTGTAATAATCTTTCATAATGTTTTTTTCTGGCCATGTCCTGAACTGCTATGAGTGCAGCAGGTCATTTTAATATTCAGAGCCATCTTTTTTGTTCCATAAGAGCCCTGACATAATTCTGACGTGTTTTTCGTGTTCCTGTGTTGGGGCTTTTGAAATTAAGTGCATGGGCAGTACAAGCCGAGACACAGGCTGGTTTTTTTCCTGCATCGACTCTGTCCATGCAGTAGTCGCATTTGACGACCTTTCCGCTTGCTTCATTCCACTGTGGAACCAGCCATGGACAGATGTCTATACAGGCTTTACAGCCAACGCAAAGCTTTGCATCCACAAATACGATTCCGTCATCAGCTCTCTTTTTAATTGCCCCTGCTGGGCATGCTGCCATGCACCACGGCTCGTCACAATGAAAACAGGTTCTGAAAGCAGAAAGTCTCTGGACGTTTCCTTCCTCTAAAACCGGCTCTGCTGTTATCAATAATCCCATCTTGATATCAGAAGCAGTCTGATGGGTGCTCTGACAGTGGACCTCGCAAGCCTTGCAGGCAATGCATCTTCTTGGGTCAAATTGAATATGGAAGTTTTTCATCTCTGTCTCTGTTTTTTCATTTTTCGATTGGGTTTGATTATTCTGAACTCACTCATAAGGCTGACTGTTAGTTTAAATCAATTATAGATCTATAAAACCGATGGCTTTCAGTGTCAAGGTTTGTTTTCAAAAAATAAAAAGCGTGAAGTTGCTATAGCAAGGGGCATATTTTGGCGTGGTAAATTTTTTTCTTTAATTATGCTTGTAACTCATTTTGGATTTTGCTATGAGGGGTTCGGATCAAGTTGTTTTACTTTGTGCAATATCGGTAAAGCTTAATTCTAATGTTTGCGTACCGAACTCAAGAGGGAGTTTGCCATGCCAGAAAAAATCATCTTCAGTATCTGCGGTATGTGTTCAGTCCATTGTCCTGTTCAGGTTAATGTACAAAATGGTGAATGTACTTTTATTCAGGGAAATCCTCATGTTCAGGGGATCAAAGGTGCGTTGTGTGTTCGGGGAGCAGCTGGCCTAGAACTGGTCAAAGATGATCAGCGGCCGCAGTTTCCTATGATTCGAAAGGCAGGCCGAGGTGAAGGCCGCTGGCTTCGCGTTTCATGGAATGAGGCACTTGACCGAGTGGCAGAAAAAATATCTGCCATCCAGGCCAAGCATGGGAAGCACAGCATCATCGGGTCGGATGGAGACGGCTTTTTTTCTGATCTTTATTCGGCTTTTTTCCGAGGGCTTTCTTCGCCCAATTATCATACAGCAAGTGACACTAATGCGAATAATGCTGCAAGGTCGCTTTTTGGTTTTGGAAGCGATGCTTTTGTAATGGATTACCGAAATTCAAGACATGTAGTGCTTCAGACAAGGAATGTTTTTGAATCCATAGACGTTAAGGAAGTAAATGATCTTCTGGACGGAATAGAAGCCGGCTGCAAGCTTTCCGTGATAGACATCAGGGCAACAGTAACTGCTGGAAAGGCTGACACTTTTCTAATGATTCGTCCAGGCACTGACTATGCCCTGAATCTTTCCGTGATCAATGTTATTTTGAATAACCAGTACTACGACAAGGCCTTTACAGAGAAATGGATAGGTGATCTGGAAGCATTGAAGTCTTTTGTCGTGCCTTATACACCTCAGTGGGCTGAAAAGGAAACAGGCATAAAGGCAGAAGCCATAATTTCGCTGGTTGCCGATCTATCCCAGGCAGCCCCTTCAGTTATCTGGCATCCAGGCAGGATGACGGCAAGGTACAAGGATTCATTTTATGTCAGCAGGACTGCATTTATCATAAATGCCCTGCTTGGCTCAATTGGTGCAACAGGCGGGCTTGCTCTTGCAGTGACTCCGGAAAAAATACACCGCAAAGGGCTGAAGAAACTTTCAGACCTCTTGCCTGAAGCAAGCAAAGACAGAGCTGATGGCGTTGGTTCAAAATACCCTGTTTTTGATTCAAGAACCGGGCTTCTGCATAAGGCTCTTGCAGCAGTTGAGAGCGGGACTCCTTACCCTGTCCAGGCCTATTTAAGCTTTGGCCATGATTTGTTAAGTGAATATCCTGATCCCAAGGCGCTTATGAAGATTCTTGACAAGCTTGAGCTTCTGGTCAGCGTTACTTCCGGCTGGAATCATACAGCCTGGTATTCAGATGTCGTGCTGCCTGTATCTTCTTATCTTGAGCAGGAGAGCATCTTGTTTCAGCAAAACGGTCTTAAGCCTGCCTTTGGAGTCCGCCAGCGCTGTGTTGATCCTTGGCTTGACACGATGGCTGAATGGGAAATAATAGCAGGGCTTTCAAAGCGTCTGGGGATTTCTCCCCTGGCTTTTGATAAAATTCAGGATATCTGGAAGTATCAGCTCCAGGAAACAGGGATTCTTGCTGAGGATTTTGAAAAGACCGGCATGGTTGAGCTGACCAACAACCCTGTTTACGAAAAATTGAATAATGTTGTCCTGAAGACTTCCAGTCAAAAGATCGAGATCGTCAATCCGGAGTGGGAAAAAGCCGGTATTATCTCCCTGAAGCCATATGAGGCCGGCCAGCCACCAAAGCCGGGTTTTTTCCGGCTGACAGTCGGCGGGTGCGCAATTCACAGCCATGGGCAGACTATCAACAATAAAAGGCTTTTCTCACAGATGCCTGAAAATGAACTCTGGATAAATGAGTTATCAGCCAAAGGCATGAATATTGAAGACGGAGAACTGGTTGAGGTTTCAGCCAGCGGGTATTCAGGAAGAATAAAAGCAAGACTAAGCCAGTTCATTCATCCTGAGGCCGTGTTCATGGTAGATGGATTTGGACGAAGCATACCAGCAGAGTCGAGAGCGTTCGGAAAAGGTGTTTCAAGTACTGCACTCATGTCCGGAGGACTCGACAGGTGGGACAGCGCAGGTGGCGGGTTGGCTCTCCAGGAGCATTTTGTGTCCGTTAAAAAACTTCAGTAACAGCATAAGTACATGATGTTCTTTAGCTGTGACTGCTTCAGATGGACAGAGAGACTGCAGGCTTTTTAACTGTTGGCTTTCAGGATGCAGCCTACAGTCCAAATATCCTGAATAGTTACTATCAAGGAAGACAAGCTATAGAATAAAAATATTTCAGTATTTTTTCTTGACAGGATAAACTTCATAGTTGTAAACAAGCACAAATTGTTTTTCTGAAATTTACTTCCAATCCAAACAAAGGGTGAAACACTCATGCAGTTTGACTGGTTGAGCTCAGCAATTTTAATGTTTCTAGTCGCTGGATTCGTTTTCGGCGCTCTCCCTGTTGTGCTATCTTATTTCGTGTCGTCCAAAAGCAAGGCCGGCGATTTGACTCTGCCTTATGAATGCGGCGTAAATCCCATGGGCTCTGCACGTGTCAATTTTGGCATCAATTATTACTTCTATGCCCTGCTCTTTCTTGCCTTTGAGGTGGACGTTCTTTACCTGTTTCCTGTAGCAGTTGTATATTCCAACAGCCCTGGCTGGACACTGTTCCTTGTACTGCTGATATTTCTGGGGATTCTCGGGCTTGCAGTTGTATATTTCTGGCGCAAAGGAGTGTTTACATGGCCGAGAAGGATTTCCTTCTAAAGCAGGCGGAGATTGATCCGCCACTTATTCAGATTCAACCTGTACAGCAGATCGTTGATTTGTGCCGGTCAATGTCCTTGTGGCCGATGACTTTCGGCTTGGCGTGCTGTGCCATAGAAATGATGGCAGTCGGCATGGCAAGATTCGATATTTCCAGGTTCGGGGCTGAAGTTTTCCGCCCGTCTCCCAGGCAGGCCGATCTCATGATAGTGGCGGGAACGGTTTCCAAGAAAATGGCGCCTTCTGTTATCAGACTTTATGAACAGATGCCAGCACCAAAATGGGTAATTGCTCTGGGAAACTGTGCCATATCGGGTGGCCCTTTCAGTTTTGAAGGTCAGTATGGCATAGTCGAAGGGGTTGACCGTATCATTCCTGTAGATATATATGTACCCGGGTGCCCGCCCAGGCCAGAAGGGCTTCTGGAAGGACTATTCGAACTCCAAAAGAAAATTACCGGCCGCCGCTGGTGGCCTGAACCCAAAGAACATTACAGAATATGAAAACACATCAATCAGACATTAAAATACTGAAAGAATTTTCCGGCGTGGAAGCGATTGGCAGAGCAGGATCAGATTATGCTAAAACCGGTTCGCACGCAGGATTATTCATAGAGCCAAAAGATTTGTTGCCGCTGGTGACAATGCTGTCTGAAAAAGGATATTTCCTCGAAGATGTTTCAGGTGTTGATGTTCGGGAGGGAATTCTTGTGGTTTACCATTTTGACAGGTATGAGTGTTCTTCAAGGCTTACTGTTCGTGTCCTGACATCACATGATGCGCCGTCAGTTCCATCAATAGCGTCAGTCTTCACAGGTGCAGATTGGCATGAGAGGGAATGCTATGATTTTTTCGGGGTCTTGTTTGAAAACCATCCGAATTTGAAACCGCTACTTCTTCCCGATGATCTCGGAATTCATCCGCTAATCAAGGCAGAAAGCCGGCAATCGCTGTATGCCCTTCTGCCGTTTGACCAGATGAGTGACTGCAATTCTTCGTAATATTGATGATGGAAAGGGTGATTTAAGGATTTTCAGGGTATCCTTAAACAGATAAGAAAATTTTGTGTTTTGTTTCGAATTGATGAAAAGGACAGCCCTGAAAAACCGTGGTGAAATGATTTTTTGGCTTTTGGAAGGATACCATGAAGAGGAAGTACTCCATTACCCAAAATAAAGAACGCTGTATAGGCTGCCTGAGCTGTGAGATATACTGCAAGCAGAATAAGCAGCTTTCAGAGGGTCCCAGGCTCTGTGAAATTGTTGTACTGGACAAACGAAAAATAAGCGGTATTCCCAGTGAAGCCTATTTTTATATATCCTGTTTTCATTGTGAAAATCCGACTTGTGTTGCTGCCTGCCCGACCGGAGCCATGAAAAAGCGTGATTCTGACGGAATAGTTTATGTTGATTCCGAACGCTGCATCGGATGCAAATCATGCATGGTGGCTTGCCAGTGGGGATCTGTGCAGTGGAATCCCGAAGCTCTTAAAGCTGTTAAGTGTGACTATTGCAAGGACCGTGTGGAGCGCGGATTGAAGCCCGCCTGCGTAACAGTCTGTTCGACCGGGTGCCTTAGTTTCACGGAACTAAGCGGCGGCCATGAAGCTTCTTAACGGCGTTTTGGAAGAATAAGGTCAAACAAATGTCGAATAAACCATATTTCAAGCTTGATGGGGACTATTACTCTTCACGTTTTTCAGAAGCCGGGAAGCAGGAAGGCGATACCCTGATTCTTAACCTGGGACCTCAGCACCCGTCGACGCATGGGGTTCTCAGGATCATCGTGGAGTTGGACGGCGAATATGTGATCAGGGCTGAGCCTGTCCTTGGATATATTCACCGCATGCACGAGAAGATGGCCGAGGTTAAGACCTACGTTCAGTACCTGCCGAATATGGGGCGTGTAGACTACCTTCATGCGCTGGCCTGGAACTGGGCTTATGTAGGTGCCGTAGAAAAGCTTATGGGCATTGAAGTTCCGACCCGTGCGGAATACATCAGGGTAATCACATGCGAGCTGAACCGCATTTCTTCCCATCTTTTGTGGTGGGGAGCTTATGTCCTTGATCTTGGCGGATTCACCCCCATACTTTATGCTTTTGATGACCGCGAAAAGATCATGGATATTCTTCAGATTCCTACAGGATCGAGGTTGACTTATTGCTACTACAGATTTGGAGGAGTTTCTTCCGATCTGACTGAGTCTTTTCTGACAAAGACCAGGGATTTCATCGAGCAGTTCAAGGATAGGATCAAACTATATCACGACCTTGTTACCGGTAACATGATTCTGAGGGGAAGATGCGTGGACATAGGTGCTCTTCCGGTTGAAATGGCAAGGCGCTACGGAGCAACAGGGCCAGTACTCAGGGGCTCCGGCGTTGCCAGTGACGTACGCCGGATGGAACCATATTCAGTTTATGGAAGTCTTGATTTTGACATCCCCGTCGGAAAAATCGGAGATGCGATGGATAGATATGATGTGCGGCTGGCGGAACTGGAGCAGAGCGTGCGAATCATAGAACAAGCTCTCAACAAAATTCCTGATGGCCCTTTCATAAGCCCAGATGTTCCCGAGCGCATAATGCCACCTGAAGGAGAAGTCTATTTTGCAGTGGAGGGAGCCAGGGGTAAGATTGGTGTCTATCTTCTAAGTGACGGTACTGCCAGGCCTTACCGTATCAAGTTAAGGGCTCCAGGGTATTCCAATCTTCACGTTTTTGCAGAGCTTGCCCGGGGGACGATTCTGGCGGATGCTGTTTCCATATTAGGAAGCCTTGACCTCGTTATTCCGGAGATTGACAGATGACACAGATTCTTGAGCTATTGATGCACCCGTTAGCGCTTCTGGTAGTTGCACTTGTGGCAATTTTAACCTTTATCGCACTTAACGGGCTCATACTTGTTTACGTAGAAAGAAAAGTGGCAGGATTCATTCAAAGAAGGCCAGGCCCTTATGAGGTCGGGCCTCACGGTCTTCTTCAGCCGATTGCAGACGCACTGAAACTTGTGGGTAAACAGATAGTCATGCCCAAAGGCGCTGATCCTATTTTGTTTTGGGCAGCTCCGCTTCTTTCATTTACTCCTGTTGCCATCTGTCTTCTGCCCATTCCGTTTGGTCCAAATCTTGTGGGGCTTAATGTAAATATAGGACTTCTTCTTGTACTTGCCTTTACAGGAATAAATGTCCTTGCCCTTTGTCTTGCAGGCTGGGGGTCAAACAATAAATACGCTCTGTTAGGAGCAGCCAGGGCTGTTTCTCAATCAGTTGCCTACGAAATTCCTCTCCTTCTTTCTGTACTCTGTGTTGCATTTACAAGTGGCTCACTTAATTTTTCAGATATAATCGAAACGCAGTCACATGGAATGCTTTCATGGAATGCTTTTTCACAGCCTGTGGCATTCTTCATTTTCCTGGTTTCTGCACTTGCTGAAACCAACCGGGCTCCATTTGACATGCCTGAGGCTGAAAGCGAGCTTACAGCAGGTTTTCATACTGAATATTCAGGCATGGGCTTTGGTCTCTTTTTCCTTGCTGAATATTCTTACATGATTGTGGTATGCGCGGTTGCTTCCGTCCTTTTTCTTGGCGGATGGCACGGGCCTTTTCTGCCAGGGCCATGGTGGATGCTTGGTAAGATATATGCACTAATACTTCTTATAATGTGGTTTCGCTGGACATATCCGAGGGTAAGATTCGATCAGCTTCTCAATATATGCTGGAAGTGGCTGATTCCGCTATCTCTTGTCAACCTTCTTGGAACTGCTTTTATAATTAACCTTGTGAGGTAGGATGTCAACGATTCTAAAAACCCTGAATGGACTCTGGAGTCTCATTGTTGGTCTGAAGGTTACTGGAAAAGAATTTTGTAAGCCCTGGAAAACGGTGCATTATCCGAGACAGGAAGTTGCAAACATTGATTCATACCGCGGACATATTGATCTCGTAGCCCTTGACGAGAATCCTCTTGAAGCCCGCTGTATTGTGTGCAGGCGATGTGAGGAAGTATGCCCTTCCGGATGCATTAGCATTGAAGGGCACGCCCCGGGTGTAGAAGTTGAGGACAGAGATTCCGTTCGCCAGCTCCTCATGATTTCGAATGTTTTTTTACCCGGGTCTGTCGCCAGGGAACCTGTGAATCCTGGAGAAAAGATTTTAAGAGTACTCGATGACTTCAGGTTAAACTATAACCTTTGCAGCTTGTGCGGGCTCTGTGTACAGAACTGTCCGGTATCCTCCCTGACTTTTTCCGAGGATGTCTACCTGGCCGGAAAATCAAGAAGCGATTTCGAATTTAATCTGCTTCAGAGGCTGAAAGACAGGGCTGGGGCAGTCAAATTTAAAAAAGCTGCCTGAGTTCTCGGCGAGGTATTGCTGAAGCGTAAGTAATTTTAAAAATACAAGGACATAAGAACAATGGATCAGCCAACTGGAATTCATCCTGTATACTGGCTTTATTTCGCGCTCATAATCGGCGGAGGCACAGTGGCGGTGACTGCAAAGAGCCTTGTCAGGGCATTAGCAGGATTGATCATAACTTTCTTCGGTGTTGCAGGCGTTTATCTTCTGATGGCTGCCCCCTTCATAGCCATAATGCAGATTCTTATTTATATCGGAGCTGTAACAATCCTGATTTTCTTTGCAATAATGCTGACGAGATCGTCAGAAGGAGAATCCGGATCAGAAAGCAGGTCAGCAAAAACAGGCCGCATTTTTCTGAGTATCTGGTCAGCCTTGTTCGTATTTCTTGTAATGTCAGCAGTCATCCTTCGTCACATGCCTGAGCCACTGCCGCTGAAGCCTGAGATCGCAATTGCGAGGCTCGGGGAGTTTCTTACCGGACCTTTCACCCTCTCTTTTGAGCTGATTTCAGTAGTTCTTTTTGTTGCAATGGCAGGAGCCGTACTTCTTGGGTTTGAGAGGAGAAAAGCCAAATGAGCTATCTGGTATTATATCATCTGACGGCACTCGTTCTTTTGGGACTGGGGATTTATGGTATAACCAGCCGCAAGAGTCTCGTTGGAATGCTAATATCTGTCGAACTGATGTTAAATGGCGCAGGCCTAGCCCTGGTTGCCAGCAGCCGGCTTACACCTGCTCTTGACGAGCTGGGGCAGATCGGCACACTATTGGTAATGGGTCTGGCAGCAGCGGAAGCCACACTGGTGCTTGCTATAATCCTTGTAGTCTCAAGGCGCTTTGGGACAACTGAAGTCGCCGACATCGCAACTTTGAAGGGCTAACTGATGATTACTGAAAGCGCATCTCTTCTTTTGCCGATATTAATTACCGGCTTATCACCGCTTTTTATCTGGCTGTTTCGCAAAAATCTCAACAGGCGGGAAGCTGCTTCTTTTGTAGCCGGCATTCTGACGTTTGTTTCTGTAATGATGTTTGCCCCGCAGGTGTTAAACGGTAAAATTCTGGTTTACACGCTGTTCACTATCCTGCCTGGTGTTGAAGTCAAGTTCTGCGCTGACGGACTTGGAATGATTTTTGCCATTGTGGCATCATTTCTCTGGATTCTGGCCACTTCATATAACATTGGATATATGAGATCACTTAATGAGCATGCCCAGACCAGGTATTATTTCTGTTTTGCCGTGGCAATTTTCGGAGCCCAGGGCGTTGCACTTAGCGGGAACATCTTTACTCTCTACTTATTCTATGAAGTGATAACGGTTTTTACCTATCCTCTGGTTGCACATCACCAGGACGAGGAATCCTATGGCGGTGCAAGAAAATATCTTGTCTATCTTATGGGAACATCCAAGCTCTTCTTGCTTCCAGCCATGGTTCTTACATATGTACTTTGCGGGACTCTCGATTTCAGGCTTGGAGACATGGTGGCCGGAATTTTTCCTCCTGATGCCGACCCGGTGCTTGTGCAGATTACTTATTACCTGTATATTGCCGGCCTTGCGAAAGCCGCTATCATGCCGTTTCATAACTGGCTGCCTTCTGCAATGGTTGCGCCAACTCCGGTATCGGCTCTACTTCATGCCGTAGCTGTTGTAAAAGCCGGTGTGTTTTCGATAAGCCGTGTTCTTCTGTCAGTCTTTGGAGTAAATGTCATGACAGATCTTCATCTTGGCTTTGTAACAGCGTGTTTTGCAGCCTTTACAATAGTTGTGGCTTCGATAATAGCAATGACGAAAGATGATCTTAAGGCAAGACTCGCCTATTCAACAGTCAGTCAGCTTTCCTACGTTGTTCTTGGTGTTGCTATGCTGACCCCTCTTGCTGTTACTGGTGGAGTTGCCCACATAGCCCATCATGCCTTCGGAAAGATTACGCTCTTTTTTGCAGCAGGTGCAATATATGTTGCAACTCATAACAAAAAAATAAGCCTTATGTCAGGTCTGGGGAGAAAGATGCCATGGACATTCGGAGCTTTTGCTCTTGCCAGTTTGTCGATGATCGGTGTTCCGCCTGTTTCAGGGTTTGTAAGTAAATGGTACATGGTTAATGGGGCCGTCAGTGCCAACTACACTATTTTTCTTGTTGCACTTTTATCGAGCACTATACTTAATGCCTCATATTTTACACCTATAATTTACAAGGCGTTTTTTGAGGCACCTGTAACAGACCATTCCCATTTTACTGAAGCACCTAAGACCATGGTGATTCCCCTTTTCTTCACTGCCCTGGTCTCGGTTATTCTGGGACTTTACCCGCAGATTTTTATACAGTTTATACAGACTATAAGGACATTTTAATTTTGACGCAAAGACGAACAAAAATGAATTACGCAATCAACACAAACGAGAGGGTCTGAAAACCATGTCCTTTTTTAAACAGTTGATGCAGGAGCCTTTTTTAGCAAAAGCTATGTATGCTGTTCTTGCAGCGATGGTTGTACTGAATTTGTTTATTTATCCTTACAATCCTCATTTCTTTGCTGAAAAGATACCTGGATTCTGGGCGGCCTTCGGCCTCGGAGTAGCAGTTGCCTTAGCAAGGCTGGCAAAGGGAGCGGCGCATACGTTTCTTGGTAAAGACCCTGATTTTTATAGTAAATTCGACAATAAGTCGTCTGAAGTTCTTAAGGAGACAAAGTGACAGAATTTATTCATCCCTCCATTTTGTTTGCCGGCTGCGCGCTGATTGTCATCTTTTTGCCTGTAAGTATCGGAAGATGGTTTCCACCAGTGGCAGCTTCTATGGCAGTGCTTGCAGTTTTAATAATGCCTCAGGGATCCCATGCTACTGTCAATTATCTCGGGCTGACTTTAAGCATGGGCAGGGTGGACGCACTTTCCCTGGTATTTGCCCACGTGTTTGCCATTCAGGCCGTGATTGGGTTCATTTTTGCCTTCCACATTGAGGATCGTGCCCAGCACGTTGCAGCCCTCATGTATATTGCAGGGGCTTTCGGGTCTGTTTTTGCAGCCGACTATCTCACCCTGTTTATTTTCTGGGAAATGATGAGCGTTTCATCGACTTTTCTTGTGTGGCTAAGAAGGACGCCTGCTTCCACAAATTCGGGATTCAGGTATTTTCTCTTTCACACAATAGGTGGTTTGATGCTTCTTGCAGGACTGCTCTTAAGATACAAGGCAACGGGCTCCTTTGCATTTGATTCGGTTTTACCGGCAAGCGCACAGTTCTATGACTATCTCATAATGACAGGCTTTTGCGTTAATGCCGCAGTAATTCCACTTCATGCATGGCTGACTGATGCCTATCCTGAAGCAACTGTCACTGGTGCCGTATTCATGAGTGCCTTTACGACAAAAACCGCTGTCTATGTTCTCATTCGCGGTTTTTCCGGCTTTGAAATACTCGGAATAATGGGAACGCTCATGACACTCTACGGGGTTTTTTACGCTACCATCGAAAACGACGCCCGCAGAATTCTTGCCTACCACATAGTATCTCAGGTAGGCTACATGGTTGCAGGCATTGGAATAGGTACTGCCATGACGGTTAATGGTGCCTGCGCTCATGCGTACGCACACATCCTTTACAAAGGGCTCTTGTTCATGAGTGCCGGTACCCTGCTTTATGCCGCCGGAACATCCAGGCTTACTGAGCTTGGAGGACTTTTTCAGCGCATGCCTCTGGTTTTTTTCTGGTATATGATTGCCGCTGTGAGCATTTCTGGTGTGCCGCTGTTCTCTGGCTTTGTCAGTAAAACAATCACGATCGCGGGTGCAGCAGAGGCCCATCATCTGTGGCTTGCAATAGGGCTGGAAATTGCCGCCGTTGGAACTTTTCTCTCTGTTGGTATAAAACTGCCTTATTTCGCCTTTTTTGCAAAGAAAGATCCCGGAATGGAGCTTGCTCCGATTCCGGTCAATATGCACATAGCCATGGGAATTGCCGGATTTCTCTGTTTTTTTATCGGGATATATCCGAATTTTCTATATACACTTCTTCCGCATTCAGTTGAATATGTGCCATATACACCTTGGCATGTTCTTCAATCTTCAATGCTTCTTGGTTTTACTGGTCTTGGATTTTATTTCATGAGACACAAGCTCAAACCCGAGGCTAAGCTAAACCTCGATTTTGACTATTTTTACCGTATGGTCGGACGTTCTGTTCTGGCTTTTGCCAGACGCCCGGTAGAGGCTATCGATGTATGGTGGGGTGAATTTTACAGAATTGGAGGACTCAAGGGCCTGCTTAAGATGGCTGCGGGTTCAGCATGGTTCGACAAGTCCGCAATTGATGGTGTGGTTGATGGCTCTGCCTATACTGTGCAGAAAATAGGTCGCTTTTCTTCCCTTACACAGTCTGGCCGTCTTCAGGACTATTTGTCTGTTGCAATTGTTGTTGCTCTGAGCGTATTTGCATTAATCTGGTTCATATGAGGATGTCAATGCCAATTCTATCCATTTTGACTTTTTTCCCTTTAGCCGCCTGCTTAGTTTTGCCATTTCTCAGAAGTGACAAAACAGTTCGGGTCTTCTCATTGACAGTCGGGATAATAGAGCTTTTTCTGGCTATTCCTCTCTTTAGTTTCAGTCTGACTAAACCGGGGTATCAGTTCGTAGAAAAAATTGCGTGGATGCCTCAGTGGGGGCTGACCTACCACATGGGGATGGATGGTATAAGTCTTCTTATGGTTCTTTTAACAGTTCTGCTTCTGCCATTATGTGTACTTTGTTCATGGTCATATATATCCAAGAGAGTGAAAGAATTTCATTTCAGCCTGCTTCTCATGACGTCAGCCTGTATAGGAGTTTTTTTAGCGCTTGATCTTGTGCTATTTTACATTTTCTGGGAAGCAATGCTTGTTCCAATGTTTCTTCTCATTGCCGTTTGGGGTGGTCCGGACCGAAGGTATGCGTCAGTCAAGTTCTTTCTTTATACGCTTGCTGGAAGCACACTTCTTCTTGTTGCTATTATTGCCTTATACAAGACAGGTGGAACATTCTCAATACCGGAGCTTTCCGAGCAGACATTCTCCTTCAGCTTCCAGTTCTGGGTTTTTCTGGCCATGGCGCTGGCCTTTGCCATCAAAGTGCCTATGTTTCCGTTTCATACCTGGCTTCCGGCTGCTCACGTTGAAGCACCGACTGCAGGCAGTGTAATGCTGGCTTCGATTCTCTTGAAAATGGGAGCTTACGGATTTCTCAGATTCTGCCTGCCGCTTACCCCTGACGCCAGTATTTACTTTGCACCAATGATGATAGCCATTTCAGTTGCATCGATTCTTTACGGCGGTTTTGTGGCACTAGGCCAGAAAGACATGAAAAAACTGATTGCCTATTCCTCTGTTGCCCACATGGGCTTTGTAACCATAGGAATTTTTGTCTTTACACTGAATGGTTTTCAGGGCGCTCTCATGGTCATGCTGAATCACGGCATTACAACAGGCGCACTTTTTATGATGGTAGGCGCCATCTATGAACGCAGTCACAGCAGACAAATATCGGATAACATGGGCTTAGGAAAATATCTTCCTGCCTACATGTTTTTCTTCGGACTTTTTGCACTGTCAGCATTCGGTTTTCCCGGCACCAATACTTTTGTCGGCGAACTTCTGGTGCTTGTCGGGGTCTTCAAGTCGAATCTCTGGGTGGGTGCTGCCATAATTCCTGGTGTCATGCTGGGAGCTGCCTACATGCTGAGGCTCGGTCAGAAACTAGCCTGGGGCGAGCGCAAAGGTGCAGAGGGGTGGAAAGATCTTAATCTGAGGGAATGGAGTTATCTTGCCCCGCTGGCTGTTCTCGTTTTTTATCTGGGTCTGGCACCTGGCCTCACTCTTAAAGCCATCGATCCGACACTTAATAGAATTCTTGACCCCTTTACAGGCAGGAAGCCTGCCATAGTTGAAACCGCACCTTTGCAAAACACTCAGAAAGGCAGTTTAGCCGGACTGTTTTCTTCACCACGCTGAGGAAGGAGAGCCCTGTGAAGTTTGATTTAATACTTATTTTACCAGAACTGGTTCAGATTCTGATTATTCTGGGGCTGTTTGCACAGACTCTCAAAAAACCTGGAACAGAGAATAAAGGGATATACAGCATATCCTGGGTACCATGGGCTGCCGCCATTGGCATTGCAGTTGGGATCTTCAGCATGAACCGCACAGGCTTCATGTTCTGGGACGCCTATCATATTGACGGTTTATCTCAATTCTTCAAGATAATTATTTCACTCGGTTTTGCCATAGCAACTCTTAATGCACTGTCTTCTCCTACAGTGAAAGAGGATCAAAGGGCCGATTATTTTCTTTTCTTTGCCTTAAGCTGTTTGGGACTGATGCTTCTGTCAAGCGCTGCGGAACTGATCACAATATATCTGGCACTTGAGATTGCCTCATACAGCCTTTATGCCATCATCCCCATTCGTGGCAAGGATCCACGAGGTGCCGAGGCAGGCATAAAATACATTTTGTTCGGAGCTGCTGCAACAGCCATTGCTCTTTTTGGTCTTTCTTATATTCTGGCTTCCCAGCACACGACATACCTCAGTCTGCTTGCCACAAAATCCTGGGCCTGGGCTGATTCACCGCTTGCCGTTACAGGCATAACTCTCTTCATGGTTGGCTTCTTTTTTAAACTTGCCCTTTTTCCTTTTCATTTCTGGGCGCCAGATGTTTATGACGGAACAAGTAATGAAACCGCTGCATTTGCCGCAACACTTCCAAAGTTAGGTGCTGTCGTCATCCTGATTCGGCTTGTATCCCTTTTGAAACCCGAAATAGAGATCATAACGATACTTGCTGTGCTTGCCGCTGCTTCCATGACCTTTGGGAATCTTGCTGCACTGGTTCAAACAGATATCAAGAGAATCCTTGGCTTCTCTAGTGTTGCTCATGCCGGCTACGTTCTTGTGGGGCTGGTTGCAGTAAGTGCTGCAGGACTGTCAGCAGCCGGTTTCT
This sequence comes from Desulfobacteraceae bacterium, assembly GCA_037439445.1. GTDB lineage: Bacteria > Desulfobacterota > Desulfobacteria > Desulfobacterales > Desulfatirhabdiaceae > JBBIWB01. The sequence continues at coordinate 5,703 of JBBIWB010000005.1, read as the reverse complement.
ATGCTCTCATTTATCTTCTGATGAATCTCACGTGTTTCTGGGTGATATGCAGCCTTTCAACAAATGGGAAAAACCTTCATCTTGACGATTTGAACGGACTTTATAAACGGGCACCTTACCTTGCTTTTGTCTTGGCTGTTGGTGCTTTTGCCCTGGTAGGGCTTCCGCCTACCGCAGGTTTCATGGGAAAACTCTTTCTTCTCACAGCCGCATGGAATCGCGGATTCAACTGGCTCATCATAATCGCAGCTTTAAACACTGCAATCTCAATTTATTATTACCTCAATATAGTCAGACATGCCTATACGCAGGAAAGTGAAAGTGCGCTGGAAGAAGAACAGGTGCCACGACGCTTCAGTGCAGTCTGGGGCGGCGTTCTGGCAGCCTCACTTCTTGTTCTCGGGGTAATTCCCAATTCTGTTTTCCGCTTCATGGAGGAAGCAGCCAGGCGAATGATGCCCTGATCTCTTTCAACATCAGCCCTTCCTATTATCTTCGAAGGGTTGGTGTTGATCGGTTGTTATTCCCTGATTCTGCTCATACAAATTTCAGTCTAACCTGCGAATCATGTATCGATGTCATCGGTTTTCTCTGGTCTGTAATCACAAGATCAGGTTCATGACATAAAGCTCATATCTCAACGGAAGTGGGATAATTTGCAACCTGCCCCGTTACATGTGATATTCTCACGAAAAAGCAAACACGAGGTTAGCTTTTCGTTCAATTTGTTTGTTTTGTCCAGAAATCCGCCAGCAACTCCGCCTGATCAAGAACTTTGTTCACTGAAAGGGTATATTCTCCAGTGCTTGGGTCATCGGGCGGGTACTTATGTTTTCGTAATATTCGTTTCACCATGACCCGAAGCTTCGCCTGGACACTTTCTTTTAGCTGCCAGTCGATGGAGGTGTTCTTTCTGATGCGTTCAACCAACTCATGGGCAATTTGCTTCAGAACTTGGTTGCCAAGCACCGCTTCCGCCGTCGGATTGTCAGTCAAGGCGTCGTAAAAGGCGAGCTCGTCAACACGCAGATTGAGCGCTTCCCCCCTTTTATCTGCCTCTCGGATCTCCTTGCCAAGCTGAATCAGTTCCTCGATGACTCTCGCCGAATCGATTAAACCGTTCTGGTAACGTTTGACTGCATCGGCCAGCATTTCGGAAAACTTCCTGCCCTGAACAAGGTTGGTTTTTGCCCGGTTCTTGATTTCATCGTTCAAGAGGCGCTTTAACAATTCAAGTGCTAGATTCTTCCGGGGCATGCCCTGCACCTCGGCCAGGAATTTATCCGAAAGGATGGAGATATCCGGTTTTCGGATTCCCGCCGCATCAAACACATCGATCACCTCCCTGGAAATGATAGCGTCATTGATGATCTGGCGGATGGAGGCTTCGATCTCTCCATCGGTGCGGGCCTTACTCTGCTGGTCAAATTTTGCGAAACGGACCTTGATCGCCTGGAAGAAGGCCAGATCGTCACGGATGGCAAGGGCCTTGGGGTGTGGAACGCAAAGACCAAACGCCTTCTGCAGCCTGACGACATTCTCCTTGAACCGCTCCTTGCCATTGCGAACCGTTTTGCCGTTTTGTTCATCCGCCAGCTCTGAGATGTAGTTGGCAGCATCCAGAATAAAATCGAGCTTGCCTTTTGGCTCCAATTTGAAATACTGTCGAAAATCGAAGGTGCCGAACATATCCCCGACAATCTCATAAATTTCCAGCATCCTTGCTACCGCCTCTTCCTGGTCATACGCCAGCCGGCCTTTGCCCTTGCTGTTGGTGTAGATAGCCAGGGCGTTCTTGAGATCCTGGGCGATGCCGATGTAATCGACGATCAGGCCGCCTTCCTTGTCGCCAAACACTCTGTTGACCCTGGCAATCGCCTGCATCAGGTTATGGCCGTTCATCGGTTTGTCGATGTAAAGCGTGTGCAGGCAGGGGGCATCAAACCCAGTCAGCCACATATCCCGGACAATGACCAGCCGCAGCGGGTCATTTGGGTCCTTCAGCCGGTCGCCGATGGCCTTGCGGCGCGGTTTGTTGCGGATATGCTCCTGCCAGCCCAGCGGATCACTGGCCGAGCCGGTCATGATGACCTTAATGGCGCCCCTGCCGTCGTCGGCGTCATACCAGTGCGGTCTCAGTTGAATCATCCGGTCATGCAGATCAACACAGATCCGGCGGCTCATGCAGACGATCATCCCCTTGCCGTCCGCCGCCGCCAGGCGCTGTTCAAAATGGCCGATCAGGTCGGCCGCCACCTGTTGCAACCGCGCGGCGCTGCCCACGACCGCCTCTTTGCCTGTCCAGCGAGCGAAGCGTTTTTGCCGCTCGGTCAGTTCGTCATCCTCGGTTACCTCTTCCACCCGCTCATCCAGAACCTGCTGGTCTTCCTGGGAAAGCTCGATTCTGGCGAGCCTGTTTTCATAGTAGATACGCACCGTTGCACCGTCCTCCACCGCCTGCTGGATGTCATACACGTCGATGTAGTCGCCGAATACGGCCTGTGTGTTCTTGTCCTCCTTTTCGATGGGGGTGCCGGTAAAGCCGATGAAGGTGGCGTTCGGCAGGGCGTCACGCATATGGCGGGCGAAACCGTCGATAAAATCATACTGGCTTCGGTGCGCCTCGTCGGCGATGACCACAATATTGCGTCGTTCGGAAAGCAGCGGATACTTCCCCCACACCTCATCGGGGAGAAATTTCTGGATGGTGGTGAAGACTACCCCGCCGGAGGAGACAGCAAGCATTTTTTTCAGCTCCTCGCGATTGGCCGCCTGCCCCGGCGTCTGCCGCAGCAATTGCCGGCAGTTGCTAAAGGTTTCAAACAACTGCTGGTCAAGATCATTGCGGTCGGTAAGCACCACCAGGGTCGGGTTGCTCATTGCCTCGGCGTGCACCAGCTTGCCAGCGAAGAAGACCATGGAGAGACTCTTACCGCTCCCCTGGGTGTGCCAGACCACCCCGGCACGCTTGTCCCCGGCCGGTTGATCCTTGGCATCTGCAAAACCGTATTTGGCCGGGTCCTCCCGGACCTCGGGCCGTTCTTCTTCCTCTGGCGGCAAGGCGGCCCGAATGGTGGACTCGATGGCCTTGTTCACTGCGTAATATTGATGATAGGTTGCTACCTTTTTGATGGTCTTTTCCCTGGTTTCTTCAAAAACAATGAAATGGCGGATCAGGTCGAGCAGGGTTTTCTTGTTCAGCAAGCCTTTCAGCATCGGTTCCAGGGCCGACTCACTCCGGGTATCGACAATGGTTTCGCCATCCCCGGTTTTCCATTCCATGAAGCGCGGATACTCGCTGGAGAGGGTTCCCACCCGTGCAAACCAGCCGTCGCTGACAACAAGGATGGCATTATAGATAAAAAGGGAGGGGATCAACTGCTTGTAGGTTTGCAACTGCTGATAGGCCGCATGAACATCGGCGTTTTCATCTGCGGCGTTTTTCAGCTCCATTACCACCAGCGGGAGGCCGTTGATCAGCAGCACCACATCCGGACGTTTCTTATTGTGATTTTCCAGCACCGTGTACTGGTTGACCGCCAGAAATTCGTTGTTCTCAGGAACCGCAAAATCCACCAGCCAGACCTTGTCCGTCCTTGCCTTGCCGTCGCCGACAGAAAACTTGACATCGATGCCGTCAGTGAGCATCCGGTGGAAGCTCTCATTGTTTTCCAGAAGATTCACCGACAGGGTTCGCACCGCCTTCCTGGCCGCATCTTCCCTGGCCTCGGCCGGGATGGCCGGGTTCAGACGGTCGATGGCAGCCCGCAATCGACCCGGCAGCACGACCTCGGTATATTCCCGCTCCTTGAGCTCACCTTCGGAGATCTCGGGACCAAAAGCTGTTACGTAGCCGTTCTCATCCCGAAGGATGTCGAGGGCGATCTGCTCGATTTCGGATTCATACAAAAAGTTGCTCATACCATCCAGACCTCTATGCCATAATCGGCGGCGGGTTCACGGATTTCTGTGGGGGCGAAGATCTCTTCACCCCTACGAGGATGCAATTTATCCAATTCCCATTGTTTGGGATTGTTGAGGGTGTATTCGCGGATGCGATCTAATTCCGTTTCATCGCGGATGATGTGTTCCCAATAATTGCGTTGCCATAGTTTGCCTTGAAATGGCGGCCATCCTGATGTTTTTACCCCAACCGTATATTCATGCGTGGTGATGGATTTGAATGCCTGAATAATACGCCCCACAGTTCCCGGCGTTGTCCCGTAGGGGCGATCCTTGTGATCGCCCTCCTTGCGATCGGCCATGTGATCGCCCTCCTTGCGATCGGCCATGTGATCGCCCTCCTTGCGATCGGCCAT
>JBBIWB010000005.1:0-1284 GCA_037439445.1 Desulfobacteraceae bacterium | reverse complement strand
TGTGATCGCCCTCCTTGCGATCGGCCATGTGATCGCCCTCCTTGCGATCGGCCATGTGATCGCCCGTCCCGTCATTAATTGAATGCCCATCTGATGTGCAATGGTTGCGGCGTTTAACGGGCGAGGGGCGAATATGGTTGTACGAAGGGCGAATACAAGATTCGCCCCTACGGCGGGATAACATCATGATGCCGTGAATATGATTTGGCATGACGGTAAATGTGTCCAATGCCATGCCATCGAATCGCGATGGCATGGCATCCCAAACGGATTGAACCATCCGACCTGCATCATTTATTTTCATTTTTTCGGCCGTGATTTCCCCGAACAAACATTTCCGGTTCTGGGTGCAGATGGTGATGAAATAGGCCCCTGTCTGGGAATAATCATATCCTTGCAACCGGATGGAACGTCGATGGTGGATGGTGGGATTGTACCAGGAGGTTTCGATCATGATGGCCTCCGTTGTTGTCCGGTGATGGTGAATTGGGTAAGGTCAGGTTCCAAACCTGCCCTGTCTTTTGGTTCCAAACCAAGGATGGTGGCGGGGTTCTTACATAGGGCGGGTTTGGAACCCGTCCCTACAGATATTTCCCCATTCATCAGTTTGGGGAGGAGGGTGTCACGAATTTCTGTAAGGGTTTTATTTTCAAAATACTTTGTAGGTATAGAATCAAGAAGTGGCTTAATGATCGTATTGAATTTTATACGTATATCAGTAGATGGTAACACAATTAGCATTTCGGACAATGAGTCATTCCAATGGGCGTAAGGGATTGTGCTTCCAACAGAATATTGTGATGCGTAATCAATAGTTTGGTCTTGGTGCAACAACATAGTCATATACGAATAATCATCTTCAAGAAAAGGGTGCAAAACAAAAGCCGTTGTTCTGGTCGTTCCAGTGAATGGTGCTATACAAACTTTATGGAAATATGGACGCATAGCACCGAAAATGATGTCTCCACTATAAAATTTAATAAGACTTGTTTTAGCTTCAGTACCAGGTTTACTTTGACTTAAAAAAAGTGATTTAGGTGAAATTACGTCTATGGGGACATAAGGCAATTCCTCAGTTTCTGAAGAAGCAATTTCCCTCTCATTTCTTTGATCTGCAATTTCTCCAAGCTTTCCAACCCTCCACCCCTTCGGGATCGGCCCCAATTCACTGTCCTGCACTTCACCGCTGATGCCGGGGAAGCGGAAGTCCACGAACCATTCCTTGAAAATGGCCTGGGCGATGTCCTCCAGCGTGGCGTTGGTCTGGCGGTTCAGTTCGATCTT
>JBBIWB010000004.1:0-104860 GCA_037439445.1 Desulfobacteraceae bacterium | reverse complement strand
TCAGGTATTCAGGTAAAATCCTTTATTCAAGCCACTGAACCTGTTCTTATACTAATCAAATGATGATCGGAGGATAACCATGAAAATTTTCACAAACAAAGAAGCCTCTGTTTTTGTAATTGCGGCACTGTTTTTATTCTTGACCCCTTTTGGAGTAGAATTGTCAGCTCAGCAGCCCGAGCAGAAGAATATTATTCTGACCACAACGACCAGCACCCAGGACAGCGGCCTTCTGGATGTCTTGATTCCTGTTTTTGAAAAAAAAACCGGCTATTTTGTAAAGACCATTGCAGTTGGGTCGGGTCAGGCGATGGCAATGGGGAAAAAGGGTGAATCAGACGTCCTGCTGGTGCATTCACCTGATGCGGAAATCGAGTTTGTGAAAGAAGGGTTTGGCGCTAATCGTCGGCTTGTTATGCATAATGATTTTGTTCTTATTGGTCCAGCTTCAGATCCGGCAAAAATCAGGGGCTTAAGGGCTTCGGCAGATGCATTGAAGCAAATTGCGGCAGTAAATGAATTGTTCTTGTCACGAGGAGATAATTCCGGCACACATGCTAAAGAAAAAAACATTTGGAAGCAGGCTGCCATAAATCCTGCAGGGCAAAAATGGTACCAGGAAACTGGTTTGGGCATGGGGCAGACGTTAAATGTGGCTGCTGAAAAAAAAGGTTACACTCTGACCGATCGTGGCACTTATCTGGCGCTTAAGAAGAACATTCCGCTGGAAATTCTTGTGGAAGGAGACATGATCCTCTTGAATATTTATCACGTTATCGAAGTCAGCAGCAGTTTATGGCCAAAAGTGAACGCTGCCGGTGCTAAGGCGTTTGCGGATTTCATGGTTTCTACAGAGGCACAGAGCATCATAAAGACCTTCGGTGCTGATAAATTCGGTTCACCTCTGTTTTTCCCGGACGCTGGAAAAAAAGTGGAAGATTTGGGCAAATGATGAAATAAGGAATTCAGATGGAATTAATTATTCTTGGAATCATCAAAGCTTTCGAGCTCATTGTTACTTTCGATGCAGAAGTGCTTGGAATAACATGGCTGTCTCTGAAAATATCAGGGACAGCCACACTCATGAGCCTGCTAATTGGCATCTCAATTGGAACAGCCGTGGCCTTAAACGACTTTCCAGGTAAAAAAATCATCATCAGCCTGATTAACACAGGCATGGCTCTTCCGCCTGTAGTGGTGGGTCTTTTTGTTACCATGATGATTTGGCGAAGCGGCCCTTTCGGTTTCCTGGAAATCCTCTACACTCCCTATGCCATGATTATTGCACAGGCTGTCATTGCCACTCCCATAGTCATGGGCTTATCCATTGCTGGCATACAGAATCTGCCGCCGAATCTGCGCTTGCAGATGTTGTCTCTCGGGGCAAGCCGTTTGCAGATGATCTGGGTGCTTTTAAAAGAGGCGAGGCTTGCGCTTCTTGCGGCAATCATGGCTGGTTTTGGAGGAGTGATTTCCGAAGTTGGTGCCTCTATAATGGTGGGCGGAAACATCAAAGGCTATTCCAGGGTACTCACTACAGCTACGGTAATGGAAACAGGTAAAGGCAATTTTGATCTGGCTGTCGCGCTGGGGATCATCCTTCTGATACTTGCCTTTCTTGTTAATATGGTACTTACGCAAATACAGCAAAGACAGCGCCCGCGATGACATCTGAGAATCTCATAAGGGTTCAGGATTTAGTAGTCCGGCGCGGGAATGCAACTGTGCTGGATATTCAGGAATTAACCATAAGGCAAGGCAGGGTGATTGCTTTTATAGGGCCAAATGGGGCAGGAAAATCGACGCTGCTGCTGGTGCTGGCCGGTTTGTTGCGGCAGGCAGGGGGGACTATTTATTTCCAGGATCAGCCGGTTAATAGCGCAGCATCCCTGAAATTGCTGAGGCAAAACACGTCACTTGTATTCCAGGAACCCCTGCTTCTGAATGACACGGTATATAATAACGTTGCGCTCGGCCTTAAGTTTCGTAAACTGAAAAGCAGTGAGATTTTAAGAAGCGTAAGCAGGTCTCTTAATTATTTCGGCATTTCCCATCTTGTAAAACGCTCTGCCAGGACTCTCTCCGGAGGTGAGGCCAAAAGAGTTTCGCTGGCGCGGGCCTTTACCATTAAACCCCAACTTATTTTGCTTGACGAGGCTTTCAATTCACTTGACCCTCCATCGCGGGAGTCGATCATTGAGGATCTTCAAAACGTCTTGAATGAAACAAGGATTACTGCAGTTCTGGCGCTTCACGACAGGGAAGAGACACTCAGGCTTGCACAGGATGTTGCGGTAATGAGCCAAGGCAGGATAGCGCAGTACGGTAAAACCGCAGAAATCTTTAATCAACCTGCTGATGTGTTCGTTGCTGGTTTTGTAGGGACAGAATCCATATTGGAAGGATTGGTCATAAGCGGCAGTGCAGGGTGCATGGAAATTGCGGTTTGTGACAGAGTGATTGAGGCAAAAGGTGATTTTCCGGTGGGGAAGAAAGTCTATTGCTGCCTCAGGCCGGAGAGTGTTACTGTGATGCCTGGTTTGTCAGGCATAACGGGAAGCCAAAACACATTTCTGGCTGTAGTCCGGAAAATCGTCCGGCAGGCCTATTTCTATAAACTTTATCTGAATTGCGGATTTCCCATTGCAGCCTATATCACCATGCAATCTTTAGAAGATATGGATATCTGCGAAGGTAAGGTGCTGACCGTTTCATTTAAGGCGTCAGCCGTGCATGTACTTGATAGGGACGCTAAGTTGTGAGAAGGAAACAGTTTAACCTGTCTCAGTTGTTCCTTGTCCTGTTATCAAGCCTGCGCTAAAAATCGGTGCGGCTAATCTGAAGCGTAATATTTCTGAAATTATCTTATCCCTTATTCTGTTGTGCATGCCAGATTTCATATGCAGACAATCCAAATTTTGATAGCCCTCTAAATTGCCGGCAAAAGCAATATAAGCAAAATGATTTGCCGATGCTGAAAATTTATGAGCAGTTACAGCTACTATAAAATTTATCTTGACAAATTTTATAGTAGCTGTAATGTAGCGCTAATGTATTTAAGTTGTGAATGCAGTTTAGCATTTTTTCAGGTTTTGAATATACGATAAAAACAGCATAAAGTCATTGGACTTTTTAAAAAGCAATCAATAACTGTATAAAATATTAAGGAGAAAAACCATGGCCGATTTAAGCTGGTTGCCGAGAAAATCCGGGACTAAAGATCATTTTCTCTGGAGTGAAGCACTTTTTTCAAACGAAGCCCCAGGTGTAATGTATGAGAAAAAGCCTATCCTGGATGAGGGCGGCTATCCTGTGGAAGGTCTTTATTCTGCCTGGATTACACTTAATAACCCAAACCAGTACAATTCCTATACTACTGAAATGGTCAAGGGGGTGATTGCAGGTTTTCAGAGGGCATCAGCAGACAGCTCTGTTGTGTCGGCAGTTTTCACTGCTGTTGGTGACAAGGCATTTTGTACTGGAGGCAATACCAAGGAATACGCTGAATATTATTCAGCTCGTCCCAATGAATACGGTCTTTATATGGATCTTTTCAATGCAATGGTGGATGGAATTCTTACCTGCAAGAAACCAACCATTTGCAGGGTCAACGGAATGAGGGTGGCTGGGGGGCAGGAAATTGGCATGGCCTGTGACATAACGGTTTCAAGCGATCTAGCAGTATATGGCCAGGCAGGTCCCAGGCATGGATCTGCACCTGACGGCGGCAGTTCGGATTTTCTTCCCTGGATGCTTCCAATGGAACTTGCAATGTGGAGCTGCGTGTCGTGTGAGCTTTGGAGTGCATATCGAATGAAACAGTTTGGGCTCATTTCAAAATGTGTTCCTGTGATTAAGGAAGGGGATAAATGGATTCGAAATCCTGCTGTTGTAACAGACAATTATTTAGAAGACGGTGAAATAGTTTACGGGGCATTCAAGACAGGGGAACCGGCAAAACTTGCCCGCGAGTATTTGAAAAATTCCAAAACCAGTTTTGAGAGGCTGGATGAAGAAGTAAACAAGATATTATGGACTTTTACAAATCTGTTTCCAGGATGCCTGATAAAAAGTGTTGAGGGAATAAGGCTGAAGAAGAAGTTTTTCTGGGATCAGGCAAAGGTGATAAACCGTCACTGGCTTGCAGCCAACATGTCAACCGAGGCTTTTCTGGGATTCAATGCATTCAATACGAAAAAAATCACTGGAAAGGATACCATTAACTTCATAGAATACAGGAAACGCATCGCAGACAGCTCTCTTTTCGATGAAGAACTGATGGAAGCCGTTCTTGGAAAACCTATAAAATAAGAAGTTCTGATAAAAAAGGAGGTTTACATGTTGGTGGAAGGTAAGAATGCGCTTGTTACAGGAGGTTCACAAGGAATTGGTGCAGCCACTTCTCTTGGGCTTGCGGCTGAAGGTGCCAATGTATGCCTGCTGTACCGCAAACACGGTGAGGAGGCTTTCAGGCTAAGAGACGAGATTCTTTCTATGGGAAGAAAGGCTATTGCTCTTTCCTGCGATATTTCTTCTTTTTCCGAAGCTGAACAAGTGGTAAAAAACACAGTAAAGGCTTTCGGAAGAATCGATATTCTTGTTAACAATGCAGGGATGAACTGGGACGGGGTGTCATGGAAGATGACAGAAGAACAGTGGGACAAGGTGATTGAGGTAAACCTCAAGGGTTATTTTAATTTCACCCGCCATGTAGCACCTCTTATGAAAGAGCAGCAATACGGAAAAATTATCAATATCACTTCCATAAACGGACTTCGCGGGAAGTTTGGTCAAAGCAATTACTCTGCGTCAAAGGCTGGAATCATAGGATACACAAAGGCTGTAGCAAAAGAGCTTGGTGCTTTTAATGTGAATGTGAATGCAGTGGCCCCCGGGCTCATCGAGACTGCAATGCTTAAGGAATCAGAAGCCCACGAAAAGATTGTAAACCTTGCAATGAATGAAATTGTAATAAAACGGGTAGGAACCCCGGAAGATGTGGCTAATGTCATAGTCTTCATGGCTTCTGACAAGGCCCGACACGTTACGGGTGAAGTAATAAAAGTTGACGGCGGACAATACATATAAAAAACAAAAGGAGGACATACATGTCACTTGAACTTTCAGACATTGTAGTCATAAGTGCAGTACGAACACCTATGGGCCGTTTCGGAGGAACAATCAAGGATGTTGCTTCCTTTGACCTTGGAGCAATTGCAATCCGTGAAGCGATCCTGAGAGCAGGGATAAAGGCTGAAGAAATTTCAGAAGTCATATATGGGTCATGCCGTCAGGCAGGAAACGGTCCGAACCCGTCCAGGACCGCAAGTGTCAGGGCCGGAGTTCCCAAGCACGTTCCAACCAATACCATAAACATGGCATGTCCGTCAGGCATGAAGTGCGTTCATTTAGGCACAGAAGCTCTGCGTCTGGGAGAAAGTGAGATCGTAGTTGCAGGCGGCATGGATTCCATGAGCACCATCCCGTATCTTCTTAAAGGTGCAAGATGGCAGGGTTTCAAGATGGGTCCAAAGATCCTGGAAGATGGCTGGAGCGATTCCATAGATCCTCTGACTGGCCAGGGAATGGGGGACACTGCTGAAAATCTTGTCGAGAAATATGGCCTCAAGCGTGAAGATCTGGACAAGTTTGCCGTTGGAAGTCACCTGAAAGCAGCGCGTGCCCAGAAAGAAGGGCTTTTTGATGAGCAAATAGTTTCTGTCGAGGTTCCTGGTGCAAGCAAAAAAGATGCTCCTATCCAGTTCAGCAAGGATGAAACAATTCGTTATGATGCTGATGTTGAGAAAATGGGAAAGCTTCCTTCTGCATTCCGCAAGGGAGGCTGTGTTACTGCCGGAAACTCCTGCGGCATGAGTGATGGGGCATGTGCTGTTGTCATTACTACAAGGGAAAGAGCCAGAGCCTTGGGAGCAAAGCCATTGTTTTCCTTTATAAGCTATGCGCAGGCTGCGGTAGAACCTGCAACAATGGGAGAAGGTCCAGGAATTGTGATTCCAATGGCTCTTGCAAAAGCTAAAATGACTTTTAATGATATTGACCTGTTTGAAATAAACGAAGCTTTTGCTGCACAGGTTTTGACAAATATCCAGACCCTTAACCTTGACCAGGACAAACTCAATATTCATGGCGGAGCAATAGCTTTAGGACATCCTACAGGAATAAGCGGGTGCAGGATTCTAGTAACCGGATACCATGCCCTTAAATCAACGGATAAAGAAATTCTCTGTGCTTCGATCTGCGGTGGTGGCGGAGTAACATCGGCTATGGTAATAAGGCGGGAGCTTTAATGCCTCAGGGTCTTTAACAAGATAGAAAAAGGAAACCAGAGAGTCATGTCAGATTATATCAAGTTTTCGATTGATAACAGTGTTGCACAAATAACTCTTGCCAGGCCTAAGCATAATGTCTTTAACATTGCAATGATGCAGGAGTTGAATTCTGTTCTGGAATCAGTGAGTAAAGATGAAAATCTCAAATGTCTGGTGATTATGGGAGAGGGTTCAAGCTGGTGCGCTGGAGTAGATGTCGGGGATCACAAGCCTGAACTGGTGAATGAGATGATTTCCACATTCAACCGAATTTTTGTTTTAATTGACTCAATCAAGTTTCCTGTAATAGCAGCAGTTCATGGAGCTTGTCTTGGTGGGGGAATGGAAGTAGCCATTGCTTGTGATATGGTGATTGCAGCCAAAAAGGCAGTTTTTGGCCAGCCCGAAGTAAAGCTTGGCTTTTTCCCTCCCTATGCAGCCATACGGCTTCCTTGTTTGATAGGGCCTGCCAAGACCATAGAAGTCTGTGTAACAGGCAAAAGCTATACTGCAGATGAAGCTTTCGGAATGGGGTTTGTGACAGCGGTCTTCGAAAATGAGCAGTTTGAAACAGAACTGAAAAAACTCATCAAGGAAATTACGGCCAGCAGTCCTTTGATACTGAGGCTAAACAAGCAGGCCGTAAAGGCTCATCTTGGCATGAGTTTTGAGAGTTCCCTTGAAAATGTCAGCAACCTTTTTCTGAACAAGTTGATGAAAACAGAAGATACACTTGAAGGCATTGCCAGTTTTTACGAAAAAAGGAAACCAGTCTGGAAAAACAAGTAGGGTTTTTTCTGCTTTTTTTGTCCGTTTCATAAAAAATACAGGAGGTCATAATGACCCAGATTCAACAAATTGGCGTCGTCGGTGCTGGTAATATGGGCAGCGGCATAGTCCAGAAAATTGCTCAGGAAGGTATTCCTGTTGTAATGATAGATATCAAGGATGAATTCGTCCAGAAAGGGCTTGCAAATATTAAAAGACTCCTCCTGGAAGGTGTGGAGCGAAAAATATTCAGGCCTGAAAAAGTGGATGAAACTCTGTCGCTCATAACCGGAACAACTGACTTTGCCGCTTTAGCAGAAGCAGATCTTGTAATTGAAGCTGTTTTTGAAGACAAGGCCGTTAAAACCGAACTGTTCAAGAAACTGGATGCAATCTGCTCTGAAAAAACAATACTTGCAACAAATACGTCCAGTTTTTATGTGAGGGAATTTGCCAGGCAGATTTCGAGGCCTGATCGTTTCATTGGTCTTCATTATTTCTATCATCCTGCCAAAAACAGACTCCTTGAGGTCATCCCTCATGAAAAGACGAGTCCTGAGACCATAGAAAAGTCTTTGCTTGCTGCCAAACTTCACGGCAAGACTTCCATCCTGGTAAAAGACGCCCCTGGATTTGCCGTAAACCGTTTTTTTGTTCCATTTCTAAATGAAGCAGTACGGATCCTTGAAGAAGGCATAGCAGATATCCCAACCATAGAAGATGCTTGCAAAAAGGCTTTCAAGATAGGAATGGGACCTTTTCAGCTCATGAATGTAACAGGAATTCCAATTGCTGTTCATGCAGCAACAACTCTTGGAAATGAATTAGGGCCTTTTTATGCTCCGTGCAAAAGCTTAAAGGAACAGATGGATAAAAAAGAAAACTGGAATATAGAAGGCGCTGTTGATGAAACTAAAATTCAGCTTGTTACTGAAAGGATGTACGGGGTCTGCCTTGGAGTTTCGGCAGCTCTCGTGGATGAAGGGGTTGCATCAATAGAAGACACGGATCGCGGGGCTAAGATCGGGTTGAGATGGACTTTCGGGCCTTTTGAAATCATGAATAAAATTGGCATTGAAAAAACATATCTGGCTGTTAAGTCAATAAGTGAAAAATATCCTGATTTCAAAATGCCAAAACTGCTTGAAAAACAGAAAAAAACAGGGAAGCCATTTGAATTTGAATTTGTTGATGTTACCGTAAAAGAAGGTCTTGCAACCATTACCATAAACCGGCCTGAAGCAATGAATGCTTTAAACGAGCAGGTTGTAGACCAGATTGAAAAACGCTTTGATTACGCCCTGAACCATCCTGATGTAAAGGCAATAGTTTTCCAGGGTGCAGGAAAAGCCTTTGTTGCAGGTGCAGACATCCGTTATTTTGTGAATAAGATAAAGGAAAACAAGATTTCTGACATAGTCAACTTTACCAGAAAAGGCCATGAAGTCTTCCTGAAAATTGAAAACTCTTCGAAACCTACCATCGCCATTCTGGATGGACTCTCTCTTGGTGGGGGAAGCGAGCTTGCACTTGCCTGTCAGGCAATTGTTGCAACTTCCTCAGGGTCTATGGCTTTTCCTGAAACAGGTATTGGCATTTATCCAGGCCTTGGTGGAATGCTGAGACTTGCTAGACAAGTCGGGCCTCAACTTGCAATGTATTATGTTTTTACAGGATCGCCCATAAGTGCAAAAGATGCTGCTGATCTTGGCATAATTCGAAAACTTGTTGAGCCATCAGGTATTTCATCAGCCATCAAGGCTCTGGTTGCTGAAGGAAGGTTTGAAAAATATGGTTCAAGGGAAATTCCGGACAAATTCAAGGTTCTTGCAGAGATGTTTGCTGAGGAAAAAGTTCAGGCTTGGCTTGATGGGAAAGCCCCTGATGGAGTTTTGCCTGAAATTGCAGTAAAGACACTTAAGATAATAGGTTTCAAGGCTCCTGTTGCTTTGAAGATTTCAAAGGAAATCATTTTCCAGCAGGTCGGTAAAACGATTCCAAAGGCTGTTGAAATTGAACTGGGAAGGCTTTCTGAGATTTTTTCCACAAAAGATGCTCTTGAAGGGCTGTCTTCTGCAGGCAGGAAGCGTCCAGAATTTAAGGGCACATGAGTCTTTCCTGATAATTATCTCTGTTTCAGGTGTGATAGAACTTTATTTTTAAGTTAAAAAGGAGGTGAATATCATGACTATGATATCATGGCAGATGATTGAGGCCAACAAGCCTATTGTAAAAAAAGAATCAGAGCTTCCAGTTCCAGGTCGTGATGAAGTTCTCGTGCGTGTGTCAGGATGCGGGGTATGTCATACTGATTTGGGATTTTATTATGACGGAGTACGGACAAGATCTCAGCTTCCGCTTACTCTTGGGCATGAAATCTCAGGCATAGTTGAAGCAGCCGGATCCGAGGTTGAAGACTGGAAAGACAAAGCCGTTATTGTTCCTGCAGTCATGCCGTGTGGATCATGTGATCTTTGCATCAGGGATTTAGGCAATATCTGCACCACCCAGAAAATGCCTGGAAATGATATTCAGGGCGGATTCGCAAGCCATATTCTGGTTCCTGCAGCACAGCTTTGCGCTGTTCCAGTAGATAAAAACTTCAGGCCTGGCGGTTCGACCGATGTCACTCTTGCAGAACTGTCAGTCATTGCAGATGCGCTCACTACACCTTATCAGGCCATCCATGAATCAGGCCTTGGAAATGATGATCTTGCCATATTTGTTGGTGTTGGAGGGGTTGGGGGGTTCGGGGCACAGATAGCCAAAGCTTTCTATGCAACCGTTATTGCCATTGATGTTGATCAATCCAAGCTGGACGCTATTTCACCCTATGTGGATGGAGTGTTTAACTCAAGAGAAATGCCTTTTAAGGATATTCGAAAAGCAGTATCTGAATTTGCCAAAAACAAGGGATGTAAACGTACTGAATGGAAGATATTTGAAACGTCAGGAACCGCAGGCGGCCAGAAAACAGCTTTCGGGCTTCTTGTGCATGGTGCAACCCTTTCTATCATAGGATTTACCATGGATACAGTTGAAATCAGACTTTCAAATCTTATGGCGTTTCATGCAACTGCAAGAGGCAGTTGGGGCTGTATTCCCAAATATTATCCGAACGTTGTTAACCTTGTCCTTTCAGGAAAAGTAAAAATCAAGCCTTTTGTAAAATGTTTTCCACTGTCTCAGATAAATGAAGTGTTTGAGATGGTACACAGCAGAAAAATCCAGGAACGGCCTGTTTTAGTTCCTGATTAAAAAACTATTATCTTAAACTTTTAATTGTAAAATTGGATCGAATCTTATGCACAAACTTCTTATTGATGAACCTGGCAAGAAAATGGTTTTACTTGGAAATGAAGCCATTGCCAGAGGCGCTATAGAAGCAGGTGTTGCTGTAACAGCAGCTTATCCTGGTACTCCTTCTTCAGAAATCGCCTTTAATTTTTTTCAGATGTCTCATGAGTCAGATCTGTATTTCGAGTACAGTGCTAACGAAAAAGTTTCACTTGAAGTAGTTGCTGCAACTGCAAATGCAGGTGTTCGATCTATGTGCACTATGAAACATGTAGGGCTGAATGTTGCTGCCGATGCTCTCATGACTCTTGCCTATGTAGGTGTTAAAGCAGGTCTTGTTGTTCTTGTGGCAGACGATCCTTCAATGTTTTCAAGCCAGAATGAGCAGGACACAAGATATTACGGAAAACTTTCGGGACTTACCATAATAGAGCCATCAAACATTGAAGAAGCAAAAGATATGGTGCCTTATGCATTTGATCTTTCCGAAAGACTTCAGGAGCCCGTAATTTTAAGAACCACTACAAGAATAAACCATTCTACTGCAACAGTAACCTTTGGAAATATCAGAAAACGTATTACCAGAGGAGATTTTGCAAAGGATCCATTCAATTATGTAACCGTACCTGCAATTTCAAGAAAACTCCATGTCAAGCTTCTTGCAAACATCGACAAGGCAGCGGCAATATCTGAAAAAACACCTTATAATTATATAACAGGGTCTGGTTCATGGGGAATTATCTGCAACGGAGTAAGCTTCAATTATGTTGTGGATGCCGTTAAAGACCTCAAGATTCAGGACAAGGTCAAGATACTGCGCATAGGCTTTTCAAACCCAATGCCTGCCAACATGATAAAGTCATTCTTGGGCGGATGTGAAAAAGCGTTTGTAGTTGAAGAAGGCGAGCCATACATGGAAGAGGCTGTAAAGGCATTTGCCCAGGAGGCGGCACTTACCCTTCCTATCAAGGGCAAAGGTAAAAACCTTCTTACAAAACTATATGAATTTAGTCCAAGCATAGTAAGGCAGGCTGTTGCAAACTTTTTTGAAATCCCTTACAAGACAGCACCCCTCATAGATGTTTCTGATATTCCTGAAATTCCGCAGCGTCCCCCTAATTTATGCGCAGGGTGCTCTCACAGGGCTGCCTATTATGAAATCAAGAAGGCTGCAGAAGGCATGGAAACCATATATACCACTGACATAGGATGCTATACCCTGGGCTTTATGCCACCTCTTTCCATGGGCGATTATCTTATCTGCATGGGGGCATCTACCAGCTCACCAGGCGGCTTCGGGATGGTTACAGACAAGAAAGTTATTTCTTTCATTGGGGATTCAACTTTTTTTCATTCAGGAATGACGGGTCTTGCAAATGCAGTGTTTAACAACCACAACTTCACACTAGTAATTCTTGATAACGGAACCACTGCAATGACAGGCCATCAACCCCATCCCGGAGTTGACATGTCGCTTCTGAAGCTGGATGGGTATAACAGGGTTTCTATAGAAGCTGTGATCAGAGCCATGGGAGTTTCTAAAATAACAATTGTTCAGCCTTTTAAGGTCAAGAAGAGCATAGAAGCTATAAGGGAAACTCTCAAGTTTAAAGGTGTGTCGGTTATTCTGGTTCAGGAAATGTGTATTCTCTATGCAAAAGAGGTTTCAAAAGTCAAAATCAAACCTTTTTATGTCAGCAATAAGTGCAAGGATCACAGGAACTGTGTAAATGAACTGGCCTGTCCTGCCTTTATACTTGAAAGCGGAAGGGTAAAGATAGATTCTGCAAGATGTACAGGATGTGCGGTCTGTGCCCAAGTTTGTCCCGAAAATGCAATACTACCATTGAAAGAATAGATCAATGATGCTGATAAATTTTCAAGAGCAATAATTCAAAAGGAATAAGCAATATGTCAGATACAACGCGATTGATGATTGTGGCAGTTGGGGGGCAAGGAAACCTTCTTGCCTCAAGTGTTCTTGGAGAAGCTGCTCTTCATGCAGGTATTCCCATGCGCATGAGTGAAATTCACGGTATGGCGCAGCGAGGAGGTGTGGTTGAATCTGCCATGATATTCGGAGAAGCGCAAAGCAATATTATTTCAGATGGTGAGGCTGATGTTCTGGTTGGGTTTGAACCTTCGGAAACACTAAGAGCCATCCAGAAATGCAATAAAAACACGGTGGTAATCACTAGCCTGTCCCCTGTGCCTCCTTTTACAGTAACCATAGGAAAAGGAATTTACCCTGATATCAAAGACATCGAACGCCTCATTAAGGCAAAAACAGGTCGGTTAATTGTTATTGATGCTGCAAAACTTGCTATTGCTGCAGGAAATGTTCTGTCAGTAAATATGGTCTTGCTTGGAGCTTTGATAAAAACCGGACTTCTGCCCATTACTGCTGAACAGGTAAAAGAGGCTATTCGTACCAAAACAAAACAGGCATTTGTTGAAACCAATATAAAGGCTTTTGATCTTGGTTTTGCAGAAGCCTGATCTTTTCACATTTTTTGCTTTAGGAGGAAGGATATGCCCTGGAATGACACATTTGAATGCATGCCAGTAACTGATCTTCAGAAACTTCAGATAGAAAAACTTCAACAAACTGTTGCATGGACCTATGAAAAAATCCCTTTTTACCGCAAGAAACTGGATGAGCTGAAGATCAAGCCGGGTGATATCAAGCATCTTGAGGATATTGCCAAGCTTCCCTTCACTGTAAAAAATGATCTCAGAGATAATTATCCTTTCGGACTTTGTGCAGTTCCCATGAAGGACATTGTACGTATTCATGCATCGTCCGGAACTACAGGAAAACCCATTACAGGCCCGTATACTGCAGAAGATCTTGAGCAGTGGACAGAATGTATGATGAGAAATCTCTGGTCAGCAGGGATCAGACCCGACGATATAGTACAGAATGCTTATGGCTATGGACTCTTTACAGGAGGGCTGGGTTTTCATCAGGGAGCTACAAAGATGGGCTGTTCCGTTGTTCCGACTAGCTCCGGACTAACGGAACGCCAGATCATGATCATGAAAGACTTTGGGACAACAGCCTTGTTTTCAACCCCGTCCTATGCTCTTACCATTGCAGAACGTGCCGAAGAATTAAACGTTGACATCAAAAAACTATCTCTGAAGGTAGGCGTCTTTGGAGCAGAGCCGTGGACTATTGCCATGCGTGAAGAAATTGAGCGACGCATGGGTATAAAGGCAATGGAATCGTACGGACTCACAGAGCTTTGTGGCCCTGGAGTGGCCTTTGATTGTGAAGCTCAGGACGGGCTGCATATAAATGAAGATCATTTTATAGCTGAAATACTTGATCCAGCCACTCTTGAACCTGTCCCGTTGGGGGAAAAAGGCGAGCTGGTCTTCACATCCATTCAGCGCCGAGCAATGCCTATGCTGAGATACCGTACAAAAGACATTACTAGACTAAGAAGAGAGCTCTGCTCATGCGGCAGGACACTCATAAAGATGGACAAGCTTTCAGGCAGAACCGATGATATGCTTATAATTAGCGGGGTGAATGTTTTTCCTTCACAGATAGAAGCAATTCTACTTGAAATAGAAGAAATAGAGCCTCAGTACCGTCTTGTGGTACGCAAGAAAGGTTATCTTGATCATCTGATAGTGCAGGTGGAAGGAAAAAAAGAAATTTATGAAGAAAGCCCTGAAAAGCGCAAGCAAATCGAAGCAAAAATATCAACCCACATAAAAGGCACTATGGGAGTAGGGGTTGAAGTCAATCTTGTTGAGCCAAAATTCATTGCAAGAAGCGAAGGAAAAGCCCTCCGGGTTGTTGACGAACGACCCAAGAATCTGCGATAATCTGCTGCTATAATTATACAGGGCAACCCGCAAAAGGGGTTGCCCTAACTTGCGACTTCATCAGGATTGATTTCAGTGACAAGAGAAACGACTTTGCAACCTTCCAGTTTCAGCGCTGAACAGCGCTACAGAAAGTTTCTCGAGTTCCTTCCAGATCCTGTCTTTGTATTCAATCTTGATAATACTGTTTCCTACCTTAATCCTGCTTTTGAAAAAGTATTTGGGTGGTCTTTGTCCGAGCTTGAAGGAAAGATCATCCCGTTTGTTCCTGAATCTGCGAAAGAGGAAACAAAGGCCGGACTGGCGAGATTGTATAATGAAAAAATAGTTAGCGGCGTTGAAACTCAAAGGCTTACAAGGGACGGAAGGCTTCTTGATATAATAATTGACGGTGCAATTTTTTATGATGACAACAATGAGCCTGCCGGTCAGGTAGTAATACTCAGGGATGTTACAAAGGAAAAACGGGTTACCCGAATTAATCAGGCACTTTTCAGGATAGCCAATTCTCTTTATCAGTTCAGAAGACTTGACGAGCGCCTTGAGTTTATTATCAAAGAAGTCCAGGAACTGCTCGCTGTAAAGGGTGCATCGGTTATTCTTCTGGATGAAGAAAAGCAGGAATTCTTTTTTCCAGTTGCAAATTATGAGGACAGCAGAACAGGAAAGCGTTTAAAAGAAATCAGATTTCCTGCTGATAAAGGTGTTGCCGGGCATGTATACAGAACGGGGAAACCCTTGATTGTTCCTGACACCTCCCAGAATCCTTATTTTTTTCCCGTAGTCGATCTTCAGTCAGGGTATCAGACAATGAACATGCTCGATGTTCCGATTAAAACTCCCGACAGAATGATTGGTGTATTATGTGCAGTCAATAAGAAAAAAGGGGAATTTGACCAGACTGACGTTGAATTTTTAAGCGCCATTGCCAGTGCGGTTGCATTTCCAATAGAAAATGCACGCATTAACCAGGAACTGAAAGATTCTTATGAAGAAGTGCAAACACTCAGCCGTGCAAAAGACAGGGTCATTCATCACCTTTCCCATGAACTTAAGACCCCTGTATCTGTGCTTTCGGCATCTCTGGGACTTCTTGAAAAAAATCTCTCTTCAAGAAACAACCCCGGTATTCAGCGGATTCTGGACAGGGCACAGAGAAATCTCTCCAGAATACTTTCGATGCAGTATCAGATTCAGGATATTTTAAGACAGAGGGATTACAGGGCCCATAATATGCTCTCGACACTTCTTGACTCCTGCATTGATGAGCTTGAATCCCTTGCAGACCTTGAATGCGGACATGGATTGGCTTCAAAGAAAATACGTGAAAGAATAGATGAATTATTTGGATCTAAGGAATCTGTTCCCCAGGAACTGGAGCTGGAAATATTTACTCTGAATGTCATCGAGGACCTGAAACCAAAATATTCCCACAGAAGGCTTGAGTTGAAATGCAATTTAGTAAAAACACAGCCTGTCTTCATTCCACCCGATGTATTATATAAAATCATTGAAGGACTCCTTAGAAACTCCATTGAAAACACTCCTGATTCAGGCGTAATTGAAATAAATGTCAGAAGGCTTTCCTCTGGTTCCGAGCTGGAGGTAAGGGATTATGGCATTGGCATAACTGCTGAAAACCAGAAACTGATTTTTGAAAGCAACCTTACGGCATCAGAACCCCTTCATTATGCGACAAGAAAGCCATACGATTTTAATGCAGGAGGCAAGGGTTTTGATTTATTAAGGATGAAGATTTTTTCCGAGCGCTATCATTTTTCCATTCAGATGCGATCAAGCCGTTGTATCTATATTCCAGGAATCGAGGACCTGTGCCCAGGTGAAATAGAACGATGCAGTCACTGTAAAACCCTTAATGACTGCATGGCTTCAGGGGGAACAACGATGACTGTAGGTTTCATATGAAAAATGAGAATACATTTTTTAATCTCTTAGATATCGAATTCCTTGTTCATGAGCTGAAAGACCCTGTCTCAGTCATTGAAACCAGTGTGCAATTGCTTCTTGACAGAAGAGAGAGCTACGGATTACTTTCAGCACGACAGGAGAAAACCCTGAAAAGGGTACTAAGAAACGCCAAAAAAGCCAGATCGATGATTCATGGGCTTCTGGAGACAGGAAGGTCTCAGGCCGGATGTCTTGACTGCAATCGCTTTTTTATAGGCCCGACCCTTTATGATATTTTGATGGATGCACTCGAAGCGATCTGCCCGTCGATTTACGAGCATGTTCATGAAGCAGAAAGTCGTGATGAGGCCCTTGTTTGTTTATCCGGTCATCATATAGATTTTTTAATTGATCCAGGAATACTTCTTACAGAATTTAATATGGATGAGATCAAATTCAGGCAGATTGCTGGAAATCTAATAAAAAATGGTCTTCATCATATGAAAGAAAGGATAAATATTTCAGCAAGATTTCATAACAACATGATTTTGCTTGAAGTTACAGATGATGGACCTGGAATAAGCGCCGAACACCATGAAACGGTTTTCCAGAGATACACAAAGATCAAGGCAGGTGATTCTTCAGGAAGAACGGGTCATGGACTTGGACTGGCAGGGGCTTTGATCCTTGCAAAAGCCATGGGCGGAACCATAGGAATAATCAGTCAGCAAGGAAAAGGGGCCACCTTCAGGCTCATGCTTCCTGTCTGAGATGAGTAATCCTGTTTCTGCCCCCAAGCCCTCTGGAAATATAGTGACTGTCATGGTTTAATTTTTTCCATCTTGTTTTCAGGTACAACAGTTGAAAAATGTTTTAATAATTAAGAATCTATAATGTTTGATTTCTACCGAACTAGGAGGATTGCAACGATGGGAGATATTAAATCATATATAAAAGGCAAACATGTTCTGGCAGTTGATGATGAAGAAGATGTCCTGGAAACAATCGAAGATATTCTGGAAGGAGCCCATGTTGATAAGGCAAAGGATTACGAAACTGCTTCCAGAAAAATCAGGGAAAAATCTTTCCACCTTGCCATACTCGATATCATGGGCGTCAATGGACTAAAGCTCCTTGAAGAAACAGTTGCAAAAGGAATTCCTACGGTCATGCTTACGGCACATGCCATAAATCCTGAAACGCTTATGACTTCCATCCGGAAAGGGGCTATCTCATATCTTCCCAAGGAAATGCTTTCAGAGTTAGATGCCATGCTGAATGAACTCTTGGAGGCGTATCAGCAGGGAAGACCGCCTTGGGATTTGTTGTTCAAAAAACTGGGAAAATATTTTGATGAAAGATTCGGAAAGGGTTGGCAGGATAAAGATAAGGAATTCTGGTCTGATTTCAGCCAGACCTATCTAATTGGAAAAGGGATCCAGGAGCGGTTGAAGCATGATCCAAATATACTGGGAAAAGGGATATGAAATAAGTGCATAGGTATGTCCTGGTTTTAATGCTATCATGTCGTTGCTGACGGCATCGTAAAAACTCGAAAATCCACCTTGCCTACATGCTCTCGCTACCCCGATGAAAACCAGGGTGATATCCAAAGAAATATCAATGAGTTATAAAAACGCTGAACACCTGTCAATCCCGTATCGGGATTCACAGGTGTATCAAAGCTATGGTAATGAGCTATATTATTTTATTGCTGAATGATATTCCTGAAGAGATCTTACCATCGGTTTATCTTCAAGCCTAGCAGCAATGCCCTTTGCAGCAGATATGGCTGCTGCAGTGGTTGTTATATATGGTACTTTGTAATTTATGGCAGCCTTTCTGATATTGCTTCCATCTTCAGAGCTTCTTTTACCGCTTGGAGTGTTTACAATGAGATGCACCTCACGGTTCTTGAGAGCATCAACAAGATCTGGCCTGCCGTGACCTAATTTCCGGACTTCTTCTGCTTCGATTCCATTTTTCCTGAAAAAATCCATTGTTCCTCTGGTTGCCACGATCTTGAATCCGATGTCGCGGAAAAGGCGAGCTGGTTCTAGTGCAGCACTCTTATCCTTATCTGATATGGTGAAAAGAACAGAGCCTTTCAGCGGCAAGGCTGTCTGTGTAGCTTCCTGGGCTTTAAAAAAGGCTCTTCCGAAATTTCTGGAAAGTCCGAGCACTTCGCCTGTTGAGCGCATTTCAGGCCCTAGAACAGGATCGACTTCAGGAAACATGTTAAAGGGGAATACTGATTCTTTGACGCCAAAATGAGGAATTACTGTATGAGTCAGGTCAATGTCCGAGAGCTTTTTCCCGAGAATTATTTCTGTTGCAATGCGTGCCATGGATATATTGCAGACCTTGGAGACTATGGGCACAGTTCTGGATGCTCTTGGATTCGCCTCAAGCACATAGACAGTATTATCAAATATTGCGTACTGGATGTTCATTAAACCGACAACACCAAGTTCCGAAGCTATTTTTCTTGTGTATTCCCTTATGGTTTCGACATGTTTCGGAGGAATTCCAATTGTTGGAATGACGCAGGCAGAATCTCCGGAGTGAATACCCGCAAGCTCTATATGTTCCATAACAGCAGGAACAAATGCCCCAAAACCATCTGCTATTGCGTCTGCTTCTGCTTCAATGGCATTGTCAAGGAATTTATCTATATAAATAGGCCTTTCAGGTGAAACATCTACTGCAAATTTCATATAATGCCTGAGCATTTCCTCATCATGAACTATTTCCATGGCGCGACCGCCCAGGACATAGGAAGGTCGTACTATGAGGGGATAGCCGATGGAGGATGCAATAGCAATTGCTTCAGAATCAGTTCTTGCAAATCCAGATTCAGGTTGAGGAATTGCCATTTTTCGCATCATCTTGCTGAATCTTTCCCTGTCTTCTGCCAGGTCTATTGTTTCATGAGTAGTTCCTAGGATTTTTACTCCGGCATCAGCAAGGTCTCCTGCTATGTTTAAAGGAGTCTGTCCTCCAAACTGGACAATGACCCCGATGGGTTGTTCTTTTTCATAAATGCTCAGGACATCTTCAACAGTCAGGGGGTCAAAATAGAGTTTATCAGATGTATCATAATCAGTTGATACTGTCTCAGGATTGCAGTTGACCATTATAGATTCAAACCCAGCGTCCCTTATTGCAAAAGCTGCATGAACACAGCAGTAATCGAATTCAATCCCCTGCCCGATGCGGTTAGGGCCGCCACCTAATACCATGATTTTTTTTCTGTTGCTTATATTCACACTGCCTGAGGCATTGTATGTTGAATAATAATACGAGGCATTTTCAACACCACTTACAGGAACAGCATCCCATTCTTCGATGACTCCTATGGACTTTCTTTGATCTCGAATATTCCTTTCAGGGATCTCCAGAAGCTTTGAAATGTATTTGTCTGCGAAACCATCTTTTTTTGCCCTCCTAAGAAGCTCATCAGGCAAATTTTTCCCCTTGTGAATGAGCATCTCGTTTTCAAGCTCAACCAGTTCCTTCATCTGGGTAAGAAACCAGAGTTTGATATGGGTTTTTTCATGCAGGGCCTGAATATCAGCGCCTTTTCTTATCGCTTCATAGAGTATAAACTGTCTTTCGCTTGAAGGGCTTCCAAGCATTTCAATCAGGTTTTCAAGAGGCTGAAGGTGAAAGTCCTTGGCAAAGCCCAACCCGTAACGACCGATTTCAAGGGAACGGATGGCTTTCTGAAAAGCCTCCTTATAATTCTTGCCTATGCTCATGGCTTCGCCTACAGCCCTCATCTGGGTGCCGAGACGGTCTTGTACTCCGGAAAATTTCTCAAAAGCCCATCTTGCGAACTTCACAACAACATAGTCTCCTGACGGAGTATATTTTTCAAGGGACCCATCTCTCCAGTAAGGCATTTCATCCAAGGTAAGACCTCCTGCAAGAAGGGCAGAAACCTTTGCAATCGGAAAGCCTGTTGCCTTAGATGCGAGTGCGGATGATCTTGATGTTCTGGGGTTGATTTCAATTACTACGACCCTTCCAGTCTTTGGATCATGAGCATACTGAACATTGGTTCCGCCTATGACCCCTATTGCTTCAACTATGCGGTAGGAATAATCCTGAAGTCTTTTCTGAAGCTCATCAGAAATTGTCAGCATCGGGGCTGTGCAGAAACTGTCTCCGGTATGAACACCCATTGCATCAACATTTTCTATGAAACATACCGTAATCATCTGGTTCTTGGCATCCCTTACAACTTCCAGTTCAAGTTCTTCCCACCCAAGAACCGACTCTTCTACAAGAATCTGATTGACCCTGCTTGCTGCAAGCCCTCGAGATGCAATTGTTCGTAGCTCTTCAATATTGTAAACGAGACCACCGCCTGTTCCGCCCATGGTATAAGCTGGTCTGATAACAACAGGGTATCCAAGCATTTCGGCAGCCTTTTCAGCATCTTCAACCGTGTTTACAGCTTGGCTTTTTGCCATCTCAATTCCAAGCCTTTCCATGGTTTCCTTGAATGCAGTTCTGTCTTCGCCCCTCTCGATCGCCTCCATGTTAACGCCTATGACTTCCACCTTGTATTCCCTGAGAACACCGCTTGAGTAAAGCTCTGAAGACAGATTCAAGGCAGTCTGTCCTCCAAGGTTGGGAAGAAGGGCATCAGGCCTTTCTTTTGCAATGATTTCAGTAAGAACCCTTGCATTCAAGGGTTCTATATAGGTGACATCTGCCATTCCTGGATCTGTCATGATTGTTGCAGGGTTGGAATTGACAAGAACTATTTCATAGCCTAAAGATCGAAGCGCCTTGCAGGCCTGGGTACCTGAATAGTCAAACTCGCATGCCTGTCCTATGATGATTGGCCCTGAACCGATTATAAGAACTTTTTGAATGTCATTACGTCTTGGCATTTATTTTTCTCCGTTGCTAATTATTGTTGGTGGTATTAACTATTTATTTGAAAGACATGTCTATGATAACAGCATCTTTTTAAGATATTTTTCATGGACTAGAATTTCATCACACAATCTAGTCCGCGATGAACTCCAATTAATCTGCCTACTTCACGAATGGCCAAGAGAGCTCCCTTTACATATGGTTCTGCACTTGTTCCTGACTCATGCCGCAAAATCAGTTTCTGGCCCGGCATCCCGAAGATCACATCTAATGAAATAGCATAACCAGGCAATCTGATAGAGTGAACCTGCGTTCCCTCCAATCGAGCCCCGCGGCTCTCTTTCAAGCCGACTATTTTATCCAAAGGAACTTCAAGCTTTGCTTCATGTACATTCGAAAGACGATTTGCCAGCTCACAAGCCGTTCCGCTTGGCGCATCTTGCTTGAGGGAATTAGCATAGTCAATTATTTCCCAGTGGGGGATATATTTTGCTGCAATTTCTGCAAATTTCTGAAGAAGAACAACTGTAAGTGCAAAATTTCCAACAGCCAGCACTCCCCGGTTGACTTTTTCTGCAACTCCATTTATCTCTTCATAATCTTCACTGCTCAGCCCCGAGGTTCCAACTACAACATTAGCACCGTTTTTTAACGCAGATAAAACATGGAATTTTGCCACATCCGGTTTTGTGTATTCAACAAATACGTCAGGGTTTGTTTTCAGCGCTTCTTCCACTGTTCTAAAAACCGGTGCAACCAGCCCTTTAATACCAGTTGCTTCTTCAAGCGTCTTTCCAGCGTTGCTTCTGGAAATAGCTGCTACCAACTCCAAATCAATGGAATCCAATATGGCCCTGGACAGTTCAGAGCCGGCCCATCCGGTTGCACCTGCTACACATATTTTTAATTTTTTCATGATTGCCTCTTATAGCGCACCTGAAATGAGCCCCAGAGAAATTACCGCAAGCAGCACAGAAACCACTATCTGAATGAAGCGGATAGTGATTTTTCTGAGCAGTTTCGAGCCGAAATACGCACCAGTAAATGCCGACACCGATGCTGTTATAACAAGCGGCCACTCTATGGCATGGTTTTGCCCATACATGTTCCAGCCATAGATAAGCATGCGGGACATGTCTACCAGGACGGCCAGCATTACACCGGTTGCCACGTATTCCTCTTTGTTTAATCCGGCTTTGAGCAGGAACATGCTTCTGAAAGCTCCTTGATGTCCTGACAGACCACCGAAGAACCCGCTGACCACTCCGCCATATGGAAGATAATTCCTTGATAGCTCAATGGACGAAAACCCAGGCGATAACTCAAGCATGACAAAGGTCAGGATCAGAATTCCCACGACAAGCTTTAGAGGCGATACCTGCATTAGGTTGCCGAATGCAGAGTACTCAAAAACTGGGGAAGCATCAGACAGCCATCCCAGAACCAGCGCTCCCATAAAAGCGAAGGCAACAGCAGGAAGGCCAAAACTCAAGAGCACGGATCGGTTTGCCTTCTTGCCAAGCAGCGCAACCTTGAAAACGTTATTTGCAAGATGTACCATGGCCGTGACAGCAATTGCTATTTCAACTGAAAAGAAGATTGCCACAACAGGCATAAGCAATGTTCCAAGCCCAAACCCTGAGAACAAGGTTAACCCGGAGGCAAGTAGCGCAGCAATTGATATAACAATGAGTTCCATAAGTTTTCCAGAAATTTCTGATGGTTACAATGTGAATTTTGATACCATACTAATACACATTGTAGTCTGTGGCAAATCGTTTTTTTGTCAATGGCGAAGCTGAGAGAGTCAATTTCTTTGACAAAGGAAACAAGCAATATGAATTTTTAGTCTTTGAAAGATCATCGATTTGCTATTGAATTTATCAGCATCATCTTAACGGCCATCATTGCAGTTGACCAAAGAATATCTGTTGGAAGAGGTGATGCTCGGCGTGAGTCAAACAAAAGAGACGATTTTGGTGCAAACTCTTCATTACCTGACCATACTATAATGACTACAGACAGTCTTGGAAAAGGGAAAAGCTTTAAGGACATATCTCCGTAGCCAAGTTGAAAACCTCCAAGACTTTTACCTGTGTTTATAAACTCACTGGAATTATTGGTGAAATATGCGGCTAATTCATCCAGTGGAAGGACATGAGTTCCTCTCATGAAAATATCACCTCCAGAGAAATCAGAGGGATGAACGAGTTTACCAGAAATGGGCAGCTCTATTGCGTGAATCAGATATCTGAGTATTGAAAGGCTAGAGTATTTTCCAAGTGAATTGACAAGAAATTTACCTGGTGCAGTTCTGCTGAAGATAAATCGGTCTGGTAATGAAACCCGGATATCCTGACCAAAGCATGTCAGCTCGTAACTAGAATCATGAGGATTGAATATTGCTTCGGCATTTTTTGATACATCCTTTGGATCAAGCCCCGAAAGTATGTCCCATGCCGTTTTTTCACCTGAATATATCATATGCTGAGGTTTTCCCGTTGCCTGTCCGTGCAGATACATCGATTTTTCTAACTCATTATTTTTTGTAATCTGAATCATTTTATCATCAAGATCAATTGAGGCTTTGTTAAATCGAAAACAAAAATTTTTTTCTTTTACACCAATCTTTATCCAAAATCAAATAAGTATTCCTGAAACTGTGCGTATCACGGCAATGAGCCGTAAAAGCCCGGTACATATAATCGCTGGAGGGGTTTTTTTACAAAATATCGAGATGATCAAAAAGTCAGATGTCGAATTATTATCTTGACAGAATAATACAGTTATATTTTAATCAGTCAGGAACAGGTGTGGAATAATTCGCATAATAGAGAATCCCGTTAAAATCGGGAGCGGTCCCGCCGCTGTAATCAGGGACGAAAGCTGCAAGATGCCACTGTAAGGCCTAAGCCTTGTGGGAAGGTGCGGTAAGTAGGATGATCTGAAAGCCAGAAAACCTGCCTGTTCATGAAGAGCCAGAATCTGCGGTAACAGAATATGGCAGTGGTGTTTTCCCCCCACAGGCAAAGAAACAGGGTGCAGCCCTTCAAATTCTACCGAATTTGAAGGGTTTTTTTTTGAGGGAGCATGGAAATGATTATTAGAATTTTAATGACTTGTTGTTTTTGTATCGGCTTTTCACTTTGTAACGGAGTTGACAGCATGGCAAAAGATCAACCATTACCTGACAAGACAGGAATACTTCTGGTAGCCTTTGGAACCAGCGTTCCTGAGGCTCAGGCCGTGTATCAAAATGTAGAAAGCAAGACGAAAACCGCTTTTCCCGATATTCCAATCAAATGGGGCTATACTTCGCATGTGGTCAGAAAAAAATTGGCCAAGACAGGTCAATATATCGATTCTGTGGAAACAGCACTTGCCCGCATGATGGATGAAGGATTTACCCATGTAGCCGTTCAGTCGCTTCTTGTGATTCCAGGAAAAGAACATCATGATGTGATAATAAACAGCCGTCTTTTCAGCCAGATGGCTGGAGGATTCAAGAAAATTGCAATAGGGCATCCTCTTCTTGGAAATGATTCTGCAATGGAAAAAGTAACATCTGCCCTTCTTGGAATTATTCCAAAAAACAGAAAACCCAATGAAGCAGCCATTTTCATTGGGCACGGTACCTGGCACCTTGCAAATGTATCCTACACAGCCCTGATGTTTCACCTTCAGCAGAAAGACCCCAAGGTCTTTGTGGGGACAATTGGCGGCTGGCTTGATGCTGGTGCTATTAAGGAAAGGCTTTCAAAGCAGAAAGTAAAAACAGCGTATCTCCTGCCGCTCATGACTGTTGCAGGGGATCATTCCATCAATGACATTGCAGGAGAAGAAGAAGACTCATGGAAATCAATACTTTCAAAAGCCGGGATATCCTGCAAGCCTGTCTTGAAAGGACTTGCTGCATACGATACAATTGCCGGTATCTGGGTCGATCATTTGAAACAGGCAATGAAAGAATTGAAAGATTGAACAGAGACTGATATGCAAAACATTTGCCGGACAACAGGCTTTCAGCTAATCTTTTTAGGCATTTTGCTTGGAATCTTGATCGTGGTTTCAAGCGGTCTTGGATATATGCAGATATCTTTTTCAGATGTTGTCCGAATTGTTCTGTCCAAGGTTTTAAATATTCCTTCGCTTCTTGACGATGTTAATTCGCTTTACCCTGTTGTAATAACAGATGTAAGACTGCCAAGAATTCTTGCTGCCGCAGGGGTAGGCGCAGGACTTGCTCTTTCCGGAGTCGTCTTTCAGGGTATTTTATTAAATCCTCTGGCAGATCCCTACACTCTTGGAGTCTCTGCAGGGGCTGCCTTAGGTGCATCTTTCGCCCTGTGGCTTAACATTGCTGTATGGGGGATATGGTCTGTCCCCTTTTTTGCTTTTGCAGGTTCACTCATTACACTTGTTGCAGTTGTTTATCTTGCTTCTTCAAGCTCAGGCCTTTCTTCCAGCAACCTGATTCTTTCAGGCATAATAGTTTCTGCAATTTTGTCTGCAGGTGTAAGTTTTATAAAGTACATGGCAGATGAACAGGTTTCAGTAATAATTTTCTGGCTCATGGGAAGTTTTGCTTCCAAGACCTGGACAGATGTATGGCTGGTAACGATCACGGTCCTGGCGGGTTTTTGTATCTGCATGTATTATTCAAGGGAACTCAATTTAATGGCCCTTGGTTCAAGAAGTGCAACTTCTCTTGGTGTAGATACAAAAAAAATCCGCATGATCCTTCTGATAACTGCCTCTCTTGTTTCAGCAGTCTGTGTGTCGGTGTCAGGAATCATAGGATTTGTAGGCCTTCTTGTGCCTCATATCATGCGTACATTGACAGGACCTGATAACCAGAGACTCATTCTTGTTTCAATTTTTGCAGGAGCTTGTCTTCTGCTTGGCGCAGATACGGTCACAAGGGCAGTACTTTCCCATGAAATTCCAATAGGCGTCTTGACCGCTCTCACAGGCGGGCCTTTTTTCTGTTATATTTATCGAAAGCGTCAGATTTCGGGATTCCATGTCGATTAATACAGAAAGTCTTTGCTTCAGTTATAAAGAACGCGTTGCAGTATGTGATGTCTCGCTTACCTTGAATCCAGGCATGTTTTACGGGATACTAGGACCTAACGGGTGCGGGAAAACAACTCTTATAGATTTACTGATAAGACATCAGGTTCCGGAGTCGGGAACGGTAAACTATAAAGGAAAGCCCTTCAATCAATACACGAGAAAACAGATTGCACGTGAAATTGCTCTTGTTCCACAGTATTATGCAATTAATTTTCCGTTTACTTCTCAAGAAATTGTCATGATGGGCAGGTACCCCCATATTGACAGATTTTCTTTTCCCAATGAGAAGGATAGAGAAATGGTGGATGCTGTAATGGAACAAACAGAATGTCTATCATTTAAAAACAGGTACATATCTGAGTTAAGCGGGGGTGAACGGCAAAGAGTCATATTTGCCAGAGCCCTTGTTCAAGACACTCCTGTCCTGTTTCTGGATGAGGCGACATCCAATCTTGATATATCACATTCGATTTCGCTTTTTGGCCTTGCTTTTAAAAAAGTTCATGAACAAGGCACAACAGTGGTTGCCGTAATGCAGGACATAAACCTGGCAGCTCTTTTCTGCAACTATCTCTTCTTCATGAAGAACGGCAGGATAGTCCATCATGGCCCATGCGAGCAGGTTTTGACTGAAGAAGTCATTAAATCAGTGTTTCAGGTAAATTCCAAAGTTTATGAAGACTCATATGCAAAATCAAGACATGTCGTATTTAGTAGAACCTCCCATATTCAGTGGGAAGAAAAGGGAATATAGGCGTTTCATCTTTATTCTGGGCTTGATTCTCATCTTTGTGTACGGATCGGTTGGAAGCAGTGCTTTTGCTGCCGGTTTTGCTGATGATATGGGCAGAAGAATTACAATAAAAAAGCCTTTTAAGCGGATAATTTCTCTTTATGCAGGGCACACGGAAAATCTTTTTACCCTCGGACTCTCATCTGAAATCATAGGGGTTTCAATGAATGAGACATATCCTGATGAGGCCTTAACAAAACAAGTCTTTTCATATAAAGATGACCTGGAAAAATTTCTTGCAGCCAAGCCCGATCTCGTACTGGTAAGGCCGATGATTGACAGGGGATATGCAAGACTTCTTACAAGTCTTGAAAAAGCCGGCATTACTGTAGTTTCTCTTCAACCAGGAACTTTAGAAGAGGTTTTCATATACTGGATGAAGCTTGGAACCCTCACCGGCAAAGAAGCTCAGGCAGAACAACTCATCTTGTATTTCAAGGAGTCAGTTGAAGAAATCAGAGGCAAGGTCAAGAGAGTCAGTCCTAAGAAAAAAGTATATTTTGAAGCAATTCATGGGCGTATGAAAACTTTTTCTCCAGGATCAATGGCAATTTTTGCCCTGGAGACAGCAGGAGGAATCAATATTGCCAAAGATGCTCAGCCTGTCAGGGAAACCAATATTGCAGCTTATGGAAAAGAAAGGATTCTCTCTCATGCTCTTGATATAGATGTTTTTATTGCACAATCTGGCCCCATGAACTTTGTCACGATTGAAATGATAAGAAACGAGCCAGGATTTTCTGCAATCAAGGCAGTCCAGAACAACCAGATTTATCTTGTTGACGAAAGGCTGGTTTCAAGGCCGACGTTTCGGCTTCTGGAAGGTATAAAAGTTATTTCAAGGATACTTTACCCGGATCTAAAAATCTGAAGGTATCCTAAGAACGCGAAAATGCTGATGGCTTAGGCCTGGAGGTGAAAAATCAAAGGTCTTGTTGTAGCAGGAACACAGAGCGGTTCAGGAAAAACAACCATAACCCTTGCAATACTGGCTGCCTTAAAGAGAAGGGGTTTCAGAGTTATTTCATTCAAGGTTGGACCGGATTTTATTGATCCTGGCCATCATGTAAGAATTACAGGCAAACCATCCCGGAATCTTGATGGATGGATGCTTTCACGATCATACAATCAGAATCTTTTCCTTAGCCGGATCAAATTTTTTGATTATGCGATCGTAGAAGGGGTTATGGGTCTTTTTGACGGCTATGATGGTAAAAGCGAGGCTGGCTCAACCGCCCAGATGGCGAAATGGCTGGATATTCCTGTTCTTCTTGCCGTTAATGCAAAGAGCATGGCAAGAAGCGCCGCTGCCCTGCTTTACGGCTTCGAGAAATTTGATCCAGACCTGAGATTTGCCGGTGTCATCTTCAACAACATTGGAAGCAAGAGGCATCTTGACTATCTCAGAGAGTCACTCTCCAACCATGTAAAAATGCCATGCATAGGGGGATTGACCAGGAAGAGCGAAATAGAAATCCCGGAAAGACATCTTGGGCTTGTAACGGCTGAGGATCATATTCTTTCTTCTTCCTATATCAACATGCTGGTAGACCTGATAGAATCAGAAGTCGACATGGATTTACTTTTGGCATGTTTTGGTGACGTTTATCCGGCCATTTCAAATACTGCACCTATATCGCATGCATTAAAAGTTAGAATAGGTGTGGCAATGGACAAGGCATTTTGTTTTTATTATCAGGATAATCTGGATGCTTTGGCTGCAATTGGAGCAGAACTTGTCTTCTTTTCTCCTCTGACAGATTCTTTTCTTCCGGAAGGCCTTGATGGCATTTATTTGGGTGGAGGTTATCCTGAGCTCCATGCAGAAAAACTTTCGGCAAACAATGGGCTTTGTTCAGAAATTCTTGAATGCAGCAATGACGGCATGCCCATATATGCAGAATGCGGAGGTCTCATGTATCTTTGTAATGAGCTAAGGGACTTAAGCGGCAATGTCCACAGGATGACGGGATGTTTTTCATTTTCTACGAGGATGCTGAAACGGCTTAAATCCCTTGGTTACAGAGAGATTGAGCTGAAAAATGATACGATCATGGGGAAAAGAGGAGAAAGGATGAGAGGTCATGAATTTCATTATTCAGAAATCATACATTCTGAAGATGTAACCAAGTACTATAAAGTATTGCCCAGGTCAAAAGAATTGCAGATGGAAGAAGGATTTCAGGTGAATAACACACTGGCAAGCTATATACACCTTCATTTTGGCAGCCAGCCTAATGCTGCAAAATCTTTTGTTGAGGCCTGCTTCCAGTATAGGAACCGAAAAAGAGGAAAATCATGACACCTACTGAAATAGAAGCTAAAAGCTTTGCGATAATTGACAGGGAAGCAGGCGCTAATGCCTTTTCACCTCTTGAATGGCAGATTGTACGCAGGATGATACATACATCGGCGGACTTTGAATACATGAAAACAATAAGGTTTCATCCAGAGGCAATTTCAAAAGGATTAGAGGCTGTCCTGAATGGGAAAACCATTGTTACAGATACAAACATGGCAAAAACAGGGATCAATATCAATGGCCTGAAACCTTATGGTTGCAAGGTTATATGTCTGATTCAGGATTCAGGTGTTTCAAGCAGTGCAGAGGCTTCAGGAAAGACAAGGGCTTCACTGGCAGTTGATGCTGTTCTTGAAGAAATGGAAGGGGGCATTTATGTCATAGGCAATGCCCCGACTGCTCTTATCCGCCTGATGGAGCTTCTTAAAGAAGGCAAAGCAAAGCCGGCACTTGTGATAGGGCTTCCTGTCGGTTTTGTAAATGCTTCTGAATCAAAAGCCGAGCTCATGACAATGAACTATCCTTTTATTAGCAATGTCGGCAGAAAAGGTGGTTCAACGGTTGCGGCGAGTGTGGTTAATGCTCTTATAAAAATAGCTGAAAACTCTGCTGTAGGTGTTTAAGTTAAAAAAAATCATAGAAAGAAGGTGTTATCATGGGAAAGCATACCGGAACATTATATGGCATTGGGGTAGGCCCTGGAGATCCTGAACTCTTACCTATTAAATCAGCAAGGATTTTATCTGAAGTTGATGTTGTTTTTGCAGCAGCATCCACAAAAAACGCCTACAGTCTGGCAGTTAAAATCGCAAACCCGCATATTCCTGAAGGAACAACAGTCAAGATGATGCAATTTCCCATGACAAAAGATAAAGCTGAGACAGGTATTGCCTGGAAGGCTCATGCACAGACCATAATTACCGAACTTGAACAAGGGAAAGATGTTGCGTTTCTGACTTTAGGGGATCCCATGACCTACTCAACTTATGGGTATATTCTTAAGAATATACAGAAAATTGCCCCTCATGTTCCGATTATTACCATTCCTGGCATATCATCTTATCAGGCAGCGGCAGCCTGTACCAATACCCCTCTTGTTGAAGGGGAAGAATGTCTTCTTGTGGTTTCGGGTGTCTGCGGCGGGGATCGCCTGAGACAGCTTGCGATCAAACCCGAAAATATTGTTTTCATGAAGGCGTACCGGAATATAAAAGACATTAATGAAGCCATTGATGATTCCTCAGCTTTTACCCAGTGTATTGGAGTTTCCAACTGCAGCCTGCCTAATCAGGAGATTTTCAGGAACATTCATGAATTTAATGGCAGAAGCCCTGATTACTGGACAATAATAATAGCAAAACAATCCAATAACCATGCGCAATAGAACGAATAAGATTCCCTATAAGTCATTTGCTGTTTCAATGCTGATTTCAGCTTCTACAGTTGTTGCATGTAGTTACATCCTTCAGTCAATGAGCCATGCAGATGTTTTTGCAAAGCTCATCTTGCCACTCATAAGGTTGATTTTGGCAATCAGTGCCGGACTCATTGCAGGTGAAATTCTGGAGGCACTGGGCTGGACAAGACGAATCGCTGTAGTGGCAGGACCTCTTTTCAGGTTTGGGCGTCTGGGAGAGCGTTGCAGCACTGCCTTTATTACTGCTTTTGTCTCTGGAGTGGCTTCAAATGCCATGCTCCAGGATTTTTATAAAGATGGAAAAATAACAAAAAAACAGCTTTATCTAGGAAATCTCGTTAATCAGCTCCCGGCTTTTTTTGTCCATCTTCCCAGCACTTTTTTCCTGGTTGTTTCTCTTACCAGGTGGGCTGGAGTCCTTTATTTTTTACTCACCTTCATTGCCGCTCTTCTGCGCACAGCCTGTTTCCTTGTTTACGGCAGGTTTCAACTACCTATGGATGATTTTTCTCATGATAAGAACATTGCCAGTGTTCAGGTTTCAGATAAAAGATTTAAATCAATCGTGCAGGAAATTATGAAGAAATTTCCTCAGAGGCTCATGGGGATGGCAGTTTATGTAATCCCTGTTTATGTGTCTGTCTTTGTTCTGCAATCCCTGAATGTTTTTGACATGACCCGTGACTGGCTTGCAAGGTTTGTAACTACAACATTTATCCCGATAGAAGCACTTTCAGTAGTTGTATTAAGCTTTACAGCAGAGTTTTCCTCCGGTTTTGCTGTAGCAGGTGCCTTGATGGATGCAGGTGTCCTTACTACCCGGCAGACTGTTCTTGCCCTTATAATAGGCAACATCATTGCTTTTCCTATAAGAGCAATCAGACATCAACTGCCCCGCTATGTGGGTGTTTTTTCCCCGCGGACCGGAACAGAACTTCTTTTAATGGGGCAGGGGTTCAGGGTGGCAAGTCTTATACTTGTTGGATTTCTTTATTATGTTTTTTGATAGCATTTCAAGAAGCCAGAGAGTCACGTTAAGATGGACAGAGCTGTAGAGCTTAAACCAGGTTTTACAACCGGAACTGCAGCGGCTGCGGCAACCAAGGCAGCACTATCCTCGATTGTAACAGGTATTTGTCCATCTACTGTGGATATTCTTCTGTTGACCGGAGAATGGATCACAATTCCTGTTCACATGAACAAACGGCTTTCTGACACAAAAGCAAGTGCAATTATAATAAAGGATGCAGGAGATGATCCAGATGTTACTCACAAGGCTGAAATCGGTGTAACAGTAACTCTTTGTCAGTCCCGAGATGTTGGAACTCCGGAAAACCATGAAAATCAAAGATTAAAAGCAAACAGAAACGTCCATATAACAGCAGGTGAAGGGGTGGGATGGGCAACACTTCCAGGGCTTGAGATAGAGCCTGGAGAACCTGCCATCAATCCAGGTCCCCGAAAGATGATAATTCAGGCTGTTCAGGATATACTGGGTGAAAAGAAGAATGATCTTGAGGTTTTTGTTGAAATCTTTGTTCCTAAAGGAAGGCTTATAGCTGAAAAGACCCTTAATGCAAGATTGGGTATCATAGGCGGAATTTCAATTCTTGGAACAACAGGCATTGTAAGACCAATGTCTCACGAGTCTTATGAGGCAACGATTGTTTCAGCCATGTCCGTTGCAAGAGCAGGGGGATGTAACCAGATCGTTCTTGCGACAGGGAGAAGAAGCGAGCGCTTTTCTCAGTCTGTTCTTAGAGAGCTTCCAGAAATTGCCTTCATCCAGATTGGCGATTTCTTTAAGATGTCTCTTGAGGCAGCATTTAAAATAGGGTTTGAGAAAATTTCACTTGCTGTGTTGTTCGGAAAAGCCGTTAAGATGGCCCAGGGGTTTCCTCATACACATGCTGCCAAATCGGATCTGTCATTATCCAGACTTTCAGAGTGGGCCATGGATTTAACTTTTGACAGCAATTTCAGCAGGCGCATAAGCCTCACCAACACAGCCCGCGAGGCACTTTGCATAATCACGGAAACTTATCCTGATCTGATTGCAGATGTTGGCAAACGCATGAT
This sequence comes from Desulfobacteraceae bacterium, assembly GCA_037439445.1. Classification (GTDB taxonomy): domain Bacteria; phylum Desulfobacterota; class Desulfobacteria; order Desulfobacterales; family Desulfatirhabdiaceae; genus JBBIWB01. The sequence goes on along the minus strand of JBBIWB010000004.1, from coordinate 72,161 downwards.
TGAATCTGCCAGATATTTTGGTGGAAACAATGCAGAGCTGAATGGAATCATTTTTGACTATACCGGCAGCGTAATATATCATGGTGGTTCATGACAGAATCTATTGAAAATGATCACATAAAAGTCACTGTAATTGGAATGGGATTATCAGCAAATGATCTTACTTCAGTACACCATAATATCATCGAGTCGGCAGATGTTTTAATAGGAGGAAAACGCCATCTTGCATGTTTTGGAAATCATGCTGGAATTAAAAAGGGAATTTCCGGAAATATAAATGAGCTTATTGCCTATATTAAAGAACACAAAAAGACGCATAGGATTGTGGTTCTGGCCTCTGGAGATCCTTTGCTTTTCGGGATAGGCTCAGTCATTGTCAATGCTCTTGGACCTGATTCAGTGGAGATTTATCCCAATATATCTTCTGTTTCAGCGGCATTTTCACGTATCAGAGAACCATGGCATGATGCGAGAATAATAAGTATGCACGGGAAAAATTCAGAAAAAGGCCTTCTTTCTGCAGTTAATGAGTCTCGCCTTGTGGCTGTTATGACTGATCCTGTGAGAAATCCTGCATGGATAGCAAAACTTCTTTTATCCAGCAATATAGATGAGGTTAAAATCTGTGTCTTCGAGCAACTTGGAACACAAGATGAAAAAATATCCTGGCATACACTTCAAAACGCTGCCCAACTTGCTTTTTCAGAGCCTAACATAGTTGTTTTAGAACGCATTTCTGTGGCCAACCGCGGTGATGTTTCATTTTACCTTGGAATGCCTGATGATGCCTATGATCATGAAAACGGGCTCATTACAAAATCTGAAATCAGGGCAGTAACTATTTCAAAACTGAAACTGCTACCTCATCATGTTCTGTGGGACCTTGGAGCAGGAAGCGGGTCTATTGGAATAGAAGCGTCGCTTCTTTTGCATAAAGGCAGGATTGTGTCAGTGGAAAAGGATTTAAAAAGGGTTCAAAACATAGAACAAAACAGAATTCGCCATGGAGTATGTAACATGGAAGTTTGCTTGAAAGATATCCCTGAAGGCCTGAGCGAGCTTCCGGAGCCTGACAGAATCTTTATCGGGGGTGGTGGCAGAAAACTTGAAAAAATAATAAGTTCTGCAGCCGGTTATCTGAAACCAGAAGGAGTTATTGTGATCAACACTGTTTTGCTCGAGAATCTGACAAAGGCATTGAATACTTTAAATTCCTGTGGTTTTTTTACCGAAGTTATTCAGATACAGGTAAACCGCAGCAAAGAAATGCCCTGGAGCCAGAGGCTTGAGGCTCAGAACCCTGTGTGGATTATTTCAGGAGGTGGAAGAGGATAAAATAATGCAACCTGATTCAGATATCCGATATCCTGTTCAATTTGTGGGTGCTGGCCCTGGGGATCCTGACCTAATAACAGTAAAAGGCCAGAAGGCATTGATGAGTGCAGATGTTGTCATCTATGCTGGGTCTCTTGTTCCAGATGCACTTCTGAAATGGACAAGGGCTGAAACATTGTCCATAAACAGCGCATCCATGGCCCTGTATGAAATAGTAGAAACAATGGCTAGTGCCTGGAAAGATAGAAAAAAGGTTGTCAGGCTTCATACAGGAGATCCCAGTCTTTATGGCGCAATTTATGAGCAAATGGCAGCTCTTGATGAAAGAGAAATACCATTTTCTGTAATTCCCGGGGTCACTGCCGCTTTTGCGGCAGCAGCGGCTATGGGACTGGAATATACTCTTCCGGAGATTTCCCAGACACTTATCATAACAAGAATTGCAGGAAGAACTCCTGTGCCGTGGTCTGAAAACTTGAAAGCCCTGGCAAGCCATCAGGCATCCATGGCCATCTACCTCAGTATTTCTCTCATCGATGAAGTGCAGGAAGCCTTATCGGATGCTTATGGGCAGGAGGCAACCTGTGCAGTTGCCTATAAGGTAAGCCAGCCTGAAGAGCGCATATTTACAACTACCATAGGCATGCTCTCTGAAACAGTTCGAAAAGAAAATATAAGCAAACAGGCCATAATAATAGCAGGCAAGGTTCTGGATGTACCCATGAAAAAACTGAAATTCAGATCTAAATTATATGACAAATCATTTGTTCATGGATACAGAAAGATGAATGATAATGGGCATTGATACGGGTAAAATTGCTGTTTGGGCAATCACAAAAAACGGACTTGAACTTGCCCAAAGACTCATGGCTTTTTTTCCGGATACTGTTCTTCATGTTTCAGAGAATATTCACTGTGAACATGGTTTTGTCTTTAATAACCTTGCAGAAACCGTGATGAAAAAATTTTCCCTTTTTTCAGGACATGTTTTTATAATGTCAAGTGGCATTGTAGTGCGGGTGATAGCCCCATGCATTAAGTCAAAAACAACTGATCCTGCTGTTGTCGTAATGGATGAAAAAGGAAGATTTGCCATTAGTTTGCTTGCAGGCCATATCGGAGGAGCAAACAGGCTTGCACAAACCATTGCAACAGGACTCGATGCGGTTCCAGTCATTACCACGGCAACAGATGTCAATCAGGTTCCTGCAATTGACGTAATTGCAGTTGATAACGATCTTTTCATAGAAAACCCTGGGGCAATAAAATCCATTAACATGGCTTTTGTGAATCATTCGGCCATTTATCTTCATGATCCTTATCATTTTTTAACTGAAATTGCAGAACAGATGATTGCTGTAGATATTACTTTTCCTGGAATCTCTGATGATATTTCTCCTGTAGTAGTTGTTGATGACCGGTTAATGAACTTGCCTGATTCATTTCTGATTCTCAGACCAAAGACTCTTATCGCCGGAATTGGATGCAACCGCAACACACTGAACGATGAAATATCAGGATTTATTGTCAAAACTATGCAGGAATACGCTTTGTCAATAAAAAGCCTCAAATGTATTGCCTCAATTGATATTAAATCTGATGAAAAAGGGCTTCTTGAAACTGCCCTAAAGCTTCAGATCCCAATCCGGTTTTTTACAGGAGAAGAACTGTCAGCAATAGACATACCTCATCCTTCCAAAATTGTAGAAAAACACATAGGAGTATCCGGCGTATGCGAAGCAGCAGCAGTGATAGCATCAGGGCAAGGGAAACTGATTGTTCCCAAACAAACCACCCAGAATGTAACCCTAGCTATTGCAAGAATAAACTTTTTATAGTGGGAATAGGCCCGGGCAGTTCGGAACATCTCTCAAAAAGGGCCTGTGATGTTCTTGAAAATGTTGAAAGTGTTGCAGGCTATACAACATACATCGACTTGATCAGACATCTCATAAAAGGCAAAAAAATCATAAGCTCTTCCATGACCAAGGAAGTGGACAGGGCAGAGGCTGCAATAGCAGAAGCCTTATCGGGGAAAACGTGCGCGATTGTGTCAAGCGGTGATTCAGGAATCTATGCAATGGCAGGGCTTGTTCTTGAACTGTGTGTATCAAGGCATATTCAGATAATGGCTAAGAGCACGGCCAGAAACATTTCAGTTGATTCTGTTGCCCTGGAAAAAACTTCCATAAAAAGAGATTGTCTTGAAATTGAAATTGTTCCGGGAATCCCTGCGTTTTGTTCAGGTGCATCCCTTCTTGGAGCTCCCCTTACCCACGATTTTGCCTCCATCAGCCTGAGTGATCTCTTAACTCCGTGGGAAGTAATTGAAAAAAGGATAGATTCGGCAGCATTTGCCGATTTTGTGATTGTTTTGTTTAATCCAAAAAGCAAGAAAAGATCATTTCAGCTCGAAAAGGCTCAAAAAACCATACTCAAACACAGGCAAAAGAACACACCTGTAGGAATTGTGACAAGTGCGATGCGCGAAGAGCAGAATATCAGAATTACAACGCTTGAAAACCTTCATCTTGCAGATGTTACAATGCTGACTACGGTTTTTATCGGAAACAGTTCGACATTCTGCTATGATGGCTTCATGATAACCCCAAGAGGTTACAGCAAAAAATATGATATCTGAAGTTATTTCCACTATAACTGCATCCAGAAGCTCTCTTGCACCCTGTATAGCCGTACTCGGGACTGGTTCTGATGTCGGGAAAAGCATAATCGTTACAGCCATTTGCAGATGTTTTTCCAATCGCGGCATAAGGGTAGCTCCATACAAGGCTCAGAACATGTCCAACAATTCGGGTGTCACACCCGAGGGTCTTGAAATGGGCAGGGCACAGATCGTTCAGGCAGAAGCATCAAGGATTCCACCCCATGTCGATATGAATCCTGTTTTGCTTAAACCAACTAGCGATCTAGGCTCTCAGGTCGTTATCCTCGGAAAGGCAGTTGCAAACCAGACGGCACGTGAATACCATTTGAATAAGGAGAAGATATTTTTAACAGCCTGCGACTCGCTTGACAGGCTTCGCAAATCCTATGAACTCGTCGTCATGGAAGGGGCAGGATCCTGTGCCGAAATAAACCTGATGGATCATGACATAGTAAATTTCAGGATTGCAGAATATGCGGATGCCCCTGTTATTCTTGTAGGAGATATTCACAGGGGGGGGATTTTTGCACAGCTCATAGGTACTCTTGCCTGTCTGCCGCAGAATTGTCAGGACAGGGTTGCCGGTTTCATAATAAACAGGTTCCGAGGAGATATTTCCCTGTTTCAGGACGGAGTAAAATGGATCGAATCAAGGACTGAAAAAAAGGTTTTCGGAGTTCTTCCATGGCTTAACAACCTTGCTGTAGAGGCTGAAGATTCGGTTGTCATTGAAAACCCCAGGAATAAAATGTCTGAAAATGAAACCACCCAAGCCATTGCAGTCATAAGAATACCACACATTTCAAATTTTACGGATTTTGATCCTCTTTCCGGAATTTCCGGGATTTCAGTTCAGTTCCTTGAACACCCTCAGGATTTGTCTCGATATAAATCCGTGATTCTTCCTGGATCCAAAAACACCCGTTTTGATCTTAACTGGCTTCATGAAACCGGCTGGTCAAACATAATTAAAAAATTTGCTGAGAATGGCGGCTACATCCTGGGAATCTGCGGCGGATATCAGATGCTTGGAATAAGCGTTCATGACCCTGATGGACTGGAAGGAAATCCAGGGAGAAGCGCCGGAATCGGTCTCTTGGCTGTTGAAACAGTATTGGAAGCCCCAAAAACCACGACTCTAAGTGCTTTCGAATGGGAAGGAGTAAAGGCAAAAGGCTATGAAATTCATATGGGAAGGACAAGGCTTCTTGAAGGAAAACACCTTCTGACCATTACAGAACAAAACGGACAATCCTGCCTTGAAGAAGATGGTGCGGTTTCAGAAAGACATTCTGTAATCGGAACATATATTCATGGTTTTTTTGATACTCCTGGCATTACCAGACTATGGCTGAACAAGATAGGCATTTCCAATTTAGAGGTTGCAGATCATTCTGGTCCTGTTCAGCGTGATCTTGCATACAACAGGCTTGTCAGGCATTTTGAATCGAATGTGAATTTTGAGTCAATGCTGGCAAGACTGAGAGGCTGTAGGAAGGGGGCATGAGTAACGATTGCCTTTTCTTTTATAACTATCTGATATTATGGATACTAGCCTTTGCCGGCAAGACGTTGCCGGTTAATTTTCAAGTTTTTATGATGCCGGTTAATTTTCAAGGATTGTATTTATGAATACTGTTGTAATAGGTGGATGCAGAAGCGGGAAAAGCAGCCATGCACTTTATCTTGCTGAGCGAATGGAAAAGGCCAGAAAATACTTTCTTGCAACCTGTATGCCTCAAGATGACGAAATGCGACAGAGAGTCGTGCGTCATCAGGCAGAACGAAGCAAAGACTGGAAAACAGTAGAAACTCCTGTTTTGCTTTCTGAAACAATAATAGATCTCGGGCATGAAGCAGATGTTATTCTTGTTGACTGCCTAACCCTTTGGGTCAGTAATCTCATGATGGAAAACCTTGACATGGATGCAATTTCAGAGCATTCTTACAAATTAGCGGCAAGTTTAAGGGCGTCAGCTTGCCCTGTAATTCTGGTTACAAACGAAGTTGGCTTGGGAATTGTTCCTGATAACAAACTTGCCAGATTCTTCCGGGATGCTGTTGGGTTTGTGAATCAGCATGTTGCTGCCAGCGCAGATAATGTGATCTGGATGGTTGCAGGAATTCCAGTAGCAATAAAATAGGGGAAGACAGTGCCTGCCTTTCCTGAATGACGATGAGCATGAGAATAAATTCGATAGTAAACAACTATATTTTCAGAGAGATGATCCCCCCTTTTTTGATCAATCTGGTGTTTTTCTCATTTATTTTCCTGATGACCCAGATAATTGAAATAATGAATATGATTGTCAATTACAAGGTGGGGCTTTCTGTTATTGGATTGTTGATTCTTTATACCCTGCCTTTTTTTCTGGAATTCATAATTCCCATGTCTGTAATGATGTCGGTGCTTCTGACTTTTCTAAGATTATCGGGCGATAATGAGATTCTGGCATTAAAAGCAGGCGGATTGAGTATTTATAATCTTATGCCGCCTGTGATCATTTTTTGCCTGATAGGGGCATTCCTGACTGCGTCTATGGCCTTATACGGTCTTCCATGGGGAAGGATGTCCTTAAAAAAACTAACCTATCAGGTGGCAACAAGCAGTTTCGACATTGGAATAAAAGAGCGCACTTTCATCGACGGATTCAAAGGTGTTGTACTTTATGTGAATAAGGTTGACTCGAACACAAAGACACTTAACAACGTCTTTATAGAAGATCAGAGCAAAAAAGATGCCATAATCACTGTTGTGGCGCCAAGAGGCCAGATGGACAGTGATCCTGACAAACAAAGGTTTTTACTGAGGCTTTATGACGGAATGCTGAACCAGGTTGATGTCAAAACGCGTTCAGTCCATACAGTACGATTTGCTACTTATGATATCTTCCTTGACATCAGCAAGGCCGCAGAAGCAGCTACTCTTGGCTCAAAGCATCCTGAAGAAATGTTCTTTGATGAAATTCAGCAATATTTGGCAGAAACAACAGAAAAGAATTCAAAATATTATCTTACCCTAATAGAATTCCATAAAAAGTTTTCCCTGCCTTTTGCCTGTTTAGCCCTGGGGATACTGGCGCTTCCTCTGGGTGTTCAGTCAAGATCCAGTAAACGCTCTTATGGTATAAGTATCGGGATATTTTTTTTTCTTGCCTATTATATAATGCTCTCGGCAGGCTGGGTTTTCGGAGAAACAGGAGCATATCCACCGTTCATAGGCATGTGGCTTCCAAATGTTGTTACTACAGTGGCAGGACTTCTTATGCTCCATCGTGCAGGCCAGGAAAAACCATCTTTTATTTCAGATATTTATGACATTGCTATCAGAAATTTCTCAAGATTTCGAAAACGCATAAGCCTTTGAATATCTGGTGCCTTTTATGACAATACTCGATAAATATCTGCTGAGAGAAACTTTCCGTTATTTTTTTATTGTCCTTACCATGATCATTGCCATTTATCTGGCAGTTGATTTTTTTGAGAAGATAGACAATTTCATGGAAGTAAAACTTCCATTTTCAAGAGGAGTCGATTTTTTTTTAAACTCCATTCCCTTTGTATTTTCACAGATCATCCCTGTTGGAATTCTACTTGCGATTCTCATCAGTTTCGGAATGATGAACAAGCACAATGAGCTTATAGCCCTGAGAAGCTGCGGGCTTAACGTTTATCGCCTGATAAAACCAATTCTTGCCATGGGGTTAATGTTTACAATTATTTTATTTTTTCTTTTGGAAGCAATTGTTCCGGTTACAATCATAAAAGCAAATCACATATGGCTATATGAAGTCAGAAAGATACAGGCTACAACAACTACGGATAAAAACATCTGGATCAAAGGCAATAACGCAATTATTAACATTCGCCACTATGACTTGCTTGAAAAAACCATTCATAGAGTCACCATGAATACATTTGATGATCAATTCAGACTTACAAGCCGACTTGATGCAGAAAAAGGTGTGTTTCTGAACGGAGAATGGATTTTATACGAAATATTAGAGCAAAGACTTGACGGTTTAGAATCGGGCTATAGGATTCTTTATCATGATACAATGCCGGTTGAGCTTGATATGAGTCCGGAGAAACTCAATCAGGTCACGAAAAACTCCTCGGAAATGAACATAAAAGAGCTTTATGAATACATTCAAAGTATAGAAAAGGAAGGGTATTCCTCAACACGGTTTCTCGTTGATTTTCATGCCAAGGTTAGCTTTCCTTTTGTATGCGTAATCATGGTCATAGTTGGAACAGGACTTGCTTGTAAAAATCAGCTTAAAGATGGTCTCCCTTCAAGTATTGCTTATGGTATAGGGGCAGCTTTTCTATACTGGGTCTTGCACAGTTTCTGTATTTCACTGGGTTATGGTGAAATGCTTCCGCCAGTAATTGCAGCCTGGTCAACGAATATTATTTCCCTTAGCCTCGGGATCATTCTTCTTATTAAGTCCGATCAAATATGAAACCACAGTAACAAGTCCGGATGCCGGGTTGAACCATTTGGTTTTAGGATATTCCGGGTGCAGTTTTTTTATCCTAAGTTTATTTGGGCAAGACGATGAATCGATCACTGTTGCCAAGAAGAATTATGGCTTGAAAAATGCGTAAGATGTGTTATTATTAAGGAGTAATAAACAATTCATTCAGATATTTCAGGAGGTGGTTTTATGGAATCTTTACCTTACGGAACTGCACAGGCTCAGGCTCAGGTAAGAGTCAATAGTTTTATTCAAAGTGTTTATAACTGGATGGCATTGGGGCTTGGTCTTACAGCAGTTATTGCTCTTTATGCCGCAAGCAGCGAATCTCTGGTTCGTTTGGTTATTGCTAACCAGTTAGTCTTTTTTTCTCTCATCATAGCAGAGCTAGCCCTGGTCTTTATTCTCAGCTCAAGAATAGAAAAGCTACAGGCTTCGACAGCAACAGGCATGTTTTTACTTTATTCTGCTTTAAACGGTCTTACTCTTTCTTTTATTTTTCTTATCTATACAAGTTCATCGGTTGCATCTGTTTTTTTTATCTGTGCCGCAACATTCGGGGCATGTAGCGTATATGGAATGACTACCAAGCGCGACCTTACTTCCATTGGCGGTTTCATGGTAATGGGATTGATAGGCATTATCATTGCCTCCCTGGTCAACTTGTTTATTCAAAGCTCTGCAATGCAAATGATAATAAGCTATATTGGAGTCATTGTTTTTGTAGGTCTTACAGCTTATGACACACAAAAGCTAAAAACAATGGCACTAACCCAGCCGGCTGGCCTTGATGCAAGCGTTATACGTAAAGGAGCTATTTTAGGTGCTCTTACCCTGTATCTTGATTTTATAAACCTGTTTTTGATGCTTCTGAGAATTTTTGGCGACAGAAGGTAATCTATATCCTGCCGTCTCCTATTGAAACCCGGACTGCGCTTGCAATAAATTCGGCGCATGTCCTGGTTTTATCCTTGTCAGGACCTTCTACCATTACTCTGCATATTTGCTGGGTTCCTGAATATCGAATCAATATTCTCCCACCATCACCTAGACGTCTGTTAACCTCTTCAACAGCCTTTTCGATACCTTCAACAGTTTCAATTTCGGGCTTGGAACTGACTGGAACATTTATAAGGACCTGAGGAAAGACGCTCATGATGCTTGAAAGATCTGAAAGAGGCCTGGCATTTGTCTGCATTGCATAAAGCAGTTGAAGAGCGCTCAATATCCCATCTCCTGTTGTCTGAATATCCAAAAATATCATGTGTCCGGAATCCTCTCCTCCCAGAACAGAGCCTGTGGACTTCATCAGCTCTACTACATTTCTGTCTCCAACCTTTGCGATGAAAAGCTCGATTTCATTTTCTGTGCAGGCTTTTCTAAGTCCCATGTTACTCATTACAGTGCTTACAATCCTGTTCCCAGGCAGCCTCCCTGCCTTTTTCAGATTCAGAGCACAAATTGCCAGCGCCTGATCACCTGTTAAAGTAACGCCGTTTTCATCAACTGCTATCACCCTGTCCCCGTCTCCGTCGAAGGCAAACCCTGCATGAGCCTTGTTTTCAATGACTGCTTTCACAAGAGCTTCTGTATGCTGGGATCCGCAGCCTTCGTTTATATTAAGCCCATCAGGCTTATCAGACAAAACCACAATATCTGCTCCGAGACGTTGAAATACCACTGGAGCCAGTCTGTATGTCGCCCCATTGGAGCAGTCTATTACAATCTTTAGTCCTTCAAGAGACAAGCCAGGGATAGAATTAACAAGGAAGTCTGCATATGCATGAGTTGCATCAGCAATATTATGACATTGCCCTATCTGGTTTTGAGAGATGAAATTCCCGGTTTTTGTTTCATTCAGGATTTCTTTTTCGAGAGATTCTTCAACAGGCTCTGAAAGTTTGTATCCGTTCCCATCAAACACTTTTATACCGTTGTCCTGATAAGGATTATGAGAAGCAGATACTACTAAACCAGCACTAGCACCCTTTTGGATGATAAGGTTAGCTATCCCAGGGGTAGGCAAAACACCTGTAAGATAAGTATCCACACCAGCAGAATTTATACCGGCAGCAAGTGCGTGCTCCAGCATGTCACAGGAAATCCTGGTGTCCTTGCCGATTAATATATTATTCTTATCCTTTGTCCTAAAATATGCAGCAACAGTTTTGCCAACCGACAGTGCAAGTTCAGGAGTCATAGGGTATTGGTTTGCAACCCCTCTGATGCCGTCTGTACCAAACAGTATTCCCATGAATAATGCTCCTTTTATGAGACTTTTATCTTAATCCTATAAATCACTTAACCTCTTTGTCATACTGGTGCATAACCTCGAGGAAATGGGGCTGTATATCCAGTATTTTCAAACGGAGTTCCTGGATTCAGGCGTTTGTCCCATACTCCGATACTATATTTGCTGGAATGACAGGAAAAAAAGTTATGCATCGCTCTCAAAAACTGTTAATGATGTTCTTATAAATGCAGATTATTGTTTAATGTCATTCGAGGCACTAAAAAAAGGAAACTCCTTAAGGGTCTCGCTAACGATGTGATCTACAGTTTCCTGTAACCAGGCAGTTCCTTGGTCTTTCTCTTTTTCAGTTAAGCCCTGAATTACTGAAATATAATTTTTCCCCAGCGACCTGATACCACTCCTGATACCTTCAAGACAGGCATCTCTTAGAATTGTGTTTCCATTCCAGTTTTCAAGCATCAGGAATGTTTTTGGAAACTTCGGGCAGTTCTCAGATAACTGACGTTGAAAATGGTCCTGGGTAGCAGAAGAAACACTGGCGACTGAAAGATTTCTGCAATAGTCCATAAGTCTGGATATTCGTTCCTGAATACATAACTGAATGATTTCTCTTAGCCCTTCAAGCATTCCGGCGGAAAAATCATTGTCAACAAACTGTGCCCTGGCATGGATATACCACTGCCTGAGCGCCATTAGACTTGCAATGTAATAGACATTGTTCATGATAACCCTTTTCGGGCTTACATGAAGTCCACGGGTGAATTGAACGTTTGCATTTCTTGTACTTCCTCCCATGATTAGACGATCAGGCCTCAGCTCGTCTTTTCTGCAAATAGTGCCTGCAGCAGTTAATGTCCCATATTCCAGCCTGCATGGTCCGACTAGTCCGCCCTGGCCTCCCAGAAATATGGGATTTTGGTTCAACATGACTCCTCTGGGAACATCTCCTATGAGAGAGGCAGTTGCCTTGTCCTGATTGGGAGTAAAGTTAAAGTGGATATAGGAACTCCCTACTTCGCTGTGGTTTTTGCGGCTTGTTCCACCAGACATCAGGCAATCACAGAAATTAATCAGACTTCCAAGTGTCACAAAAGGAAAAAGTATTGTCTGTTTCAGAGCTACACTATGGGCTACACTGGCCTGTTCCTCGAGTATGGATCCTTCCCTGACATGTGCTCCATAACCCATTACAACATCGTCCATAAAAACCGATCCTTTAAAAAAACCGCTTTTTAACTGCACCCTCTGTCCAATGTAACAGTTTTCGACTGTAACAGGGCCTTCATAGCCTAACCTTGCTCCCGAGAGAATTAGGGTTTTTTCTCCATAAATCCTGCAACCTGGATATATCACAACATCTTTGTCAATTCTGTCAAGATTTACTTCCTGAGATATGAACACTGTTTCAGGGGCAGGAATGTTAACACCTTTTTCAATGAGTTTTTTTACGTTCAATGCCATTTCCACCTCTTACATATAAATACTGCCTTCCGAAATTCGACGATTAAAACCTTTATCTTTGTTGATTTGTTTGCGTTTAGATGTTACGAAAGCAGCAAATTGTCAAGATATTTATATAATGGAGTACAGCATGACAGATTTAAATCTTGTAGACGAAATAAAAATTAACCCCCTTGATTATGCAACGCAATGGAAGAATAAGCATTCCGGATTGATAGTCGGTTATTTGTGTTCCTATGTTCCTGAGGAAATTATATGGGCTTTTGGAATTCTTCCTTTCAGGCTGTTCGGAACAAAAAACTCCTTTTCAATGGCAGACTCTCATCTTCAGGCATATTGTTGCAGTTTGGTCAGGGGATCTTTTGAAGATGCGCTTTCGGGCAGACTTGATTTTCTGGACGGGGTGGTTTTTCCGCATACCTGTGATTCGATCCAGAGGTTATCTGATCTGTGGAGGATGAACATAAAAAATCAATTTCATGCAGATATAGTACTTCCCGTAAAAATGGATAGTCAGAGCTCTTTTACTTATCTTGTGGAGTTGTTGAAGAAATTCATAAGTGAAATTGAAGGGGTCACAGGAGTTAGGTTAAGTAAGGATAGGCTTGCTGAGTCAGCTTTGTTGTATAATGAAATAAGATCCAACATGAATTCAATTTGTATGCTGAGACAATCTAATCCATCCATTCTGAAGGGAAGTTTTTTTCATGATATGGTAAATGCCATGTTCTGGATGGACAGGACTGATTTTTCCAGAATTGCAGCAGAGGTAGCTACAACCATCAAAGATCAGGTGCAGCCATCTTCATTCAGGGGAAAGCGTATAGTCCTTTCAGGAGGAATGTGTAATGTTCCGGATATTTATTCTGTCATTGAACAGGCTGGAGGCGGCATTGTAGGAGAGGATTTTTGTACCGGAGAAAGGTTTTTCGATGGTTACATTGAAACAAAAGGAGATATTATTGAAAACATAGCAAGAAGATACCTGGATAGGATCAACTGTCCTGCCAAACACAAAGGGCTGTTCAGCAGGGGGGATCATCTGATTGAGCTTGTTCGAAAAGTGAGAGCAGACGGGGTCATTTTCATGTTTTTAAAATTCTGTGATCCCCACAGTTTTGATTATCCGTATTTAAAGAAAATGCTTGACCATGAAGGGATTCCTAGCTTATTGGTCGAAATGGAAGACCAGTATCTTTCAGAAGCTCAGTTCAAGACACGATGTGAAGCCTTCATAGAAATGCTGTAAAATTAAACTCTTTTTAAAACTTCGATCATTGAAAATACCCTGCCTTTAATACCGTTTTTGATTTTTTGGCTCAGATAGGCTGCAGCATCAAGGGTACCAATTGCATAGATATCCCGTCCGTTGATATTGTGGGTAAACTCGAATTTTACTGTTTTGTCTTCTGATGTCAAGGTGTAGGTATGCCAGCCATGTCCGCTTAAAAACTGTTTGGGAACTCCCCATTCTTTTTTTTGTATGTCAGGATTTCTCTCCATCCTTATGTCTTCTTCTCTGAAACGGACACCCATCTGGTTGAAGCTAGCAACTACGGCTTTGGCGGTACCGCTTGTATCTGCCTTTCCTTTCTGGTGACTTTCGCGGACATCAAGGCTGTAACCCTCAAAAAGATTGGTGAAAGTAGTTGCTGCAAACTCCATCATGGCTTGAAATCCTACAATCTGCTTAGCCATGTTGGGGGCAATCACAGCAGAAATTGCAGATGCATTGACCGTTTCCAACAGACGTTTGCGATCTCCTCCTGTTGTCCCCATAACAAAAGGTGTCAATTTTCTCACATAAAATTCGGCATTCATATTTACGGCAGAAGGATGTGTATAATCGATCATGATCAAATCCGGATTTTTTTCAATTATCCCAGTAATTAACTTGTCACGAACGTCAGGACGAATGAGTTTGACGGAAATGGAGTCAATGATGCACTCGTTCTGTAAAATCTCTTGTCCTGTCAAAGAGAATGGAACAAGATTGAACCTGTCGTCTCTTAAAACATGGGAAGCTACTATTCCTGCCATATTCCCTGGTAATCCATTTACCATAACATCTATAGATCTCATTATTTCACCTCAATTACAGTTTACAACTTCACCATTCTGAATTTATTCAGAATGTATGCCATGTCCTCTGGAATGGGGGCTTCAAACTGAAGAAGCTTATGCGTTACAGGATGCGTGAAAGAAAGACGCCAGGCGTGAAGCATCTGTCTTTTTACAGTTCCCTGAAGATCTGGAAAAAGGTTTCCTGATGAACCTGGTGATTTTTTTGAGCCATATATTTTATCGCCAACAACAGGGTGATGTATGGCAGCAAGGTGAACCCTGATCTGATGAGTTCTTCCGGTTTTGATTTTTACTTCAAGAAGAGAGTGAGAATCAAACATTTCCTTGACCAGCCAGACAGTTTTGGCATCCCTTGTCCTGGTGGCTTGAACAGACATTTTTTTACGATCAACCGGATGTCTTCCAATAGGCAGATCGACATTTCCTGTTAAAGTTTTCATCTTTCCTGAAACCAGAACAACATAGGTCTTATCGATTGTTCGCTCCTTAAACTGGGAGCAAAGATGCGAATGGGCAGAAGAAGTCTTGGCAACAACAAGAACTCCTGAAGTGTCTTTATCCAGTCTGTGGACGATTCCTGGTCTTATTTTGCAATTAATTCCTTCAAGATCAGGGCAGTGATGCAGTATCGCGTTGACTATGGTTCCGCTGCTGTGTCCTGGTGCAGGGTGAACAACCATCCCAGCAGGTTTGTCGATTAAAAGGAGGTGATCGTCCTCGTAAATTATCCTTAAGGCAATGGGTTCAGGTTCATAAGAAATTAACTCTGCAGATGGAATATTGCCTGAAACTTTCTCACCAGGTTTGACTTTGTAACTGGATTTTTTTAATTTGCCATCTACAAAAATTCTTCCATCCCTGATCAGAAGTGCAGCCATAGAGCGGGAACATCCGGAAAGTCCAAGCGCAAGAACATTGTCGAGACGCTTCCCAGCAACTGCATCAGTTACATCAAAAGAAAAAATCCCCGGACGAAGAGCCATTTCATATAACTTGAGCAGCCTTTTGGGTAAACAGAGATTCGATTTCAGAGAGTATCATGTCTTCAGTCGTATTTTTGGATGTGGAAAGCTCCTTTATAAGAAGGGTTTGAGCAGTGTCATAGAGTTTTCTTTCTCCGAAGGATAAATCCTTGGTAAGTTTCAGGATATAGAGATCCCTGAATACTTCGGCCACATCAAAAAGAGAACCAGTCTTGATTTTTTCCATGTAATCGCGATATCTGCGATTCCAAGTTTGAGATTCTGAGGCAAGATCACGATGATTTTTCATCAAGTCATATATCTTGGGGATATCATTTTCCTGAATAATGTCTCTAAGACCTACAGAATTAACATTGCGAGTTGGAATCATGATTACCATGGCATTTTCGAGAATTTTCATGATGTAAAAATCATGTTTTTCTCCGTTTACCACTTTACTTTCGATTGCCTCGATCTTGCCGACACCATGAGCAGGGTATACTGCAAGATCTCCTATGTGAAATTTTTTGGCGTTTATTTTAGAAGTTGTGTCCTCGTCCTTTTGTTTTTTTGCAAATTGTTTCATGTTGCTACCATATGTAACTAATATAGGGGGTTAAGCCGAAGGCGGGAGAAAAGGATACAGCTAATGAAAAAAAATGATCGGTCAATTCATTCATAGTGATATGATATTACCACAGTTGAACCTATCAATCAATAAAAAAAGGATTGATGCAGCCAAAAGCACCAATCCTTTTTTTAAACATAAACTTATCCTAAACGCGTTGACTAAAGAAGGAAGGGAACCATCAGAAGAGCAACCACGTTAAGAATCTTGATCATCGGGTTAACTGCAGGACCTGCCGTGTCTTTGTAAGGGTCGCCTACGGTGTCACCGGTAACGGCAGCCTTATGAGCATCGCTGCCCTTGCCACCTAAATGACCGTCTTCAATGTATTTTTTTGCATTGTCCCATGCAGCCCCACCGGTTGTCATGGAGATGGCTACAAAGAGACCAGTTACAATGCTTCCGATCAGAAGTCCGCCAAGAGCAACTTTGCCAAGGAGCATTCCTACAACAATCGGTGCAACTACCGGCAGGAGTGCAGGAACAATCATTTCCTTCAATGCAAACTTTGTTACGATATCAACGCATGCGCCGTAATTGGGTTTTGCAGTTCCAGCCATGATACCAGGAATTTCGCGGAATTGTCTGCGAACTTCTTCAACAACAGCACCACCGGCGTTACCAACAGCCTTCATTGCAATGGCGGCAAACAAATAAGGCAGGAGCCCGCCGACAAAAAGACCAATGATGACATTAACATCCGAAAGGTCAAAGCGGATGGCAGCAGCACCTTTTCCGCCCAGGAAGGCGAATTCCTGAACATAGGCAGCAAAAAGGACAAGAGCAGCAAGACCTGCGGAACCGATTGCATAGCCTTTGGTTACGGCCTTTGTGGTGTTTCCTACTGCATCAAGTGGATCAGTTACTGCGCGAACGCTTTCAGGCATTTCGGACATTTCCGCAATACCTCCAGCGTTGTCTGTGATTGGACCATAAGCGTCAATGGCAATTACCATACCGGTCATGGACAACATGGACATGGCTGCCATTGCAATCCCGTAAAGACCTGCAAAATAAAATGCACCATAAATGGCAATGCAGATTGCAATAACAGGAGCTGCAGTTGCCTGCATGCTGACTGCAAGGCCAGCAATGATGTTTGTGCCGTGGCCTGTGGTAGAGGCTTCTGCAATGGCTTTTACCGGGGCATATTTGCCGGTGTAGAATTCTGTGATGATAACAATCACTACAGTCAGAATGAGGCCTATCAGGGTTGCAATGTAAATGTTTCTGGGGGAAATGGTTCCAATTGCAGTCATGTATTTCATTGTAACGAAATAGAAGCCGACAGCGGCAATGATGGCTGAGCCGAACATGCCTTTGTACAGAGCACCCATGATGTATTCATTTTTGCCAAGTCTTACGAAGAAGACGGCAATCATGGAGGCAATAATGGAAATAGCTCCAAGAAGAAGCGGAAATTCTGTAGCGATAGGCAGTTTCGGGAAAAGCAGATAACCGATCAACATGGCTGCAACAGCGGTAACAGCATAGGTTTCAAACAAGTCAGCAGCCATTCCTGCGCAGTCGCCTACATTGTCGCCTACGTTATCAGCAATAACAGCAGGGTTTCTTGGATCGTCTTCAGGAATTCCTGCTTCAACTTTACCTACAAGGTCAGCACCGACATCGGCGCCTTTTGTAAAGATACCGCCGCCAAGACGTGCAAAAATAGAGATCAGGCTGCCGCCAAATCCAAGAGCTACAAGAGCCATGACGTCTTTGGTGATGTAATAATAACCTGCCACTGATGTAAGGGCAAGGCCCGCAACCATCATGCCGGTAACAGAGCCACCCTTGAAAGCAAGGGAAAGGCCGGCTGACAGACCATTCCTGGCAGCTTCAGCAGTTCTTACATTGGCAATTACTGAGACTCTCATCCCGACATAGCCTGCAATAAATGATGCTACCGCACCAATAAGAAAGCCTATTGCCGATTTTGAACCAAGAGTTGCAAAAATGACAACAAAAATTATTACACCAACAATTGTCATGCTTTTTAACTGTCTGTTAAGATAAGCAATAGCGCCTTCCTGAATTGCCTTAGCTATTTCCTGCATCCTTTCGTTTCCTGCAGGAGCTGCCTTTACAATCGTAGCCAGAGCAATAGCAAAAAGAACTCCCAAAATACCAACCAGCGTACACATCAATGGAATATTTGCCACTATGTAATCCATTATTTTCCTCCATCTGTTGTTTGACTAGTAATAGTGATTTCCGCCTGATTAAAACGGTTCATTCCTTCCTTTGCACCATTACAAAGGACAGTAACTACAGCATCCATTGCCCGGGAAATGAGGTGATCCAACATTTTTTTTTCAATATGATTAAATGTTGTCAGGACGTGATCCACAGCATTAATCCCTGCCTCGGGACGCCCGATGCCAATGCGAAGGCGGGTAAATTCTCCTCTGCCAAAAGCATCTATCAACGACTGAATACCTTTATGTCCCCCGCTTCCTCCTTTCTCTTTGATCTTAAGTCTTCCAAATGACAGGTCCATATCATCATGGACAATTAACATATCATTACAGGACAGGCCAAGGCCTTGGGCAAGCTGATAAACCGAACTCCCACTCAGGTTCATGAATGACAAAGGCTTAACCAAGATGACATTTTTATCTTCAATCTTTCCCAAACCCACAAGGGCATCAGCGCCGTGATGCTGCATTGGAATTTTATAGGTTGCTGATAAAATATCAATTACCTTAAAACCAATGTTGTGTCGCGTTTCACTATATCTGTCTCCCGGATTGCCAAGGCCTGCAACCATGAATTTGTTCTGGACAGTTTGTGAGTCGGTACTAACGGTCAATTCATCCAAAAGTCCTTATTTGGCAGCCGTACTTTCTGACTCGCCCTCTCCACCCGGTGCTGTCTCATCTGATTTGGTGCTAAGGATAGTCAGAATAGTATAGTTTGTATCACCAGGAAGCTCAATATTATCTGAAACCTTAAGGTCTTTAACGTGAACCGAATCCCCTATTCCCAATTCTGTAATATCTATCTGAATGGATTCAGGAATTTCAAATGGGAGACATAAGACCTCAATTTCCCTCTCGATGATCTGAAGCATACCGCCTTCTTCGATGCCTTTGGACTTGCCTTTTACAGCAACTGGTACATTGACTGTAATTTTTCTGTCTTTAGAGATTTCATAGAAATCTACAGAGAGAATTTTTTTTGACAGAGGATGTACCTGCATGTCTTTTATTATGACCGTCCTGCTTCCGGTTCCTGAGCCTTGAACTGCCATGTTGAAAATGATCTGTCCTGGAGGAGATTTTTTAAGTGCATGTTCTAAATCGAGTGAAGAAATAGAAAGCGGAGCAGATTTAGACCCAGGTCCATAAAGAATAGCAGGAATGTTTCCGGATCTCCGGATTGCCCGGGAAGGGCTGTTGCCTGTCGATGTCCTCGGCATAGCATTAAGTTCAAGTATTTCCAAAAAAACCTCCTTTGAAACTGAAAACAGGTTCTGGAGTAATGTTTTAATCCATAGCCTGTTAAACAAAATGATTTATACAAATAAAGTTGTTACAGAATCACCCCTGTGACTTCTGATGATGGCTTCTCCTACCAAACGATATATGCTCAGGACCTTAAATTTTTCACAGGCAGCAGCAGCATTTTTAAGTGGAATGGTATCTGTAACAATAAAACTTTTTAGTTGTGAGCAACCAATCCTTTCAACTGCAGAGCCGGAAAGCACCGGGTGTGAACAACAGGCATGAACTTCCCTTGCGCCTTTTTCCATGATTACCGTTGCCGCCTGTGTTACAGTTCCGGCTGTATCGACCATGTCATCCAGGATTATGGCAATTTTTCCTGAAACATCTCCAATAAGAGCCATGGCCTTTGCCTTGTTAGGGGCATCTCTTCTCTTATCCACGATAGCAAGGTCAGCATTCAGCCTTTTTGCAAATGCCCTTGCCCTTTCTACGCCACCAGCATCCGGTGAAACAATCACGAGGTTATTTTCAAAATTTTTTTTGATATACTCTAAAATAACAGGTGCTGCAAATAAATTATCAACCGGAATACTGAAAAAGCCCTGAATCTGACCTGCATGAAGATCCATGGTTATTAATCTGTTTGTACCGGATACAGTTATAAGATCAGCAACCAGTTTTGCGCTTATGGGCACCCTCGGAGCAACTTTCTTGTCCTGGCGGGCGTAGCCGTAATACGGAATAACCGCAGTTATTCTTCTGGCAGAAGAACGCTTGAAAGCATCAATCATAAGCAGCAGTTCCATGAGGTGATCATTGACAGGGGAACTTGTTGATTGGATCACAAAAATATCTTTTGAACGGACATTTTCATCGATTTCTATCTGAAGCTCGCCGTCACTGAAAGTTTTAACCTTGGCACCCCCGAGAGGAAGATCAAGATACTTACATATTCGCATAGCAAGTTCAGGATTGGAATTTCCTGAAAAAATCGCAAGCCCGTTTGTGGCAAAACCGCTCATCTAATCTACCTGTTATAAAAAATTGATGGCTTCATCAAAAATACTTTAATTACAGAAACTGGCTGGGGCGGGAGGATTCGAACCCCCGAATGCAGGAACCAAAATCCTGTGTCTTACCGCTTGACGACACCCCATCAAAAAACACTTTATACCTGTAACCTGGTTATAAAACATTTCCATCCCCGGTTTGAAGACAGAACTTCACATGCCTTCCTTGCAGTGTCTTTTTCATCAAATATGCCAAAAACAGCAGGGCCACTTCCTGTCATGAGGGCCCCCAAAGCCCCATGATCAAGTAGAGCATTTTTTATATACGAAATCTCAGGGTGCCAGAAAGCCGTTACTGTCTCAAGATCATTGCAAAGATGAGAAGGACTAAACTTCTTACTTAAAGAGTAATCTTTAAGCTTTTGTTCACAATTTGTCAATCTCAAATTAAGGCTCTTATAAACTTCAGAGGTCTTGACACTTATTCCAGGGTAAATCAGGATGATATGATAAGCCTGTATTTCTTTTATGAATTCCAGTTTTTCACCTACTCCGGTTGCAATGGCAGGCTTTTTATGTATAAAAAAAGGAACATCTGCTCCAAGTGTCAAGGCAAGTGAGCAAAGTTTTTTTTGCGAAAAAAAATTGCCGTAGTGCTCGTTTAGTGCAAGAAGCACACTTGCAGCATTGCTGCTGCCACCCCCCAATCCTGCTGCCACAGGAATGTTTTTCTCTATGTTTATTGAAACCCCGTGCTTGCTTCCAAGAGACTGGAAGAAACATCTTGCAGCTTTATGGGCAATATTGGATTCATCTTCAGGAACCTCGGGGTGAGAACAGGAAACTCTTATATTACTGGTATTAAAATTGAAATAAATCTTGTCGTAAAGAGTTATGCAGCACATAAGTGAGTGGATATCGTGATACCCGTCAGGTCTTTTGCCGATTATCTGAAGAAACAAATTAATTTTTGCTGGTGAGAAAATTTCCATCAATCACCTAAAATAAGTATTGACAAATAAAACATGTGATTCTACTTATAGATAAAACTTGAAAAAAGATAAAGAAAGAATTTGTTATGAATAATTTTATGGGAGTCATTGTTACAGGCAGTTACAGAGGATGGCGGAGCTGGCTTTTCAAATACCAGTTGCCTGTGAAAGCTTAACCATAACAAGATATCCGGAAACACAAGGATCATGGGCAACTAGAAAGCCTGCGATCCTTTTTTCATTTTCAGGGTCGTGGAAATTAATCCTCGACCCTTTCGTTTTTGTAAGGAGTGTTTTATGATTCTCCACCAGTTTCCGACAAAAGATGAATTTTCCCGGCTGGCATTGGGCTTCAATGTCATTCCCATTTGTGTTGAAATACTTGCTGATACACAAACTCCGGTCTCTTTGCTCAAAAAATGCTATAAAAATGAAGATTCTGTTTTTCTTTTTGAAAGCGTTGAAGGAGGCGAACGCTGGGGCCGTTACAGTTTTCTTGGTTTTTCTGCTTGTTCTTCTCTCATGGTCTATCGCGACAGGGTTGATATTATAGAAAAAGATAGTATCAAATCAATATCTCACAAGGGAAATCCACTTGGTATCATCAAAAATATAATGGGCAAGTATCGTGCTGCCAGCTTTCCAGGGCTTCCTCGTTTCTGGGGAGGGCTCGTCGGATATTTTTCTTATGAATTCGTTTCTTTTTTTGAAAAAATACCTAACCGTATGTCGGATAATGAGCCTGTTGCACAGTTCATGATACCTGACAAACTTATAGTGTTTGATAACATAAGGCACTGCCTTCTCGGGATAGTCATTTCATTTCTGGACGATTCACTCAATCCAGATGAAAATTACAGAAGAGCTGAAGAAAAACTCCTGGAAATCATCCGGATTGTCAAGGCTCCTTTTGAACTGACTGAACCAGATCGTCCTGCTGCCTCAGGCTTAGTGGCAACGTGTTCGGATGAAGCATACAGAGGGTTGGTGAAAAAGGTCAAAGCTCATATTATTGAAGGAGACATAATCCAGGCTGTTCTTTCCCAGAAATTTGTCTGTCAGTCCTCTCCTGATATCTGGATGTTATATAGAGCCCAGCGTTTCATAAATCCCTCTCCTTATCTTTTTTTCCTTCACTTAAATAATCGTACACTGATAGGTTCTTCACCTGAGACAATGGTTCGCCTTGAAAACGGAATTGCAACCCTACGTCCTATAGCCGGAACAAGGGCGAGGGGAAAAACCGAACAGGAAGACAGGATCCTTGCCAATGAGCTCTTGAGTGACGAAAAAGAAAGGGCAGAGCACCTCATGCTTGTGGATCTCGGACGTAATGACCTGGGAAGGGTTGCTCAGACCGGATCTGTCCAGGTTACAGATCTGATGGTGGTAGAGCGCTATTCCCACGTAATGCATCTAGTATCTAACATAACCTGCGATCTGAAGCCAGGGCTTGATGCCTGGGATCTCCTGAGGGCCACATTCCCTGCCGGAACACTTAGTGGGGCACCCAAGGTAAGGGCAATGGAAATCATTGACGAATTGGAAAAAGAACCAAGGGGGCCATACGGAGGAGCTGTCGGGTATATTTCTTTTAACGGAAACATGGATCTTGCCATTACTATCAGGACCGCATCCATTGAAAATGGAATTCTTACTGTGCGAGCAGGAGCAGGGATAGTGGCTGATTCTGATCCGGAATGCGAAAGAATTGAAACAGTTAACAAGGCAATGGCAATTCAGAAAGCCATTCAGCTCATTGCTGATTGTAACTGTTCAGGCGGATAAGCTAAAGGGTTACGCCATGCAAAAGACCATTCCAGGCTTTCATAGGTCTCTTGAACAGGCTTGTTCATCTTAATTTTCAGGAGAAATACCGATGATAGTGATGATTGATAACTATGATTCTTTTACCTATAATCTTGTTCAGTATATGGAATCAATCGGAGGATCTGTGCTGGTTGTTAGAAACGATGCTGCAACCATTGAAGACATCGAAGGCTGGAACCCTGAAGGAATCGTCATTTCACCAGGGCCAGGAAGACCTGATTCAGCAGGCATATCACTATCGTTAATCAGTCATTTTTCAGGTAAAATTCCAATTCTTGGGGTTTGTTTAGGCCATCAGGCTATAGCAATGGCCTTCGGAGGAAAGATCATACCAGCCAAAAAACTGATGCATGGGAAAACATCCAGCATTTTCGCAGATGGGAAAACCCTATATGAAGGAATTCGCCAGCCTTTTCAGGTCATGCGCTATCACTCTCTTGCGGTAGCAAGAGAAGGACTTCCGGGCTGCCTTGAAATAAGCTCTGAATCTGAAGATGGCGAAATCATGGGTCTCAGGCACAGAAACCATCAAACCGAAGGAATTCAGTTTCATCCTGAATCCATAATGACTCCGGCAGGAAAGAGGCTCTTGAAAAACTATCTTAGAATTACTGGCGTTATTTAGTAAAGGAGACATCGTGTTCAAAGATTATTTATCGAAAATCATCAGCAGGATAGACCTTGCGGAAGCTGAAATGATGGAAATGATGGCAGAGATTTTTTCCGGAAACATAACCGATGCTCAGATTGGTGCATTCATGGCGGCACTTTCGACCAAGGGAGAAACATTTGAAGAGTTGGCAGGAGCAGCAAGAGTAATGAGAAGAAAGGCAGTCCGCATCCAGACTTCTGCTAATACTGTCGTTGACACATGCGGGACAGGAGGAGACGGAGCTGATACTTTCAACATATCAACTACAACTGCCTTTGTGGTTGCAGGATGCGGTGTAACTGTGGCCAAACACGGAAACCGTTCGGTATCAAGCAGATGCGGAAGTGCGGATTTGCTCGAGGCTCTTGGGGTAAATTTGGCTTGCGGGCCTGAAATAGTGGAGGAGGCTATCAGGGAAATTGGCATAGGTTTTTTATTTGCCCCGCTTTTTCACAGTGCAATGCGTCATGCTGCCAAAGCCAGAAAAGAAATTGGGATTAGAAGCATTTTCAATATGCTGGGGCCTCTTACCAACCCTGCAGGGGCAAACTGTCAACTGCTTGGTGTTTATGCGCCTGAGCTGACAGAAATGTTTGCTCAGGCGCTTCGTCTTCTTGGAACAACAAGGGCTATTGTGGTTCATGGACACGATGGTCTCGACGAAATATCAATCTGCGCACCAACAAGAATATCAGAACTTCGGGACGGATTGATAAGGACTTACGATATTAATCCTGAACAGTTCTTTGACCAGACTGCATCCCCTGGAGACATTGCAGGAGGAGACCCTGCAGCCAATGCTGAGATCACAAGACGGATTCTAAGAGGGGAAAAAAGCCAACGAAGGAATGTGGTGCTCATAAATGCAGGTGCCGCGCTTGTATCAGCAGGAAAGGCAGAAAGCTTCAGGGATGGAATCGACCAGGCTGCTAAAGCCATAGACAGCGGAGCTTCCATGTCAAAACTGGAGAATCTGATAAGTTTCACAAAAAGTAACTGCTGAGGTGCTCAGGCTGAACACAGAAGAAGGCTCATTATGACAAATAACATGCTTGATTCCATTGTTGCACAAAAACTAATAGAAATTGAAGCCATGTTGCAGAAAACTCCTGAAAAAAATCTTCGTCAAGATGCACTCAAACCAAGAAAGAGAAGGCGTTTTTTTGAAAAACTTGAGAAGCCAGGCAATGCAGGAATCAACATAATAGCAGAAATCAAGCGGGCATCGCCTTCCAAAGGACTGATGTGTCAAAATCTTGACCCTTCTGCGCTGGCAAAAAACTATGAATCTGGAGGTGCGGCCTGCCTTTCGGTTCTTACAGATAATAAATTCTTTTCAGGAAGCATTCAGGATTTAGAGTCTGCACGAAGCGCAACCCTGCTTCCTGTTCTTCGCAAGGATTTTCTCGTTTCTCCATGTCAGCTCTTTGAATCCTGCATAATGGGGGCAGATGCAGTGCTTCTCATCGCAAGAATTCTTTCAGCAAAAGCACTGAAAGACCTGCTGGATCTTAGTATTGAGCTTGAACTGGATGCTCTTGTTGAAGTCCATTCAGAAAAAGATGTTGAATCTGCTATCCTTTCAGGAGCAAAGCTAATTGGAATCAACAACAGAAATTTAGAGACTTTTCATACAGACATCTCCAATTCGGCAAGACTTGTTTCAATGCTTGAGACTGATCAGATACCTGTTGCAGCAAGCGGCATAAGAAGCCGCGAAGACATAGATCGACTCCTGGGCTGTGGAATTTTCAATTTTCTGATCGGTGAAAGCCTTGTCAAATCCAAAGATCCAGCCGTTTTTTTACAGAGCTTAATGGGTAAAACCATTCTGAAAGAATAGATGCCAGTAAAACCAGAAATTAAAATCTGCGGACTTACAAAAACTGATGAAGCCGTAGAATGCGCAATGGCGGGGGCTGATGCAATAGGATTTGTGTTTTATCCACCCAGCCCGAGAAATATAACGCCCCAGAAGGCAAGAGAAATCAGCATGGCCTTGCCGGATAATGTTTCAAGGGTAGGAGTCTTTGTAAATTCAGGGTTTTCAGATATCATGAGAATAGCTGATTACTGCATGCTTAATTCTGTCCAGCTTCATGGACAGGAGTCTCCAGGGTCGGTCAAGTCTTTAAAAGACTCGGGGCTTTCTGTAATTAAAACTCTTTTTATTCATAAGATGCCCTTCACGATGGCAGCCCAATCATATAATGCCGCGTCTGCGTTTCTTGTGGAATGCGGGAAAGGACGGCTTCCAGGCGGAAATTCCCTTGTCTGGAACTGGAAAGACGTTTTGCAGTTCGGGCTGAATTATCCCCTGATTCTGGCAGGAGGGCTAAGACCTGAAACAATATTCCAGGCTGTGTCGGATGCCTGTCCCGCTGCAGTTGATGTAAGCTCAGGAGTAGAATCCCACCCAGGACATAAATCAATAGACAAGGTCAAAGCCTTTGTCAGGGCTATTTCGACTTTGCCTGTGGAAAGAAAGCTTAGAAAGATATTCTCGTCGTAGAATCAAGCCATGCCGCCCAGAGAGACGCAGAGTCGTTTCTACATCCTCTGGAATGGTCTCGCACGGTAAGGTTCATGAAGCCTGCCTATCTGTACTGTCACCTTTTTTCACACTGTTTATTTTGGCCTTGTAATTGCATACAAGAACAAAACCAAGAACAAAACATATAATGTCAAGACTGATGAGCTCGTAAAAAGTCCGTCGGACGGCTTTGTAAAAAGGCCGCAGGCAAGGCGCGCAAATCCTTAAGGAATGAGGCGTACTTATGGTACACCGCAATGACGAAGGATGCAGCGCAAGCGCCGCCATCCGGCCTTTTTATGATGCCGTCAAGACTTGCTCTTTACGAATCCATCAATTCATCAAAAACAAGGAAAAACCATGAAATCAGGACTTTCAACTAAACTGATCTTCTCATTTGTAATGATGCTTTTTTTTACAGTCTGCCTGGGCATCTTTACAATCATTCAACAAAAAAGGGTCAACTCTGAAGCATTCAAACTGGAAACCAACTGGCTTCCAGGGCTTTTGATCATATCCCGTCTTAATACGGATTTATCTGAAATCCGACGGTTTGAATTCGGACATCTGATTTCGCAAATGGATGATGAAAAGAAGGTTTACGAGGAGGATATAGTCAAAACTTCTAACAATATAGACGGGAATATAATTCAATATGTTCGCCAGGCTGCCACAGATGAGGAAAAACGTCTCATAAATGAATTCAAGCAGCATTGGGAAGTTTTTGGGATTGAGAACAAAAAAATTCTTTTGCTTTCGACGGAATGGAAAAGCGTGGAGGGAGCAGAGTTGAGTCAAGGTGTTGCTCAAAAAGCCTTCATTGCGGCAAAAGACAGGCTTGAAACTCTTTATGAATTTAATAAGAAGGGTTCGGAGAGGATGAGCAGGGATATTCTTTCCATCAACAGCTCTGCAATCAACTGGACTATCGGTGTCCTTGCCTTGATGTCAGTAATCGGGATCACGCTGGCAGTAATTGTCAGCCGCAGCATAACAGCTCCATTGAACAAAGTCATTAAAGATTTGACTGAAGGAGCAGAACAGATCAACTCTGCCTCTGACCATGTTTCATCAGCCAGTCAGCAGTTGGCGGAAGGGTCATCTGAACAGGCTGCTTCCATAGAAGAAGCCTCTGCATCCCTGGAAGAGATTGCGGCCATGACCAAACATAATGCCGCTAACGCCACTCAGGCGGATAAGCTTATGAATGAAGCCAACCAGATGGTCAAGTATGCCAACGATTCCATGATTGGGCTTACAAGATCAATGAATGAAACTTCTAAGGCAAGCGAAGAGACATCAAAGATTATAAAGAATATCGATGAAATCGCCTTTCAGACAAACCTCCTTGCCCTCAATGCTGCGGTGGAAGCTGCCAGGGCAGGGGAGGCAGGGGCCGGTTTTGCTGTGGTGGCAGACGAGGTAAGAAATCTTGCCATGAGGGCTTCCGATGCTGCTAAGAATACAGCAACCTTGATCGAAGTAACGGTGAAGAAGGTAAACGAGGGAACCGCAATAGTGACCCAGGCCTATGAAGCCTTTACCAAGGTGGCTCAGACCACATCAAAGGTCGGTGAATTGGTGGGTGAAATTGCTGCAGCATCAAAAGAGCAGGCACAGGGAATTGAGCAGGTCACGTTGGCTGTTAATGAAATGGACAAGGTAGTGCAGCAAAATGCCGCCAACTCCGAAGAAAACGCCAGTGCTTCAGAAGAGATGAGTGCGCAGGGCGAAGAGATGCGGAGTTGTGTTGATGAGCTGGTTGCTCTGGTTGGTGGAAAAGGTAACGGAAACGGTCGAAGGCAGGCAGATGTGATGTTATCAGGAGGGAGGATCGATGACCATAAGCCCTGGATCACTTCATTCCTGCCGGTGGTGTCAAAAATCAGACAATTGGGGTTCATGGGTAAGAAAAATGTAAATTCCCATGAGGTTATTCAGTAGGAGGATGCGGATTTAAAGACATTTTAATGAGATTTAAGATAGCCGCCTGTTAAGGAGAAAGAAATCATGGCCGTATTTACAGATAAACGCAGTGATAAAAGGGTTGCCTGTAAAATCCCCATTCCGGTTCATATCTCAATGTTTAATTCGAAAGATTCAATTCAAGGACTTCTTGTTGATTATTGCCGGGATGGCATGGGTTTTGTGTCAAAAGATGACATTTTGCTGAGTACGGTGATTGTATCCAGAATTGAGTATCGCTCCTTCAATGATTCAGGCAACACAGACATAGAGAGATTGCCGAGCATGAGATTCGGAGAGGTAAAATGGTGCAGGAAACTTTCTGGTGATAAGTCAGGCGCTTTTGGTGTAGGTGTCAAGTATTATTCCTGTGCATGGTGTAATTAGGGTTAAGGCATTTTCTGAATATGAAAATATTGATTGCAGAAAACGATGAAATTTCATTGAGCCTGCTCCAAAACATGATCGTCAAGATGGATCACACACCCTTCGCGGCAAAAGATGGACTCGATGCCTGGAATATCTATCAGAAGAATTCGGTTAACATGATCATTACCGACTGGCATGTACCAATCATGGACGGGCTGACTTTATGCAAGAAAATCCGTGCTTCAGAAAGTGACATTTACACTTACATAATAGTAACAGCTGTCGATGATTCACGAAAATGCATGCTGGAAACCCTGCGAAGCGGGGCAGACGACTTTATTGCAAAGCCGTTCAATGACGAAGAACTCTTGTTAAGAATAAAGACTGGTGAGCGGATAATTGCACTGGAGAAAAACCATAAGGATATGGAGGAGATACTTAAAAGAAGCAGGAACAAAGTGAGGGTTGTTCTTGATTCGCTTCCTGAACAAGTTGTGTCCATAGACAAGGACTACTGCATCGTATCGGCTAACAGTGCCTTTTTGAAGGAAAAGGGGCTAATCTTCAGTGAAGTCAATGCCTGTCAGTGTTTTGATACGAAATACTGGAACATGTACGCCCAGGGTTTAGAAAGAATAAAGGCTCATGCAAAAAATGTCTTTGATTCAGCAAAACCCTTTTCAATAAGGGAATTGATTCCTGGTCTTGACCAGCAAAACCGTCATTTAGAGATCAACTTCCTGCCGGTGCAATATGAATCAGGCGGCGTGCATCAGGTAGCCATTGTGTTGAGGGATGTTACTGATGATCAGAGAAATTTAGATAACATCAATATATTAAATCAAAAACTTCAAAAAGCTTTTTACGAAATTCAGGGTAAAAATGAAGAGCTTCTTCATACATTAGAGCGTCTCAAAGAAACCCAGTCCCATATGGTCCAGTCTGAAAAAATGGCCTCGATAGGGCAGCTTGCTGCAGGAGTTGCGCACGAAATCAATAACCCTATAGGATTTGTCAGCAGTAATCTTAAAACCTTATCAGGTTACCAGCAAAATATCAGCCAGGTAATGTCTTTGTACAAAAAGTTTGAGGCTAAATTATACGGCATTAAGAATACAGATTTCAACTCATTAAATGATTTCTTAGATATGATTCGGAAACAGGAAGCTTCTCTCGACATTGAGTATATAATAGAAGACATTCCTAATCTTATTCAGGAATCGCGCGAGGGTCTAGAGCGGATTAAAAAAATAGTGCTTGACCTTAAAAACTTCTCCCACCCAGGGGAAGATGAGCTCAAGCTTGCAGACATAAACCAGAACATCGATTCTACATTAAACATTGTATGGAATGAATTGAAATATAAGGCACAAATTGTAAAAGACTACTCAGAGCTGCCTCAGGTAAAATGTTATCCTCAGCAGCTTAATCAGGTATTCATGAATATTCTTGTCAATGCCGCGCAGGCTATTCAAAAAAATGGGGAAATTGGCATTGTCACCCGTGAAATAAACGATTTTATAGAAATAATTATTTCCGATACAGGAGAGGGTATCAGCGAAAAGAATCTTAACAGAATTTTTGATCCATTTTTTACAACTAAAGAAGTTGGGAAAGGAACCGGCCTTGGCTTAAATGTTGCGTATAACATCATCAGAAAACACGGCGGGGAAATAAGTGTCAAGAGTCAAGTGGGTAAAGGCACTGAATTCACAATGAAAATACCGATAAATGGTCCATCTTCACCTGAAAAGGCGCTTTAGAGTGACCTTGAATTTTGAACACACAATTTTGCTTGTTGACGATGAACAGTCCATAACAAGATCGCTCCAACGCCTATTTCGAAAAGAAAGATATAATATCCTGACAGCCTCAGGAGGCCAGGAAGCTCTTGAGATGCTGGCCGGTCGGATAAACCCTGTATCGCTGATCATTTCTGATCAGCGAATGCCAGGCATGACCGGAGCAGTTTTTTTCGAAAAAGCCAAGACTCTTGCTCCTGATGCCGTAAGGTTTCTGCTGACAGGTTATTCAGAGCTAAGCGATGTTTTGGATGCTGTAAACAAAGGTGAAATCCACCGCTACCTTACAAAGCCATGGAATGATGAAGAACTCCTGTTTCAGGTGAGAAGATCACTTGAAGGATTTGAACTTGAATCGGAAAACAGAAGACTGCTTGAACTAACTGCAAAGCAGAACCAGGAATTATCTGAACTCAATAATGATCTGGAAAAGAAAATCGAGGCAAGAACCATTGAGATCCTTCAAAAAAGCAAGGCTCTGGAAGAAGCCAATGAATCTTTGGAAAGAGGTTTTATCGACACCACAAGGCTCTTATTTTCGCTTGTTGAGACCATTAACCCGAAGCTTGGAAGTTATCTCAGTTTTGTCGGACAACTGGCAAGAAAGATTGCCCATGAATTCAGAATGGATCAACAAGAGCTTGACCAGATTGAAATTGCGGGAATTCTTCATGACATAGGGCTATTGGGAATACCCAGGAGAATACTTCAAAAAGAAGAACAGGACATGGTTGAGGCGGAATTGACCTTGTTCAAGCAGCATCCGATCATAGGACAAATTTGTCTTCAGCCTGTAGAAAGGCTGGAGGCTGCAGGAAATATCATCTTTTGCCACCATGAAAACTATGATGGCACAGGTTTTCCTTCCGGATTAATGGGTGATCAAATTCCACTTGGGGCAAGAATCATCCATGTTGCAGCAGACTATGCAGGAATGCTTAGAAGATGGCCGGAAAACATTCCCGAAATCCGTCAAATGTCTTTGAAACATCTTGGTCATTCGGCCAGGCAAATCGACATACAAAACCCTAAAAAACTTGTTCAGGAAATCGCCAAGCAAATTCTGATCAAGCGCTCATTTAGTGAATATGATCCAGAAGTGGTGAAAAAACTGGTTAAGATTCAGGAGGCAGAGTCTTCAGAAAAAGAAAATTCTGTCAGTAAATCCATTTCTGTCTCCCTTAAATATCTCAAACCAGGAATGAAAACATCCAAGGATCTTCGCACAAGCGATGGAAGGCTTCTTCTTGCCAGAGGCATTACTCTAAAACCGGAATTAATTGCTGCCATAAGGAAACTGGCTGAGACCAGCCTTGTTGATTACAGGGTTGATATAACTGTATAGCGTTTATCATGAAACCAGACATATTGAAACAAATAGACAAAATCCGTGAACTGCCTACTCTTCCTTCAATTGTTTTTGAAGTAACGCGGATGCTCCAGGATTTAAGTGTGTCTGCGGAGAAGCTTGGTGAGGTCATTGAGGCTGATCAGACTATGGCGTTAAAGCTGCTTAAGCTTGTCAACTCATCTTTTTACGGGTTTCAATTTAAAATAAGCAGCATAAAAGAAGCCATAATCATTCTTGGAGTGAACACAGTAGGCCACGTTGTCTTGTCTATTTCCATTATTAACTCATTTTCGCTCCAGAAAAACCATAAGGAGTTCAATATTCAGGATTTTTGGAAGCATGGGGTGTCTGTGGCCACAATTAGCAAGTTTTTGGCGGATAAAACAGATACGACCTTGTCTTCAGACTGTTTTACAGGAGGGTTGATTCATGACGTCGGCAAATTGATTCTTGCGGAATATTTTCCTGAGCATTTTGAAAAAATCTGGTGCACCTCTGTTGAAAATGCCATATCGTTTCATGAAGCTGAAATCATGCTGGATTCTATAGATCATGCAGAAATGGG
Organism: Desulfobacteraceae bacterium; assembly: GCA_037439445.1. Lineage (GTDB taxonomy): Bacteria > Desulfobacterota > Desulfobacteria > Desulfobacterales > Desulfatirhabdiaceae > JBBIWB01. The sequence continues at coordinate 39,769 of JBBIWB010000004.1, read as the reverse complement.
GAGTTATCTTGCATTGAAATGGTTTTTGCCCCGTTCTCTCGTTTCTGCCATTGGTTCTCATCACTGCGTTTTTTTCAGTGATCAGAAAACAGCATCAATAATCCGTATGGCAGATTTGATCGCCAATACATGTCAGAAAAATGAAGAAGGCAAGTTTGAATTACCGATGAGCTTTTCAGTTGTGCCTTCGTTTTTGCAGGATCAAATGCAAACGCTATCTGAATGGTATCCAGGACTTCAAAAAAAAATTGAATCAACCTGCCAGTTATTTCTTGAAACCTCGGGGTAAACAATAAATCATGATCTCATACCACAATACGGTATTATGTGTTGACGATGAAGTAAATATCCTGAATTCCTTGAAAAGGCTTTTCAGAAAAGAGCGATTTACATTTCTTACAGCATCAAGTGGGGCTGAAGCTTTGAATCTGATGCAGGAAAAAGAAGTCAATGTCATAATTGCTGATCAGAAGATGCCGGCAATGAGTGGAACCGAACTCATGGCAAGGGTGAAGGATATCTACCCGGATATTATAAGAATTATCCTGACAGGCTATACTGATGTTGACTCTATTTCCGAATCAGTGAACAAAGGATATATTTATAAGTTTTTCATGAAGCCCTGGAATGATCAGGCTTTGATTCTTGAGGTTCGTCAGGCTATAGAACAATATGATCTTATAAAGGCCAACAGGGTTCTGCACCATAAAGTGCTGGAACAAAACCTGACCCTTCAGCAGATCAATGAAAATCTGGAGAATATTGTAAAAGAAAGAACCCGCGAGATTCAAATAAAGAATCATGCTCTGGCTCTTTCTCATGCAGTACTGGAAGACTTACCTGTTCCAATAATAGGAGTCAGTGACGAATTGCTGATAGTGCTTATCAACAAGGCAGTACAAAATGACCTGGAAATTGAAAACAGAATGATCGGGTGTTATATTTCAGACTATCTCCATGAATCAATAACAGAAAAAATCAAGGAAAGCATTGCTTCAGGAAAGCCAGAGACATTAAATTATACCTTCTCTGAAAACTGCCTGAAAAAAATAATTATTACACCGCTTTCTGGAGAATTTTCCGAAAAAGGGGCAATTCTTACCATCACATAGCATGGAGTCTTATAATTTCCAGGACAAGCCTTGTGGTTTGAACCATGTTGTCTATACCGATCGATTCACGCACAGTATGCATATCCTTCATGCCTGTTCCAAGAACTCCAGTCATTATTCCTTTTGAAAAAAATACATTGGCATCTGCCCCGCCGCCTGTGATCTTTGGAACAAGTGTTCTTCCCAGGTTTTTTGCAGCCTTAATAGCAAGGGTTACAACCTTGTGATCCTCAGGGATGTTAGTTTGAACAAAATCCGAGGTAACCCTGGTTTCAAGCCTTGGCCTGCCTGCTTCGTCTGACTGGGGAACATAGTTATTTACCGCAGCTTCAAAGGCTGAAACGAATGATTTAGTTAAAGCTTCCAGTTTTTTGGGGTCATGACTTCTTACCTCGCCTTTTATGTTTACTTGGCCTGGAATGATGTTAGTGGCAATGCCTCCTTGAATTATTCCGATGTTGCATGTTGTTTCCCTGTCAATGCGGCCAAGTGTCAATCCGGAAATTGCTTTACTGGCAATTGAAATTGCATTGATCCCTTTTTCAGGAGCTGCTCCTGCATGAGCGTCCTTGCCATAAATCACAAATTCAAGATGATTTGCTCCCGGGGCCCTTGTTACTATGCCTTCCGTATCTGTTGCGTCAAGAGCATATCCGAATTTTGCACTTACAAGATTCAAATCAAGGAACTTTGCACCCTGAAGTCCGATCTCCTCGCAAACAGTCAAAACAACTTCAAGAGGTCCGTGAGGCAAACCATCTTCTTTAATCACAGTCAATACTTCGAGTAAAACAGCTATCGCACTCTTGTCATCAGCCCCTAATATTGTGGTCCCATCACTTGTAAATACGCCGTTTTCATAGACAGGTTTTACCCCGATGCCTGGTTCAACAGTATCCATGTGGGCATTCAGCATCAAGGCAGGAACATCGATATTCCCCTTGAATTTAGCGATCAGGTTTCCGGTATTGCTGCCTGTGGACTCTCCTGCTTTATCCACTATAACTTCTGCACCCATATTCCTTAAAATGCCCTGAAGCTCACTGCAAATCATGGCTTCTTTTCTGGATACACTGTCTATTTGAACCAGGCGGATAAATGTTTCTGCCAGTCTTTCTGAATTAATCATCCTCTTCTCCTATCATTTGATGAACTTTCACTAAGTTTATTAATTATTCAGGCTCTGTATAGGAGCAGGAATAAGCCCTCCCAGACGAATGAAAGAGTTATCTCCTTCTGCGTTGTTGACCGGCATTATGACAGATTGCCCGAGAAGTCCTCCGAAAAAAGCATTCTCTCCGGCTTTTTTCCCTGGAACAGGAATGAGCCTTGCTGCCGTAGTTTTCTTGTTGATGACCCCTATAGCCATTTCATCAGCGATTATTGCTGCAATAGTTTCTTCGGATGTATCTCCAGGGATAGCCACCATATCGAGCCCAACTGAACATACACTTGTCATGGCCTCAAGTTTTTCTATGGACAGAAAACCTTCTCTTGCAGCTTCCCCGATATTGAGGTCTTCGCTGACAGGGATAAAAGCTCCGCTCAAGCCGCCGACATTAGAGCTGGCAAACGCCCCGCCTTTCTTGACGGCATCATTTAACATGGCCAGAGCTGCAGTGGAACCTGGAACGCCTATGCTTTTTAGTCCAAGGCTCTGAAAAATCTCTCCAACGCTATCTCCTATATTGGGTGTGGGTGCAAGGCTTAGATCCACCACTCCGAAGCGGATTCCAAGAACATCGGCCACCTCCCTGCCTATGAGTTCCCCTACTCTTGTTACCTTGTATGCCGTTCTCTTGATGATTTCTGAAATCTGCCCGAGATCCGGCTTTGACTTAGACGCAAGAGCCCTGTCGATGGCTTTTTTTACGACCCCTGGGCCGCTGACTCCTACATTTATAACTGCGTCTGCTTCACCGATTCCGAGATAAGCTCCTGCCATAAATGGAATGTCTTGCGGAATATTCGAAAAAACACAAAGTTTTGCACATGCAAGACCGTCCTTTGATGCTGTGAGACTTGCAGCCTCCCTTATTATTTTTCCCATCATCAGAACAGCATCCATGTTGATTCCAGCTCTTGTAGAAGCAACGTTTACAGAGGAGCAAACCCTTTCTGTTTCTGCAAGAGCCTCTGGAATTGCCTCTATCAGGGCGCGGTCACCTCTTGCAATTCCTTTTTCAACAAGTGCCGTAAATCCTCCTATGAAATCGACTTTCACAGTGACAGCAGCTTCATTCAGGATTTTAGCCACTTCAATAAGCTGGGAAGAAGAAAATGGAGCCCCCAATAATGCAATGGGGCTAACTGAAACACGCTTGTTGACAACAGGAATACCGTATTTAACACCGATCTGATCACATACCTTGACTAGATTTCCAGCAAGGCCCGTAATCTTTGTAAAGATATTGTCCTTTAACCTGCTTATGTCGTGGCTGGCACAATCCATCAGATTGATTCCAAGGGTCACTGTTCTTACATCAAGATGTTCGTTCTGAAGCATCTCTAGTGTTGATACTATTTCGCTTATACTTAACATAGTTATCCCTTTTAAGCCGTCTTCATACTCTGTTGATGGCCTCAAAAATCCTGCGGTGCTGAATGCTTAGGACAAGACCAAGATCTTCGGCTTTATTCCGAAGATCACGGTGGAATGCTTGAGAGTCGATATCCAAAGGTACATCAACTTCATAAATCATTATGTTGTCGTTGGGGTTATCTCCTCCCTTGAAAGCTGCCTGAAGATTTGTGACATTGACTCCGTACTTTGCTATTATCCTTGTGATATTTGCCACAAGCCCTTTTCTGTCAGGTCCCCTGGTTGTTATGACAAAAGGCTCGGATGATTTTCCGTCAAGTGCAGGAAGACTTACTTCTAGGTACTTGACATTGGCCTGAAGTCTCATTGGTGTAAGTGCATCAGAAAGCAAAGAGCAAAGATTTTCAATTGTAAGTGAGTTGGGAATTTCCGCAATAAAGCTTCCTGAAAATTCAGACTGGAGGATTGTCTGCGTAACATTTTCAATGTTGCAGTCCTTTTCATATAAAATCCCTGATACAGCAGCTAGAATTCCGGGACGGTCAGGCCCAAAAACAGAAAGAATGATTTTTTTCATGATCTTTTCCACAATATTGAAGGATCGATGTTTTTCACAGTCTTTGAACCGGTAAGAATCATGGCCTGGACAAGCTCAGACTTTATCTGATCGATATAGGTCATGACCCCTTCTTTCATCCCTCCAATCACTGCAACAGAAAAAGGCCTTCCTATAAGAACTGCATCTGCCCCGAGGGCGAGCATCTTCAGTACGTCGCCACCTGATCTGATCCCGCAGTCTGCAAGAACGGTAATCTGACCCTTAACTGCCGCAGCAACTCCAGAAAGTATTCTGGCAACTCCGGGAGTGTGGTCAAGAACCCTTCCTCCATGATTTGATACAATTATGGCATCTGCACCGACATCTATTGCCGCTCTTGCCTGATCAACGGTCATGATTCCTTTCAAGATGAATTTCATTGGTGTTCTTGAGATAATCTCCTTGAGTTTTTCAGGTGTCTTAGGAGAAACAGGTCTTCCCATGAGTTTCAGGGTAATCAGACCTGCTGCATCGATATCCATCCCTACAACAGTTGCCCCTGTTTTTGCAGCCCCTTCAAGTTTTTCAAACAACTCTTTGTCTTCCCAGGGTTTTATAAATGGTATGCCATGACCGTTCGAAGAGATGATTGCCTCAAATCCTGACTTGTGGATAAATTCAGGGGCTCCGTCTCCTGTGCAGCCTATGATGCCTTTTTCCTTGCACCCTGCAAGCTTTGCTGTAATATAGGCCTCTTCAGAAATCTTTCCTCCCATATTGTATGCAACTCCGCCGATCGGAGCAGCCATGACAGGAATATCCAGGGGAATCCCAAGAATGGTCGTGCTGGTATCAGGCTCAACTACATCGTGTATTAACCTCATGTTAAATTTGTATTCAGATAGAGAAGCTATATTGTCTTTAAATGATGTCCCTGTTCCAATCCCGCCCATTCCTGGCACTTCACCTGCACACGCACTTCCATCGCAGACAGGGCAGACCCTGCAAAACCCTTGCATCAATTTTCTTGCCTCATTTCTGATTTCTTTCATTATTTCATTTCCTTTACAGCTTGAATAGATTCTTAAGCATGTGATATGGTAAAAATCATGCTGATTTATTAGTAGCATATCTTTGTATGACTCATAAGGATACAGCAATGACCGTCACTACTATTGCATCTTTATACAGAGAAAACAAGACCCTGTTCATTCTGGTTGCTGTAGGCATTTTCCTGATAGAGCTTGAAATATTTGCTATTGCACTTATAAAATCAGGCAAGAAATCCTGGCTTGAAATAAAGGATCAGAGAGGCAACATAATCCATATAGCAGAAGGCAGAAATCTTAGCAGCTTCAATAAATATTATTTTGAGAAGACCTTCGGGCCTCTTGATCAATATCAAGTCAACTTGATTTCCAATGATGAGCCTTTTCCTTTCAGGGCATGGTTTGTTGCTGCCATAGGAATTCCTGTCGGTGCTGTCCTTCTTTTTGCCTTTATTGTGAAAGCTTTTGCTTCCCTGTTTTATGGTTATAACACAGCAAATTCTTCTATAGACCGCCCTGAAGAATCATCCCCCAAAAACCGCTTTGAAAATATTTTTGCAAGTATAAGCAGGCTCAATATTTTCACCATTGGATTCCTTATTCTACTTGCGGTTTTGACATACTGGATACTTCCGAATTTCATAATCCACATCGGCAGGATAGGACTTGATTCCATAATTCAATTCAAATGGTTTTTTCTGGCCTTTGCTGTTGTCATTCTTGGAATAGCACTCTGGATCATTTATCTGCGTTATCTTCTTGCAAAAAAAACAATTGACAGCCAGACCGAAATTGAAAAATTCAGGCTTCAGCTCGAGTTATCAGATAGTGGCAGGCTTCAGCTCGATCATTCAAAACAGTCTTTAGAACCAAAATCCTTAATGACGAATGACGGTTCTTCGTCTGGTACAGGAGGAGAAAAAAAACATCATGATGGAAGTCTTTCAAATCTTTGAAGCCCCTGGGAGAGTAACATGCAAATTGTAACTACCCATAAGAATACCGACTTTGATGCCCTTGCGTCACTGATAGCAGCAACAATCCTCTATCCGGGTTCTGTTCCTGTAATTCCTAAAACTGTAAACCCAAATGTCAAATCCTTCACTTCCATTCACAAAGACATATTAAATCTGCGCGAACCAGATGAGATTGAGACTCACGAAGTCACAAGCATTATAATCGTAGATGTTAACAACTGGAACAGAATAGAGCGTTTCAATAAAATGAGTCAGAAAGAAGGTCTTGAAGTCATCCTTTGGGATCATCATCAAATTGAAGGTGATATAAAGGCCGACTGGAAATGTCATGAAGAAATGGGGGCAAATATCACTTTATTGCTTCGTGAGTTAAGGAAAAGACAGATACAGCTTACTCCGGTGCAGGCAACCTTGTTTCTTGCAGGTCTATACGAAGACACAGGAAATCTGATGTTTCCATCTACTAAAGCTGAAGATGCTTTTTCAGCAGGATATCTTTTGGAGCAGGGGGCTGATTTGAATGTTCTCGGGTCTTTTCTCAGGCCTGTGTATGGTGAAAAGCAAAAGAACATACTCTTTGAAATGCTTAAGAGTGCAGAAAGAATAAGATTTAACGGATACAGCATAAGCATAAGCAAGATCGACATTCATGGTCATGTTGACAGTCTGGCTGTCATTGTACGAATGTACAGGGAAATTTTAAACGTGGATGCAGCCTTTGGTATTTTTTCTGAAAAAGAGCAGGGCAGATGTATTGTAATTGGAAGGAGCAATGTGGATGGATTGAACATGGGCCTTATCATGGGCAGCCTGGGAGGAGGGGGGCACCCAGGAGCAGGCTCTGCCATGTTAAAATCCGTAAACCCTGATGCAGTTGTGGAAATTATTCTTGAGCTTGTGCAGGGCAACCAGCAGGTTTCAGTTCAAATCAGTGATCTCATGTCCTTTCCTGTAACTACCATAACCTCTGATACAACCATGGAAGCTGCTGCACAAGTTCTGCGTGAAAAAGGATGCACAGGAATCCCTGTTGTTGAAGACGGAAGGCTGGTAGGCATGATTTCGCGCAGGGACTTCCGTAAAATCAAGGGGGCAAAGCGTTTAAAATCGCCTGTTAAAGCCTTTATGAGCACAAATGTTGTCACCATAGATCCTGGTAAAAGCCCGATGCATGCAGCCAGACTAATGGTCAAACATGATGTGGGAAGACTTCCTGTGGTTGAAAATGGTTCAATCATAGGAATAATCACAAGATCCGATACCATGCTCTATTTTTACGACCTGCTTCCAGACTGACGGGTGTAAATTTGACGCATTCTGACGGCATCGTAAAAAAACTTTGATGCTGTAAACTTTGGTTAAACCGGGTTTTTTGACTTAAGAAGAAATCATCAGCAGAATGAAAATTGTATCAAGGGACTGAAGCCATTCATCTCTTCTAAGCTCTCTTTACAAGGACATCAGAAAAAACGATGGGAGATCAATATTTTTCGACTGCGCCCGATCCTGGTGCATCTGTCACACTGGATCATCAGACCGTTGCCTGGCTGTCACTGATTCCACCATTTACATCACTGCAGGAATCAGAGCTGAAAGCAATAATTCAAGACATTCATGTTGAGGTGGTTCCTCAGGGAACAATAATGTTCCTTCAAGGCAGGTCTCAGGTAGAAAACATTTATATAGTCAAAAGCGGAACTCTTGAGTTGCACGATCAGCAGCCTGGTGCAACTGTACAGAAAAGAACCCTGAGGGAAGGTGGAGTTTTTGGCGGCATCTCCTTGCTTATGAATGCGGGGGTGGCTATCAATACAGCCAAAGTGACGCGGGATTCAACATTTTATGTCATTCCCGGCCTGGTGTTTCAGGATATCTGCAATCGTCATCCGGCAGTCTCCAGGTTTTTTGTAGATACGTTCAGTCAAAAAGTGATAGATACCTCCTATGCATCCATGATTGTATCTGAGAAGGCCAAACAGTTTCTGCTGAGTATCGCCCCTTTTTCATTTTTGCCTGAAGAAGAACTCAATAACATTGCTTCGGAACTCTCTGTTGTCCATTATCCGAAAGAACAGGTCGTATTCACCCATGGAATCTCCCGTATTGATGCCCTGTATATTATTCAGAAAGGTGCTGCTGAACGCTATTTTGAAGAAAACAACCGTATTATGCTACACGATAAGATCAGCGAAGGTAACCTCTTTGGCGGCATCTCAATGCTGCTTAACAACTCTATTTCAATTCGCTCCCTTAAAACCACGGAAGACACATATTTTTATACGTTGCCAAGACAGCATTTTCTTGATGTCTGCAATCGGTTCGAATCTTTCAGCGAGTTTTTTACAGACACTTTTGGAAAGCGAATGCTTGACCGTTTTTATGCATCTATAGTGGCTCAGACGATTCGACCTCGTGAGGAAACCCTTCAGTACATGAATCAGTCGATTGAGGGTATTTATCAGCAGAACATTGTTTACTGCCAGACGGATATGACAATTCAATCGGCTGCAGCACTTATGACCCGGCTCAGATGCAGCAGCATTCTGGTGAAAAACGCCAAAGGGGATTTCATAGGAATTGTTACAGACAATGATCTCAGGAAGAAGGTTATTGCTACCGGATTGAGCATTCAGGAACCGATTTCATCCATTATGTCTACTCCGCTGCGAAGCATTTCGCAAAAAGCTTTTGTGTTCGAGGCCTTGATGGCCATGATGCAGGAGAACGTCAAACACATGGCGGTTACAGGTCCAAATGATACGGTTGTCGGAATCATAGCGAATAAGGACATTCTGGCGTCCCAGGGCCAGTCCCCTCTGTTCCTGATCAGGGAAATTAAATCTTCAGACAGCCTTTACGAAATATCACATTTGTACAAGCAAATGCCTGCAGTCATTCAGAATCTGATTCGAAACGGGGCAAAGGCAGAAAATCTGACCAGACTCATCACGGCCATTTCAGATACAATTCTCGTTAAGTTGATGGATATGGCCATAGGGAAAATAGGACAACCGCCCTGCCGGTTTGCTTTTATGGTAATGGGCAGCGAGGGGAGAAAGGAACAGACCCTGAAAACTGACCAGGACAATGCCATTGTTTATGACGATCCTTCTGGATCACAAGCAGAAGACGTCCGCTCGTATTTCCTGACATTGGGAGAAACGGTCTGCACCTGGCTGGATCAGGTCGGATTTGAATTGTGCAAAGGGAATGTCATGGCTAAGAACCCTCAGTGGTGTCAGCCTTTGTCTGTCTGGAAAAAGTATTTTAAAACCTGGACCCGTCAGTCAGAGGCAGAGGACCTTCTTCAGGCCAGTATTTTTTTCGATTTCAGGGGCGGATATGGCGACATGAGCATTGTCAGCGATCTTCGTCAGTATCTGATGGATACACTTCTGGGGTGGGCAGGATTTTTCCGGCACATGACTGAAAATGCCCTGCGTTTCAAACCGCCCATTGGCTTCTTCCGAAATTTTATTGTGGAATCCAGAGGAGAGCATCGGGATGCCTTTGACATAAAAAGAGCGATGATGCCCATTACAGATATTATCCGCATCTATTCGCTTAAATACGGGATTGCTGAAACTAATACTCATGAGCGGATGCGGCAGTTGTATTACAGGAAAAAACTGACATGGGATATTTACAGTGAGTTCGAACATGCATATGGATTTCTCATGCAGCTTCGGTTTTCCTGTCAGGTTAATACGGTCATGATTGACGGAACAGAGCCGAACAACTATGTCAATCCCAAGAAACTGACCCGAATCGAGCAGACCATGCTGAAAGAAATTTTTATCCGAATAGACAAAATACAAAAACTCATCAGTTTTGAATTTACAGGATCATAAGAGCTATGTCAGAGAGGCAATGGCCAGCGGATTCCTATCATTGTTTTGTGACGACTGCGCACCAAACCACATATGATTAGGAAGATAGGGTATGCTGGTTTACCAATTCAATAAAGCCCGCCGCATAATGCAATCGCTTGACGCCGAAAGCAGCCTAACTCTGGCAATGTTATGCAAGCAGCTCCATTTGGCAGAGCAGGCTCTGATCCTTGCATCCAAACCCTACCTGAATAGATGTGTGCATGGATGTCATGGGTTGTGCTGCCGCAATGTTTGCCTGGATGAAATCATCGGACTGGAGGATTTTATATATATCCTTAGCCTTGTGCCTTACCTTGACTCCAGAATAGAAAAGCATCTTGAGAAATTGAAACGTTTCTTTACAGCAGATTGCATCTTCCTAGAAAACAGCACAGGGCCTTGTATATTCCCTGCCGACATCCGTCCGGAAATATGCATCACAAGTTTTTGTACAGACACCCCCGATGCTTCGCCAGAAATCAGGGCTGTGAAATGGGGTTTTCAGAAGCTGGCCTGGTTTATTCGGCTGAAAAGGCTGAAAAAGTTTTTCGCAGAGTCATTGAATCATAAATGTCTGTTCATCTGAGGCGCAGATAAATTCCTGAACCAGCAGCCCATATCAGTACACATACTGTAAGCAACACCAGTAGGCCTGCAATCATATGATGAAACCAGTTTTGCTTTGATTTTTCTTTATATCCAAACATGATTGCACAAACAGCCCCTGCGATAATACCTCCCCCATGTCCCCAGTTGTTGATGCCTGGAATTAAAAAACCAAAAATGAAAAGACCGATTGCCCAGCTCGAAATCTGCCGGAAAACAATTGTGCCGTAGGTACCACCGCGGCTTTTTCCATAATACAGGGCTGCACCCATTAAACCGCACAATGAAGCAGATGCGCCGATGGTAAGCGGAATCTTGGCAAGATATGATACCCAGAAGCCTGCAACACCGCTTAATGTATAGATGATGATCATACGCGAAGTCCCGAATTCGGCTATTATGAGAGGAGCAATTTGTTTAAGGGCCATCATGTTGAAGAAAATATGCAGGATGCCTCCATGAAGATAGTTTGCTGAAATTAGTGTCCACCACCTGCTTAACCTGTCAATAGGTATTGTGCCTGTTGCCCCGAGAAGAATCAGGCTTTGGTACTCAGGAGAAAGAAATGTAAAAGGATTAAGGGTGATGCTGGTCATAAAGGGGTTAAGCATGATAGACAGGATAAACATTCCTATATTTGCATAAAAAATAGCAGAAATTATCCGGTCATTTCTGAATAAGGTTTCAACAAGTTGGTTTAGCGGCAATATTCTACCTCATAGCAGAGAAATATTTTATAAAGATTTTACTGGTAAGTCCACAGCCTTGCTAATTTAAGAAAAAACACATATATTCAGGCTGGCTGAAAATAAAAATAGCAAGGGTGTCTTTTGGACAATTTGCTTTAAACTATAAATAATGTCAATAATGAAGCCAGTTTTTTGAGGAGAAATTCCATGAAAACAAAGATTTTTTATATATTGACTGCGATACTATTTTGCATTTTCTTTTCAGCATGTACAAAAGTTCCTTTAACCGGTCGAAGTCAACTCAATATGATTTCCGATCAGACGATTTTGTCCATGAGTTATCAGCAGTATGACCAGTTCATGCAGAAAAACAAACTGAGCACTAATGCTGAAGAAACACAAAGAGTCAGACGTGTAGGGCAGAGAATACAGAAAGCCGTTGAAAGATATTTCTCTGATAATTCAATGTCCAGTGAATTGCAGGATTATAAATGGGAATTCAATCTTGTTGAAAGCGATCAAGTCAATGCTTTTTGTATGCCAGGCGGAAAAGTAGTTGTTTATACGGGCCTTCTACAGGTTGCTAAAGATGAAAACGGACTTGCTGTTGTTATGGGTCATGAAATTGCCCATGCCGTAGCAAAGCACGGAAATGAAAGGATGAGCCAGGGACTGCTTGTACAGATGGGGGGTATTGCGCTTGATGTAGCCATGGCCAATCAACCTGGCCGTACCAGGCAGCTCTGGATGATGACTTATGGCCTTGGTGCCGAAGTCGGATACATGCTTCCTTTCAGCAGGCTACATGAACGAGAGGCTGATTATCTTGGTCTCATTTTTATGTCGCTTGCAGGATATGATCCTAATGGAGCTATAGATTTCTGGAAAAGAATGGCATCAAAAAAAGGAGATAAAAACCCGCCGGAATTCCTCAGCACGCATCCATCAGATCAAACCCGCATAGATTCAATTAAAGAAATGATTCCAGAGGCCATGACTTACTACAGGAAATCGAGATGAGGAATGCCTTACCTACAATAACAGGAGCTATAGATTTATTTTGACGTATGCAGCCAAAATTTCAGGGACAGGTTCAGCTTTTCCGGAAAATCGTGTAACCAATCATGATATTTCTGTAAAACTGGCGCTATCCGGTATTCAAACAAATGATTCTTGGATCAGAGAACGTACGGGGATTGCCGAAAGGCGCATGTCAAAACCTGGGAATGCTGATGAATTCAATTCAGCCCTAGCTCTTGCATCAGCTCTAAAGGCTCTTGAAATGGCAGGGAAAAGCCCTTCCGATATTGATCAGATCATCTATGCTACATGTACTCCTGACACCATTCTTCCTTCTTCAGCATGCTGGCTGCAACATAAACTCGGAGCTTCAAAAGCATGGGGAGTGGACATAAACGCTGCATGCACCGGATTTGTCTATGGGCTGAGCATGGCAGATCAGTTTATTCGAACTGGCCAGGTTAAAAACAGTCTTGTGATTGGATCAGAAGTCCTCAGCTCTATCATCAACTGGGAGGACAGGTCATCTTGCATCCTCTTCGGAGACGGGGCAGGTGCTGCTGTTGTTGAAAGAACTCATGAAACGGACACGAGCAGAATTCTTTCGAGCCATCTTCTTTCAGACGGAAGCCTCTGGAATCTTCTCCATGTCCCTGCAGGAGGTTCTGCCATGCCGGTCTCTCATGATATTTTAAATGAAAATCTTAACAAGCTTCGTATGAACGGCAAGGAGATATTTAAAATTGCTGTGAGAACACTAGGCAGTTTTGCAATGAAAGCTCTCAAAAAAAATAGGATGACAGTTGAGATGCTTGACTGGTTTATTCCCCATCAGGCCAATATTCGCATCATAGAAGCTGTTGCAAAGAGGCTTGACCTTCCGATGGAAAAAGTATTGACCAATATAGACAGGTACGGAAACACTTCATCTGCAACTGTCCCAACCATGCTCGATGAGGCTGTACGTGATGGCAAGATCAGGAATGGGCACACCATTCTTCTAGATGCTTTTGGTTCGGGGCTAACTTATGGATCTGTTCTGCTGAGGTGGTAAGGTTTTTTAAAAGCTATGCTTAGTATCCGTAAAATTGGCATTTTAGGTCGCACCTACAGGAATCTCAACCGTTACAGGCAGATACTTGGTGTTCTCATAAGCTATGGATTCGGTGAACTTGTCGAGCATCTCAAGATTGATCAGTATATCGACATTGGTTTACAGATGATTTCAAAAAAACGCGAAGATCCCATAGAAAAACTCTCCAGAGCAGAAAGAACAAGACTGGCTTTAGAAGAACTCGGGCCTACTTATATAAAGCTAGGTCAGTTGCTTTCCACAAGGCCTGACCTGATTCCAGCGGAATTTGTTACTGAGCTCATAAAACTTCAGGACAATGTCCCTCCTTTTGATTTCAGTGAAACAGAAATGATTTTTTTATCTCAGTTTGGAGTAGGGGCAGAGGAATTTTTTGCCTCAATAGACAAGGAACCAGTTGCATCTGCATCAATTGCCCAGGTTTACAGAGCAAGATCAAAGGAAGGAGATGAACTTGCCGTAAAGGTTCAGAGGCCAGACATTAAAAAGGTCATTGAAGTTGATCTTGAAATCATGCTGCACTTGGCAACCCTGATGGAACGCCACATAGAAGAATTTGCTCTTCACAGACCTGTAAGAATTGTGGAAGAATTCGCCAGGGTCATTGAAAATGAAACTGATTTTACTGTTGAAGCTTCAAGTATGGAACATTTTGCATCTATGTTCTTAAATGACCCTACGGTCTATATTCCAAGAGTGTTCAGGGATAAATCGACTCCGGTGATATTGACGATGGAAATGGTAGATGGAATAAAGATTTCTGATGTCGATTCAATCGAAAAGGCAGGCTTGGATCGTAAGCTTCTGACAAAGCGTGGGGCAGATGCCTGCCTCAAACAGATTTTCCATCACGGTTTTTTCCACGCAGACCCTCATCCAGGCAATATTTTTGCACTTCCTGGAAATGTCATTTGTCTGCTTGACTTTGGAATGGTAGGATCAGTAGACAGAAAAACCCGCGAAGATTTTGTGGATATTGTTGACAGCATTATTCATCAGCAGGAATCTATGGCTGTGAAGTTTCTGCTTCGAATCACCGAATGGGACAAAGAACCAAACATGAGGGTTTTTGAAAAAGACGTTTCTGTTTTTATGAGCAAATATCTTTTCAAGACCCTGAAAGATATAAAGATTGAGAGGCTTCTGCAGGATTTGCTGGAACTGGTGTCCAAGCACAGTCTGACGATACCCGCAGATATTTTTCTCATGCTAAAAGCTCTTGGAACAGTTGAAGGAATTGCTCTTGTCCTGGATGAGGATTTTGACATGATTTCTCATGCAAGGCCTTACATCCAGAGAATCAAACTCGATAAACTCGATCCTGAAAGGATAGCGGGAGATTTGTTTCATCTGACTTCCCAGTTTATGAGATTTTTGGGACAGTTTCCCCATGATATTCTTGAAATCAGCCGGTTGATTCGCCAGCAGAAACTTACAATAAAGATCGAACAAACAGGTCTCAATAAGACTCTTTCCACTCAGGATCAAATAAGCAATCGAATTTCATTTTCTATAATAATAGCAGCTCTTATCATAGGATCAGCGTTAATAGTGATTTCTGAAATACCTCCCCTGGTACATGGCATATCCTTCATTGGTTTTATTGGCTTCATAGCTGCAACAGTCATGGGAATCTGGCTTCTTGTTGCCATAATAAGGAAGGGTAAGCTATAAAAAGGCGAGTATCTGGGTTTTTACAGTGTCATCAGGGTTCATCCTGAAAAGATCTTTTCAAATATTTGCTAACCCTGGCAATTAATTTTTTGGGATTTACAGGTTTTGTGAGATAATCGTCAGCACCTGCTGATAAGACTTCCACTTCAGATTCCACCTCATCTTTGGATGTCAGCATGATAACCGGAATAAATCTTGTGGCAAGCTGGGTTTTAAGCTTTTGGATAAGAGCCATGCCATCCATTTCAGGCATTATGTAGTCCGTAATTATAAGATCCGGTTTTTCCTGATAGGCAATTTTCAGGGCATCGATTCCGCTGGTTGCTGTTACAGTAAGATAATTCTTTGATTCCATTATATTTTTAAGAATTTTTATCACTACAGGGTTATCATCTACAATTAGTATCTTTTCCGGCCTGAAACTGCTAACAGGCGATTGCAAATAAGATTCAGCTTCTGTTGCATGGGTTGAATCATAGGATGCCCGGTTTGCCATGTCCGGAGAGCCCTGAGAGTAATCATCATATTCGGGGGGGGCAACCCTGAATACCTCATCAATGCTTGTAAGTCCGCTCAAAGCTTTATTAATGCCATCAATGCTGAGGGTGGTATAGCCTTCCTTTTCCGCAATTTTTTTAATGGTTACAGCAGCAACTTCCTTTGTGAGTATTTCCTTTATGGATGGGCTCATCATAAGGAGTTCAAAAAGCCCGAGACGCCCTGAATAGCCGGAATACTGGCATGACTCGCATCCGGCTCCTTTCCAGAACTTCTTGGTTCTGTCAGGCTTGATGATTGGAGTTAACTGTTCAAAAAGCTGAGGGGTCAGGGTATCTGGTATCTTGCATTTCGGGCAAATCTTGCGGACGAGTCTCTGCCCGACAACAGAAAGAAGAGAGTCTGCTATGACAAAAGAATCGACTCCCATATCAAGAAGTCTTGTAACTGCAGACGGTGCATCATTGGTATGAAGGGTTGAAAAAACAAGATGCCCTGTTTGTGCAGCCTGAAAGGCAATTTTTGCAGTTTCGCTGTCCCTGATTTCACCTACCATTATAATGTCAGGATCTTGTCTTAAAATGGATCTGAGTCCATCCGCAAAAGTTATACCAGCTCTGGGATTGATCTGGACCTGATTTATTCCTGCGATATCAAACTCTACAGGGTCTTCGACTGTTACGATATTGACCTTTGGTGAATTCAATTTTTTAAGCACTGTGTATAGAGTTGAGGACTTCCCGCTTCCTGTAGGGCCTGTGATCAGAATCATGCCCTGAGGTCTTGACACAGCTTCTTCGAAATTTTTCAGGTCTTTCTCGGTAAAACCAAGCTGCTCAATGCTTACACCACCGGCATTCGGGTTTAAAATTCGGATAGTAACTTTTTCACCGTAAGATGCTGGTATTGTTGAAACCCTGAGATCGTATCTGGAGTCTTCGAGTCTTACCTGAGATTTTCCATCCTGAGGCTTCCGGCGTATGGAAATATCCATGTTGGCAAGAATCTTTATCCTGGACACAAGTGATAAATGTACCTGCTTATCGATCTGCATGATTTCACGCATGATACCGTCAATCCTGTATCGTATGACAACACTTTCTTTCTGGGGTTCGATGTGGATATCACTTGCTTTAAGCTTTATGGCATCCGCCAGTATCGTGTTTGTAAACCTGACTACCGGCGGCTGCTCGGTCAGGTTTATGAGGTCCTGAACATTTTTTTCCTTTTCATCAACATGGCCAACGATTTCTATGTCATTGGTAAGGCCAAAATCCCTATCTATGTTTCTACGAGGATAAAATTTATTTATTGCACCGATTATGTCGCCTTGAGGTGCAATTGTAACGAAAATGTTCATCTGAGTGATAAACCTGAGGTCATCCAGGGTATGGAAATCAAGCGGATCGGACATTGCAACCACAAGTTGTTTTTCAATAACCTTTACAGGTATCAAAAGATATGATTCAGCCATATCCTGAGGCACCAAGGTTATGATTTCTTTAGGAATCTGGATTTCACTTAAACGGAGAAAGGGAATTTTAAGCTGGCTTGCCAGTGCCTTGGCAATGAGTTCATCATCGGTAACCCCCATGTCTATGAGGATTTGACCTAATTTCTTTTTTTTTGTTTTCTGCTCAGCAATTGCTGTATCAAGCATCTCTTGATTAATCAGACCAGCCCTGATAAGTATCTCTCCAAGTTTTTTGCGTTTAAAGGCTGTCTGTGGTTCTTTCCCGCTCTGTGTGCTCATGGCATTGCCTGTGGTTTCAATATGCTAAAAATTTCAGATTCTGATGGATTCATAATCTAATTATTCTTAATTCAAGGCATGATCAAGTCTTTTTGTTTCTGATATCTTTTTTCAGTTGAGCTAAAAGGTGGTCCATCTTTTTCATAAAAGAGGGAATCAACAAATCGAGTGCTTCAAAATCATTATTATGTGCCTTATTAATTAATATCTGTGCATCTTTTGCTATCTCGATAAAGCCTAGTGTAGCCGCCGATCCTTTCAGGGAATGTGCTGCTTTTCCTAACCCGGCCATATCATTTTTGCTGTAGGCTTTTATAATTTTCTCGATATCTGAAGGAACTGTTGTTACAAAAAGATCAACAGCTTCATGAATATCGTCTTCATCCAGTCCCAATTGCAATGCAAGTTCTTTAAAATTCACTGCGTCTTTTCCCTTGTCTCAATCAATTGACTCTATCTTTTAAAAAAAAATAATATTTAATCTTAAAAAAACTTCATTTGTATCAGCATATATCAGCCAAAAGACTTATGCGTCAATTTCTTTTCTCATTAGAATTTGGAGGGGTTTTCCCATTAAATGAACACAGATATTCAACAGGACATATCGGGCAACCGGGTTTTCTGGCTTTGCAAATGCTTCTTCCAAAATATATTAATTGTAAGCAAAAACTGCGCCAGTTTTCCACAGGAATGATTTCCATGAGATCCTTTTCAATTTTCACAGGGTTGCTGTGACAGGTAAGTCGGAGTCGTTTGGAAATTCTTGCCACGTGAGTGTCTACTACAATTCCAGGTTTTCCAAAAACTGTGCTCAATACAACATTTGCGGTTTTTCTTCCAACTCCTGGAAGCTGAACCAGTTCTTCGATTGTTTCAGGAACTCTAGATTGAAACCTTTCCACAAGCATGCCTGAGCAATTCCTGATATTTCTGGCCTTGTTGCGGTAATAACCTGTCGGGCGTATCAGATGTTCTATAACATTGATATCAGCCTTTACAAAATCCATCGGCAAGGATAACTTGCTGAAAAGAACTTGTGTAACCTTGTTGACTTGTTTATCCGTGCATTGAGCCGAAAGGATTGTTGCAATCAGGAGTTGAAAGGGATTCTCATAATCAAGTTGAGTCTTGACATCCGGATATGTGGTACTTAAAATCTCAAGAATCTTGTCTGTCCGTTTCTTATTCGATATTTTCATAATAATGTAAGAATAACATGAATTATGCTCAAAATAAAGTAGTTCGTGCATTGGGACTGTGCTCGGGAGGCCTCGACAGCATACTGGCAGCCCTGGTATTGAAGAACCAGGGAATTGATGTTGAATGGATAAGTTTTGAAACCCCGTTTTTTTCATCTGATAAAGCAATAGCCGCTGCTTCTAAGACAAATATTCCACTTACAGTTAAAAATATTACAATTCCCTATCTGGGAATGCTGAAAAATCCACCCTGCGGTTTTGGAAGAAACATGAATCCATGTATGGATTGCCATGCGCTCATGTTCAGGATTGCCGGAGACTTCATGAGAGAACGGAAGATCGATTTTCTTTTCAGCGGTGAAGTTCTGGGGCAGCGCCCCATGTCACAGACCAGGTCGTCCCTTCGTTATGTTGAAAAGCATTCGGGCTTGGAAGGATATATTGTACGTCCTTTAAGCGCAAGGCATCTTGAAGAAACTATTCCTGAAAAAAACGGAAAAATCGACAGGAAGCTTCTTCTTGGATTTTCAGGCAGATCAAGAAAAAATCAGATTCAACTGGCAAGACAATGGAATGTGGTTGACTATCCGGCGCCTGCAGGCGGATGCCTTCTGACTGATAAGACATACAGCAGGAGACTGAAGGATCTTTTTCTTCATTGTCCTGACTTTAATGAAAACGATATCCATCTTCTCAAATTCGGCAGACACATTCGTCTGAATGACAAAGTGAAAATAATAATAGGGCGAACCTCAGATGACAACAATTCAATATGCTGCCATCATGACCCTGACAGGGCTTTGATTATGAAATCAGTTGGTGTTCCTGGCCCTGTATCCCTTGTTCCCATACATGCAGGGGAAGAAGATGTCTTGCTGGCAGCTTCAATTTCTGCGGGTTATATAAAATCAGGGCATGGCATAAATAAGACTTTTGCTCTGACTTCATCTCTAGGCACCCGCGATATTGAAGTTTCAGCTTTAAGTCCCGATTTTGCAAGGTCTATGATGATTTGATGTCTCAGTATGCTCATTATGATTCTTTTTCACATATGCTTTATTTCTGTTTGATTCCAAGAAGTGATCATGATAATGATTAATATTTAAAAAATGGTCTAAGACCATCTTAAATATCGCTGTGCCTGTAAAAAGTCGAAACTCATATGGCTTTGTAAAAAGCCAGAAGGCAAGGCGCACAGAGAGATCAGCAAGAAAATGAGGGGCACTTATGGTACGCCTCGATGACCAAGGATGCAGCTTAAAACAGTATCCTGGTTTTTTACGATGCCGTCAATACTAACTTTAATTAAGGAGAGGGAAGGATGCGAAAATCAGGAATTGCTGCATGTTGCTTGGCGATAGTTCTGGGATACGAAAGTCTTGTTGGGGTTCCTGGATTAAAGGGTGCAGAAACTAAAGAGCCTATGGTAGTTCCCATGGGCAATATTTTGCTTGAAGCACCCAAATCCGTTGAAGCCAAACGTCCAGCGGTTAATTTTCCTCATTCTGTTCATTTTGATTTTTCCTGCAAGAAATGTCACCATACATGGAAAGGGTCAGAGAAGATTGTCGGGTGCCAGACTTCTGGTTGTCATGATCAGGATCAATCTTCCAAACAAGGTAAAACTGCTGATGCAAAACCGGATTTAAAATATTATAAAAACGCCTATCATGGCCAATGTATAGGGTGTCACAAGGAAATTAACCGGAAAAACAAGAAAATTGCAGATTCAGGTCAGGTTATCAAAGCCAAGATGATGAAATCCGGGCCTACAGGATGTGTGGAGTGTCACTCGAAATAAAGCTATGGACTCTGGCCTGAAAGGAGAGGTTCATCACTTTCACCTAAAACCATCAGAGTGAATCGTGAAATAATCATTTTCGCATATGGAGAGTCATATTCAGTTCTTCCTCCATGTGCCGATATGACATTGCCTCCATTATGAGGGTACAAGCAGTTCTATTATGTTTATTGATTTTGTTATATTGGGTTTTCTGATTTTTTTATCAGGCTTCTTTTCTGCTGCTGAAACAGCTTTTTTTTCTATCAGTCGTACGCGAGCAAGACATCTGGCAAAAGACAACAAGAAGATTTTCCTGTTGATACAGAATCTGAAAGAAGATCCTCACAGGCTGTTGACCACGCTTCTCATAGGAAACAACGTGGTAAATGTTGGGGCCTCTGTGTTTGCCACTACAATAGTAATGAAAGAATTTCCGGGACATGCCGTCAGTCTTGCTACAGGGATAATGACATTCCTTGTCCTGGTTTTCGGTGAAGTGTTTCCGAAATCTCTGGCAACACGAAACAATGTTTTTATTGCCAGAATGACTTGTTATCCTGTTTACTGGTTTACAGTGCTCTTTTCCCCTTTATCAAAATTCCTGCAGTTCATCCCTCTGATGACCGGACTCTTCACAAAAAAACCAATTGTTACTGAAGAAGAACTCATGACAATTGTTGAAGTAGTGGAAGAAGAAGGAGAAATCAAGGAAGAGGAACGCAATCTTATCCATAATATTTTTGAGTTTGATGACATCAATGCAGATCAAATAATGACTCCGAGGGCAGACATGTTTGTAATAGACATCAGCCAGCCCCGGGATATACAAGCAATTGCCAATTCCGGCTTTACAAGGATTCCAGTAATAGATGGCAGCATCGATAATGTGAAAGGTATTATTAATATCAAGGATCTTTTTGTCCAGCAGTCAGTATCGTGTCAACCAATTGACATAGAAAAAATAATGCGGCCACCTTATTTTGTGCCTGAAAATAAAAAGCTTGATTCGCTTCTTCGCCAGTTTAAAAAAAGAAAAAACCATATTGCAATTGTAGTGGATGAACATGGCGGAGTATCAGGGCTTATAACCCTGGAAGATGTTCTGGAAGAACTGGTGGGTGAAATAGCAGATGAAACCGATCTTGAAGAACCTAAGATTGTAACCCTTCAAGACAACGAATGGATTGTGCCTGGAAAATCCGACATTGATGATGTCAATAAAGTGCTTCCCATGAAGATTCCGGATACAAAAGAATATGACACTTTTTCAGGCTATGTCTTAAATCAGACAGGTAGAATTCCAAGAGTAAGTGAAGAAATTCCTATTGAAAACTTTCTGGTTATAGTCAGGAAAATGGATGGCAACCGCGTTAAGGAATATCTTGTTAAGTATCTTCCAGAGCAAAATAGTGCCTGATCAAAAAGCTTCCCGTTTTAAGAGCATTCATTTGTTTCTGTCATGATGTCCATCGCCTACGTCACAGTAGCAGTTGCCCTTCCGGTTTACTCTGCTTTTACTTACAGGGTTCCGGATCACTTTTCCTTCCTTGCCAGGCCGGGTGTAAGGATACTGGTTCCTTTCGGTCAAAGAAAGGTGACAGGGTATATTCTTGGAGTATCAGATACCTCAGAGATTGAAGATGCGAAATTTATCCTCGATGTACTTGATGAAGAACCAATCTTTCCTTCTTCCATGATTCCGTTTTTCCAGTGGGTTTCTGATTATTACATTCATCCGATCGGTGAAGTAATTCAGACAGCCCTTCCAACAGGCCTTATCCGCAAGGACGTTTCTCTTTATGCTGCTACAGAAGCAGGAAAGACGGTTGCCTCAGGTGATTTTTCTTCATCCATTCAGAAAGATATTCTTTCGGTACTTCAAAAATCGCCTAAATCCTGCAAGGATTTATCCAGGTCACTGGGAATCAACATTTCAAAATCCCTGTTGCTGAGCATGGAGAAAAATGGCTCGATAGAGAGGATACTGGAACTTAAAACCGAGACTGTCAAACGAAGGACAGAGAGGTATGTGTCGTTGGTCATTTCTGAAAGCCATTCATGGAAAGCTTCTTCTTCACAGAGGCGAATACTGGAAACCATTCAGTCTTATGGTGAGATATCTGTAAGAGAACTGAACCGTCAGATTCCGTCAGCGTCAAGAAAGCTGCAATCCATGCAGGAATCCGGCTGGATAAACATAATCAACAGAACACAATATAGAGATCCTTTCGGCGAAACAGTGTATCCCGATTTTCCTCCAGTACTTACAAAAGAGCAGCATGATATTGTTTCGGGAGTGGAAAATGAAATCGGCCAAGGGTTTAAACCGTTTTTACTGAAAGGAGTTACTGGAAGCGGAAAAACAGAAGTCTATATGCAACTTGCAGATAAGGTCATAAAAAATAACAGCTCAGTGCTTGTCTTGGTTCCGGAAATAGCCCTTATTTCCCAGACCGAGAGATGTTTCAGGGCTCGTTTCGGAGACCTTGTGGCAATTCTTCACAGCGGACTCTCGAAAGGAGAAAGGTTCGATCAGTGGCAGCGTATTATGAAAGGTCAGACCCCAGTTGCAATCGGAACGCGCTCTGCCATATTTGCTCCTTTCGAACGTCTTGGGCTCATAGTTGTGGATGAGGAACACGATACCTCATATAAACAAGACACGGGTCTTCACTATAATGCCAGGGACATCTCCCTTGTCAGGGCAAAAATGGACAAAGCAGTAGTTCTTCTTGGGTCCGCAACCCCTTCTGTCCAGTCTTATTACAATGTGTTAACAAAAAAAATAAGCTGCCTTAAGCTTGCCAGCAGAATAGATGACCGTAAGTTACCGGAAACTGTTATAATTGATCTCCGTAAGCATAGAGATCAAAGAGGAATATGGAAACTCATAACCCCGGAGTTGTTCGAGGCAATGAAAAAAACCCTTGCCAGGGGTGAACAGGTTCTTCTTTTTCTTAACAGGAGAGGATTTTCCAGTTTTCCAGTATGCCAGTCCTGCGGGGAAGCAATGAAGTGCAGGCATTGTTCCATTACAATGACCCTGCATCAAAAAGCACAGGTGTATAAATGTCATTATTGTGGTTCTTCCAGGCAGTCTTCATCAGAATGCACTGCCTGTGGATCTGGAAAAATAAGACTCCTTGGTATAGGTACGGAAAGAATAGAGGCAGCGGTCAGATCCCTCTTTCCGGATGCAAGTATAGCAAGAATGGATAGAGACACTGTAAGTCAGAAAGGTGCTCTTTTAAAAATCCTGAAAGACCTCAGGAACAGGACAACCGATATTCTGATAGGAACCCAGATGGTGTCAAAAGGCCATGATTTTCCTAATATCACCCTGGTGGGAATCATCTGTGCCGACATATCTTTTAATCTCCCTGACTTCAGATCGAGTGAGCGCATGTTTCAGCTTTTATTGCAGGTATCAGGAAGGGCCGGAAGAGGAGAATCACCGGGGCAGGTCATCCTGCAAACATATAATCCCGAGCATTTTGTCATTGAAAATGCAACAAATCAGGATTACGCTGCTTTTTATGAACAGGAGATTCTTTTCAGGAAAAATCTGAGATACCCTCCATTTTCAAGGATGATTCAGATAAAGATTTACGGGAGAAGCGAGGAGAAAGCCGGCAGAAAAGCAATAGAAATCGGAGATTTCTGTAACAGCATCAGGAAAAGCAGCCATTTTTATGATCCTGTAGAGATATTAGGCCCGATCGAGTCATACATTCCAAAAATTGCCTCTCATTACAGGTGGCAGATATTGTTGAAAAGTTTACATACAGAGGCTCTTCGCAACATGGCAAAAAAGCTGATCTTGCAGCATGGGAAAAAAATAAAGAATTCCGACGTGAATGTTGTCTTTGATGTTGATCCTGTTTTTATGTTATGAAGACAAACAGGCTCTGTGGATTCGTAAAAGCTTATGATCATATTGATAACAGGGCATTAAAATATGTAAAAGCCGTCATTGCAGGGCTTGACCCAGAATCCAGTTGTTTTGTAAACAACGGTTCAATTTTTTTGATTAAATTATAGGACAGATTAAATGGAGACATGTTATGACAGATTTTATGACTATTCTTAAGGAAAGAAGAAGTGTCCGCAAGTTTGAGGAAAAAGATGTTCCCCAGGATGTTCTTGACAATATTCTTGAAGCAGTCAAGTGGTCGCCTTCATGGGCAAACACCCAGTGCTGGGAAGTAATAGTAATCAAGGATAAAGATATCAGGACAAGACTTCAGGAGACCATTGCCCCAAAAAACCCTGCAACAAAAGCCATTGTGAATTCCCCGGTTCTTCTTGCACTTTGCGCTAAACTGAACAGTTCGGGCTATTACGGCGGAGCGGTTACTACAAAATTCGGAGACTGGTTCATGTTTGATATCGGAATAGCCACTCAGAGCCTCTGCCTTGCCGCCCACAGCTTTGGACTGGGAACAGTCATAGTCGGCCTCTTTGATCATGACCGTGCAAAAGCTGTTTTGAATGTCCCGGAAGGATATGAACTTGTTGCCCTTATTCCCCTAGGCTATCCTTCCAAGATTTCTTCTGCACCAGGCCGCAGAGAAATCAAGGAGTTTACGCATCAGAATACTTTTTGAATATTTCTAAATTTTGAATAACCCAGGAGAAGCATGGCATAGAGACGCCCTATCGGGCATCTCTATGCTCAGTAGTCGGCCAGTACAATCTCTGATCTTTAATGGTGAGAGCCTACAGTGGCCTCTCGGAGCAGTTATCCGTATATTGATTTTACCTTTAACCTGTCTATGGCTCCAGTGGCGGTTTTGGGAAGAGATTCCACAAATTCAACATACCCAGGTTTTTTATATCTTGCGATTCTTGATGCAACAAATTCTTTAAGCTCTTCTGCCTTAAGGCCAGAACCTGGTTTAAGAACGCATACAGCCTTTATACCTTCACCAAATTTTGGATCTGGAACACCTATCACAGAAACTTCCAAAACATCGCCATGTTCCAGGATTGTTTTTTCGACCTCGGCAGGGTATACATTTTCGCCGCCCGGCTTTATGAGTTCTTTTTCAGGTTTTCTGCCTGCAAACCACAGATAGCCTTCTTCATCAGTTCTTCCCATATCTCCTGTGTGATGCCAGCCGTTTCTGAAAATATACTTGTTGTATTCTTCCTGATTCCAGAAACCCTTGAACACAAGAGGGCCCTGAACCACTATTTCACCTGGCTCTCCAATCGGTACTGGTTTTTCATTTTCATCAATAAGATTCATCTTGATCAAGAGCCCCTGTTTGCCAGCAGATCCAAATTTATCCCTTGCAGGTGAAAATGAAACCATGCCAGATGTTTCAGTCTGTCCGTAAAGAGTCCAGAAAACGCTGCCGATTTTGGCTTCAAACGCTTTTATATTATCAATACTGTCGATTCCTAAAACATGGCGTAGGGTTGAAATAGAATAAGATTTCTTTTCCGTTTCTGTCAGAAGATTGGATAGAATCGGGGGAAATGATCCGATCACTGATACCCCTTCTTTTTCTATAAATTCCATGGCTTTTTGAGGATCGAACTTTCCCATTATGACGTTCTTGCCTCCTGCATGCATAACAGAAAAAGCCAGGTTAATGCCTGTGATATGAAAAAGGGGCAGCATGTTGAGATGAACATCCCTGAAACTGAGTCCCATTGTTGCAATACTCTGAAGGTTTCCCAGGCAGATGTTGGAGTGAGTAAGCACTGCTCCGCGGGATTTGCCCCCAACGGCAGCAGTATAGATTATACAAAACGGGTCGTCAGCATAAACATCTATTGCATCCATATCCGAATCAGTTATTGCAAGCAGATCAAGAGGTTTTCCCACGGTTCCGGACGATTCGAAGCTGAAAAGCTGTCCGCTGTACGCCCCGGTTTTTGAAAGATTATTTACTATCTCAGCATTATTGATGTCATAGAAAAGGGCTGAAGGCGCACAGTCTTCAAGAATATGGTTTATTTCATCTGCAGAAAGCCGCCAGTTTATGGCAACTACAACCGCACCGCTTGCTGCTGCTGCTCCAAACAGCAGCAGGTATTTATGACAGTTATGGGCAAGAATGGCTATCCTGTCTCCTTTTCCGATTTTACACTTTTTGAAGCCCTTGGCAAGGGCATCCACCTGGCCAAGAACTTCTTCAAAAGTAAAGCGCTTTTCTCCGCACACAACGGCAGTTTCTTTGGCATGAATCGCAGCGTTACGCTTAAAAACATCATAGACTGTGAAACTTAACATGGTATTGCCTCCGGATCAAAATTGACGGCGTCGAGAAAAGCCCTTATGCTGTGTTGCGAATCATCCTTCGTCATTGATGCATAGTTTTAAGTCGTCTCATTTCTCAGGATTTGCGCATTTTGCCAGCGGGCCTTTTACAAAGCCTTATGAATTTGGATTAGTTACGAGTTCATCAAAATTTGTGAACTCGTAAACAGTCCCAGCCATAGTTACTATGTGAACAAGCTTGACGGCATCGTAAAAAGGCCGGATGCTGCGTTGCGCTGCATCCTTCGTCATTGCGGCGTACCATAAGTACGCCTCATTCCTCAGGATTTGCGCGCCTTGCCTGCGGCCTTTTTACAAAGCCGTCCGAATATTGACTTTTACGAGTTCATCAAGCTTATAGTTAAAAGAATGATATTTTTTACCTGAAATGAGTCCATTCTTTCTTGACACGATCATGGTTAACCGTTAATTGAAATATAGATTTTCATCAATTTTTTTATCACCACCAGTCTGGGACAGAATTGCCATGAGCTCTATTGATGAACACATTTTAAAGACAACAAAGGAAATCGTAGTTAAATTCATAGAAACCGGAAGGATTTCACCAAGCGGTTTTACTGAATCATTCAAATCAATTTACAAAACTATAGATGAAACTGTAAAAGATTCAATAGTAAAAACAGGTAAAGAAGAACTTCGAAATGACGACAAATGAATCAGAAAAAAAAACTAAAACAAAAGAAACTGACAGCGACTGGGAAAACCGGAAACTGTGCATAGATGAAAGCTGTATCGGCACAATAGGAAAAGACAGCAGATGCAGGGTTTGCGGACTTATGGATAGTGATGGCACGGTAAACGACTCTTCTTCCCAGGACTCTGTTGCTCTTGAGGAAGATACAGTGGAACCGTCTTCAGAAGATTCTTTGACTTTTGCAGATGACACTGAAGAAACAGTACCGGAAGAAGATGATACCGTGGATGAGGTCTCAGGATGGGAAACCCGGATGCTTTGCAAAGATGAAAGCTGCATTGGCACAATCGGGGCAAATGGAAGATGTAACGTATGCGGTCTTCCTGAAAAAAAACCCTGATAACAATTACTGGTTTCCAAAACCGTTCTGCCCTCCACAGTCTGGACACTGCCAGGTTATGCCGTTACAGGACATACCCCAGAAATTTTCTTCCATACAATCGGGGCAAATGGAAAATCCGCACCTGCATCTCCAGCAAAAAGGCGGGTCCTCCATGCAGCAGGAGCAAGGAGCCTGTTTTGCCAGGCGGCGTTTTTCTTTGTATGAAGATTGCTTGCTCATAAGTCTTTTGTTTATTTAGATAATTGCAAAAGTACTTCATCGACATTCCGGCGGAACCCGGAATTTTTGTTGAAATTCTGTCCCAAGCTCGGGTTTGAGAATGTTCCCTAAGAAAACTGTTATTGTTACGTTTAATATAGGAGTGTTTTGATGTCAACCCAAACTCAAGAATCTGCCGGCATTGCCAGAGAAGATGCATTTTTACTGCTCAAAAAACACCTCAAGAATGAAAAGCTGATCTCCCACTGTATTGCATCAGAGGCCATAATGATAGAACTTGCTCAAAGGTTTCAGGAGAATCCTGATATCTGGGGGATTGCAGGGCTTCTTCATGATATCGACTATGAAATCACTGACGGAGATCCATCGACTCATGGGTTGGAAGGAGCAAGACTCATTTTAAAACACGGGATATCGCCTGCCATTGCTGATGCTATTGAAAAACACAATGCAGAAGGTCTTGGCCTTGAGCGCACAACAGTCTTTCATCATGCACTTGCATGCGCTGAAACTATTACAGGAATGATTGCAGCAACCGCTCTTGTTTATCCTGACAAAAAAATAACAAGTGTTAAGCCCAGCTCAGTTATAAAGCGAATGAAGACCCAGCACTTTGCCCGTTCAGTGAGCAGAGAAACTATAATGGAATGTGAAATTATAGGAATCCCCCTTCCGGAGTTTGTATCCATCAGCATCAAAGCAATGACAGGCGTTGCCGAAACCATAGGACTCTAAAAATTGCAACCTGTAATATACCTTATTGACGCAACAGCAACCATCCACAGGGCATATCATGCCATAAGAGGTCTTTCCACATCCACAGGGCTTCCCACAAACGCTGTTTTTGGCTTTACAAGAATGCTCATTAAACTCATCAAGGACAGGTCTCCTGAATATATTGCCATGTGTTTTGACAGCAAAGGAAAAACCTTCAGACATGAAATGTATCCTGACTACAAGGCAACACGCCCATCCATGCCGGATGACATGCGCATTCAGCTTCCATATATCAGTGAGTTAGTGAAAGGATTTAATCTTCGAGCAATAGAGCTGCCAGGCTATGAGGCTGATGATCTCATAGGAACACTTGCATCGAAGGCTGGCAAGGCTGGTTTTTCGGTTGTGATGGTAACAGGGGATAAGGATTTCATCCAGCTTGTCACAGATTCAGTTTCCATATGGGATCCAATGAAGGAAAAGATTACAAATCTTTCAGATGTGGTCAAGAACTTCGGGATAGAACCAGAAAAAATAATTGATGTAATGGGTTTTTCCGGCGACTCGAGCGACAATGTTCCAGGAGTTCCAGGGATCGGCCCTAAAACTGCCCTATCCCTGGTTCAGACATATGGCGGCATAGACCAGGTCTATGAAAAAATTGAAGAGATACCATCAGATTCCCTTCGCCGGAAACTCTCTGAGCACAAGGACAAGGCCTTCCTGAGCAGGTCTCTTGTTACCATAGATCGGAATGTTCCGATTGATGTAAATCTTGAGGATTTTAAGATAAAGGCCCCTGACTCTGACCTGTTGGGAAGGCTTTTTAAAACACTCGAATTTCGCCAGCTACAGAAGGAATTTCCTCTTAAATCAGATTTAACACATAAGCATTATGCTTCAGTTACAACAGCGGCAGAACTGAAACATTTGATTTCTGTTCTTTCCAATGCAAAAATCATTTCAATCGATACTGAAACCACTTCCACAGATCCGATGAGGGCAAATCTAGTAGGGCTGTCTTTTTCTGTAGAACCAGATAGTGCTTTTTACGTTCCTGTAGGCCATTTGTATCCAGACGTTCCTTCTCAGCTTGATCTGGAGCTTGTTCTTGAGTCAGTCAAGCCAATTCTTCAAGATCCCGACAGGCAAAAACTTGGCCAGAATATCAAATATGACTGTATTGTCCTTAGCCGCTACGGGATTGAAATATCCGGCATTGTCTTTGACACAATGATTGCATCCTATCTTATAAATCCTTCTTCAAGGTCTCACAGCCTCGATCAGATAGCTCTCGATTATCTTGACCACAGGACCATTACCTATCAGGAAGTGGTAGGAAAAAATGATGGGGTTCATTCTGTTTCAATTGAAGATGCAACTTCATATGCCTGCGAAGATGCAGACATTGCCCTCATGGCAAGAGAAGTTCTTCTTCCAAGACTTAAGTCTCTTGACCTCATGAATCTTTTTCAGAAAGTAGAGATGCCTCTTGTTGAAGTCCTGATGAGAATGGAGATGAGAGGTGTTTGTGTTGACTGCAACCGGTTGAAGATTCTCTCCGGATCTTTTGAACATCAGATTGAAGATATTGAAAAGATGATTTATGAACTTGCAGGTGAGACATTCAACATAAATTCTCATCATCAGCTTGGACATATTCTTTTTGAAAAGATAGGGCTTCCTGTTCAGAAAAAGACAAAGAAAAAAACAGGCTACTCTACAGATGTCGAGGTATTATCAGAGCTTGCCCACAATCATGAACTCCCGAACCTTGTATTAAGGCATAGAACACTTTCCAAGCTGAAATCCACATATGCTGATTCCTTGCTTGAGCTTGTTAATCCAGATACAGGAAGAATCCATACTTCCTACAACCAGACAGTGACTGCAACAGGAAGACTAAGCAGCTCTGATCCGAATCTTCAGAACATTCCCATCAGGACTGAAGAAGGAAGGCAAATCCGGAGTGCCTTTGTCCCCCGGGATGGTTGGGTAATGGTTGCTGCCGACTATTCACAGATTGAACTGAGGATACTTGCCCATTGTTCTGAAGATCCATTGCTGATAGATTCATTCATAAAAGATGAAGATATTCATGCCAGAACTGCAAAGGAGCTCTTCGGAGGACTTCCCAACATGATGACTCCTGAGCTTCGAAGGCAGGCCAAGATCATCAATTTCGGAATTCTTTACGGTATGGGGCCTTACAGCCTGTCGCGTGAGCTTGGAATCTCTCAGAAAATGGCTAAGGTCTATATAGATCAGTATTTTGCAAGGTATAATGGAGTAAGGGGCTACACACAGAAAACAATTGAATCTGCCAGAAAAACACAGAAAACGAGCACACTTTTGGGAAGAATCCGCATTCTTCCCGATATAAACAGCCAGAACACGAATGTCCGGAACTTTGCAGAAAGAATTGCAGTTAACACCCCCATTCAGGGAACTGCCGCAGACCTGATAAAGCTTGCCATGATACAGATCGATTCTGATTTCAAAGAGAAAGGCTTTGAGGCTGCAATGCTTCTCAGCGTTCATGATGAGCTTGTTTTTGAGGTCCCGGAATCAGAGCTTGATAAGGCAATAATCCGAATCCGGGAAATAATGGAAGGGGTGATGGAATTGAAAGTTCCCCTTAAAGTCAACATTGCCCATGGAAGAAACTGGGCAGAGGTTCATTAAATTTTTTCAAGGGTGTAACTTCGTGAACCAAGCCCGATTTTTTCGGCATATTCAAGCTGATATGCCCAGTCAATTTTAGGATACACTCCCTTGAATTTATCTTCTCCGGGATTTGTATTTGATGTCAGACAAGAACCTGGATTTGCAGCTTCCCGGTTGACAAGATCTGCCGAAGCCTGATCTATTGCAACAGGATCCAAAGAAGCAGTAATTCCAATGTCTCTTACAATAGGTGCATCGTTATAAGCATAGCAGTCACAGGCAGGAGAGACATCTGTGATGAAGTTGACAAAAAGGGTTTTTCCAGCCTTTCCTTTCAATACTCCATAAGTGTATTCCACCATGTTTTCCATGAAAACAGGAATTGCCTGATTCCACTGGATCATTATAGCTTCCTGGGCACAGATCAGGACGCATTCCCCGCATCCAATACATTTTTTTGCATCAAGAACCGCCTTGTCATCTACCAGAGAAAGTGCTGTCTGAGAGCAGTGGGAAATGCAATCCCCGCACCCAATACATTTTTTTCGCTTTACAGCAGGTGACACTGTGGAATGCTGGGCAAGTTTGCCTTTTCTTGAAGCACACCCCATTCCAAGATTCTTTATTGTTCCTCCAAAACCGGAAAGCTCATGACATTTAAAATGAGCAAGGGAAATGATGCTGTCTGCCTGCACGATTTCAGTGCCTATATAGACTTTCCTGAAATTTTTCTGCTCAACTTCGACTGCCACCTCGCTTTTTCCCCTTAGCCCGTCAGCAATTATTATGGGAGCATCTGCAGATGAATAGGAAAAACCGTTTTGAATGGCAGTTTCCAAATGAGAAGGAGCATCGCTTCTTGTCCCTGCATAAAGGGTGTTTGCATCTGTCAGAAAAGGCTGGCCACCCAAGGCCTTAATCAACTGAACGATTTTTCTTACAAAAACAGACCGGATGAAAGCAGTATTGCCTTTTTCACCGAAATGAAGCTTTACTGCAACAAGGTCCCTGGGGCTGACAGCTTTGTCAAGCCCTGCTGTTTGTACCAGCCTGCCAAGTTTATTCAATATGTTTTC
Organism: Desulfobacteraceae bacterium; assembly: GCA_037439445.1. Taxonomy (GTDB): domain Bacteria; phylum Desulfobacterota; class Desulfobacteria; order Desulfobacterales; family Desulfatirhabdiaceae; genus JBBIWB01. Next base: position 7,356 of record JBBIWB010000004.1, on the reverse strand, counting down.
CTTGTGTGTGGCTCTTAGATCAGCAAAATAAACTGTACTTTTCATGGGTCCTCCGGAAACTGAAGTTATAATCTGAAACATGTAGGTTTTTTGTGTGTATATAAAATATCCGGTATCATGGGCAAGGCTTTATGTTGTGGGTAATAAATAATCATATTTCTGAGACATGGATAAGGCCATAAATGTATCAGCCATTATTATAATCTATAGTTTCAATTTGTTATAAGACATCATTGAGTTATGGCACAAAGATTGCTCTAAAGCTCATCAACCAGCAATTAGTTATCGTATATATTAAACAAAATCAAGGGGGGTTGTAATGAGAAAAAATTTATTTGTTACACTGGTTATCGTAGGTACACTCGTTTTGGTCATGGGGCTTGGCTTGAATGCTTATGCAAGCAATAAAAAGGGTCCGGGAAGTCATGGGATGGAACCTGGAAACTGTCCTTATGGATACGGGGCCAATTTGTCGAATGAGCAGATCACACAATTAAAAGAAGAGCGGGCTGCATTTTTAACCTCAACTCAGGATGTCCGTCAGCAGCTTCAGGAAAAACACCTTGCACTGAAATCTGAATTAGTCAAGAAAAATCCTGACAGTACAAAGCTTTCTGCAATTCAGCAGGAATTAACAGCTCTTCGCTCACAGTTTGATCAGAAACGCCTGGATCACATTATTGCAATGAAAAAGATAAACCCGGATGCAGGTAAGGCTTTTGGTATGGGCAGATGCTTAGATGGTGGTATGGAAGGATGCTCAGGTGGCGGTATGGGCGGTCGTATGGGAAAAGGCATGGGTAATTGCTGCGCAAAATCCGCAAACTAAATGAAGTTTCCGGCTGTATTTTAACTGATTGCTTTTTCTTCAAACCCCTTTCTCCTGTAAAGAGGAAGGGGTTTTTTTCTGATAAAAAGCCTTGTTCAATGCGCTATGATATTATAAGAGAATTATCGGAGACAAACAGAAAATTAGATGGTCTTGTAAAAAGGCAAATTTGAAAGGAAAAATGATGGACTTCAGTCCAGGGCATATAGCCGATCTTTCAGCATTTGTGACTTCAGATCGATTCTCTACAGGAAAGTCAAGCCGTGAGTTGCATCGAAAAGATATTTCCTTTCATGAGGGAACGCTGCCGGCAGGAATAATATGGCCTGTAACAACGGAAGAAGTGTCTATCATTCTTTCATATACATATGCCAATGACATTCCTGTAACACCATGGGGTGCGGGTACCAGTACCGAAGGCAATCCAGTTCCAACAAGAAGCGGTCTTGTAATGGACATGACTCTCATGAACAGGGTACTTGAGATCAGACATGAGGATCTTCAGGCAGATGTTGAACCAGGAGTGTTCCGCAAAGAGTTGAACAGACAGACAGGCAAGTACGGACTTTTTTTTCCACCCGACCCGGGAGCAGATGCAACCATCGGAGGCATGATAGCAAACAACGCTTCAGGGGTTCAGACGGTAAAATACGGGGCTACCAAAGATTACGTCATGCGCATTACGGTTGTACTGCCTGATGGTTCAATCATTAATACAGGATGCAAGGCGCCCAAATCCTCATCCGGCTATGATCTGACAAGACTCTTCGTAGGATCAGAAGGAACCCTGGGTGTAGTCACCCAGGCCACACTTCGACTTGCAGGTATTCCAAGCCATTTTCTATCAGCTATCATTTGTTTTCCCGACCTGAAAATGGCCTCAAGGGCTGTAGCATCCATGATAGGGGTCGGACTTGGGCCTGCAGCCCTAGAGCTTTTACCCCCCGGGTTGATACAGCTCATGAACCGCGAAAAGAATCTTGGCCTCAACGAAGTACCTTCGCTTTTTTGTGAATTTCATGGAATCAGTAAAAATGCAGTGGATGAAACAGGATATCTTGCCAGAGAAGTTTGTGAAGACTGCGGGGCTGTCGGCTTTTCCTTCGCTACTGAGGAAAGCGCAAGAAAATCAATCTGGCAAGCCCGCCATGAGGCATGGGAAACAATTCACCGTGCCCATCCTAAGATGCAAACCCTCATAGTCGATGCAGCGGTTCCAATCTCAAGGTATCCAGAGATAGTCGTTTTTTCACAGGAAGTTGTGGACGAGTACAGCGTCACAGGCTATGTCTTCGGTCACGCCGGGGATGGAAATCTTCACGTTGTGCTCGTAGGGGATTCTTCAGATCAAAGAGCATGGTCAAAGCTTGAAACTATCAATCACCTCATTGTGGAAAAGGCTATACACATGGGAGGTACCTGCACAGGCGAGCATGGGGTTGGCATAGGCAAGAGGAAGTTTATGCAGTTGGAACACGGGGAAAGCTATAAACTAATGCGCCAGATCAAGAATATGATTGATCCCAAGGGGCTCATGAATCCAGGAAAGATTTTTACATGATGGTTTCAAATCTGACTGTTGTACAGAGATCAGGCCAGCGTCTCATGGTTGGCTTTGACGGCACTTCAATGAATTCAGAGCTTGAATTTCTCATTGGAACAATAAAGGTGGGTGGAGTAATTCTTTTTTCCAGAAACCTGGGAACTCCTGAAGAAATTCGCAATCTTTGCATGAATATACAGGATTGTGCAAAAAGCCATGGTGAGCCAGAGCTATTGATAGCAATAGATCAGGAAGGAGGCCAGGTTGCACGACTGAAAGCACCTTTCTTTACTGAGTTTTCAGGCAATCCATCGATGAGAAGCAGGCAGGATGCTCTGTTTTTTGCAAGTGTTGCGGCAATGGAACTGCAATCCATTGGTGTCAACATGAATTATGCCCCTGTTATGGATGTTGCACCAGCAGATTTTTCCAGCGTCATGGCAACAAGATCATTTGGTTCTGATCCGGCCTGGGTTTCAGAACTTGGAACTGCTGTGATAGAAACTCTTCAGCAAAACGGCATACTGGCTGTTGCCAAGCATTTTCCAGGCATTGGCAGAACAATTCTTGATTCACATGTTGATCTTCCGGTTGTCAAAGAAGATATGTCAAGCCTCGAGTCATATGATCTTATTCCTTTTGCCGCAGCCATTCAAAAAAAAGTAAGCGGAATCATGCTCTCTCATATACTCTATGAAAAGCTTGATCCTGTCTGGCCGGCAAGCCTTTCACCAGTCATTGCAAGAGACCTGCTGAGACAAAGGATGAATTACAAAGGACTTGTAATGACAGATGATCTGGACATGGGAGCAATTGCCAGGCATTATGATCTTGAAACTTCCATTTGCCAGGCATTGTCATCAGAAATTGACCAGATACTCATATGCCACAAAGGCCCTGCCATAGAGAAAGCTTTTGAATATATCCAGAAGCTTACCCGTGACAATTCAGCCCTTGATACTCTTTCAAAGCGATCTGTTGAGCGGATTCTTTCAGCAAAAAACAGGATCAAACCCTGATTTGAAGATGCCTGTCATTATCAGATAGAACGACAGCTTCAGATGATTTCACGAATGTTTATTTTATTTTCTTCCTGATACCTCTTTGGGGATACGCCCGGAGCGAACACATTCAGAGCGAAGCTTTCTGCCCACAATCTTTTCTGTTATGGCACCAATCTTGAGCACGGCATCAACATCGAGACCAGTGTCAATCCCCATTTCATCCATCATGACGGCCATGTCTTCTGTAGAAACAAGGCCTGAGATATTAGGATCTGAATGGTAATAGTCACCTGTCCCGACAAGAGGAGTATCCCCCATGAAGTTGGCAGGCTGCCCACCAAGGCCTCCCATCGTTGCTTCAAATTTTGTGATTCCGGCCTGAAGAGCTGCCAGAACATTGGCAAGTCCCCAGCCTCTTGTGGAATGAAAATGGGCAACATGCAAGGAAGAATCAGGAAGCATTTCCATAACTCTGCAGAAATAGTCAAAGACCCTGTCAGGAGATGCCGAGCCGTCATGATCAGCATGTTCAATGTCATGGGCTCCTGAATCGATCCAGCGTTTTGAAAAATCAACTGCTGTCTGTAAGTCCATTGGTCCGCCGAGAGGGCATCCCCATATGGAATTAATTGCACCGCATACCTTTATACCTGCATCACGGGCAAGAGGAATGCATTCTTCGGCCATTTCCCAGGAGGCTTCTATGGACATTCCTGAGTTTTTTTTCTGGTATGCCTCACTCACTGAAACCAGCATCAGAATGCGATCAGGGCCAAAACCGGCCTTTTTTGCCTCAATGGCTCTTGTCACAGCAGCCTTGTTGATTGTTATTGCAGTCAGTTCAACTGAATCAATAAGATGTTTAACAGCCTTGCTGGTCCGAACACGCCTGAGAAGTTCTTCTGCATCAGCAAACTGGGGCAGCCAGTAAGGGTGAGCAAAATTTGTGACTTCCATGTGTTTGAAGCCAGCAAGTATGAGCCTTTCTATGACCCAGAGCTTTGCATTCGTAGAAATAAATTTTTCTTCACGCTGAAACCCGTCACGAACAGTAATATCAGCAATTGACACCTTTTTATCATAGTTTAAACCCTTCATGTAACCCCCTTCTAAGTTAACTGTGACGGCATCATAAAAAGAGATGAAAGCATATTTTATTCATGAACTGCTCTCCTGATACGGTCGGCGATGGTTGCACCCATACCTGTTTCCGGCATGTGTTCAGCCAGGATAATATCGAGCCCAGCACAGTCCAGTCTATGCAGGGCTGCAAAAAGGTTAGATGCTGCCTCAGCGAGATCACCTGATTCTGACAGCACTTCAACAGCATGATACCTTGATGATTCCATGGGTTTTTTTAGGGAAAGAAGTCCTATTTTCAGTTTTTTAGAATCATTGGGCTTGTAAAAATAATCTTCCAGCATCCTGACAGGTGTTCTTGGTGAATAATGTCGTGGAAGCATTCCAGGGGCAAGAACATCTGCAATCATCATGTCAGGAGGATAGACCGGGCCGGTGATTCTTATTATTTCTTCTACAGGTATTCCTCCAGGGCGAAGCAGTACAGGCCGTTTTTCATCAACAAGCGACAATATGGTTGATTCTACCCCGACAGAGCAGGATCCGTAATCAATAATCATATCGACACTGCTGCCGAGATATTTTTTGACATGAGCTGCCGAGGTGGGACTGATTCTTCCGAAAGGGTTGGCGCTCGGGGCTGCAATAGGAGTTTCTGCCATCTCAATCAGTTTCAGAGCCACAGGATGGTCGGGCATTCGAACGCCGACAGAAGAAAGACCTGATGTTACAATGTCAGGAAGATCGGCCTTTTTTGGAAGAACTAGGGTAAGGGGGCCTGGCCAGAAAACATCTATGAGGCTATTTATAAGCCCAGACGGTTTCTGAACGACTGAATCCAGTTCTTCTGTTCGTGAAATATGAACTATCAGGGGATCAAATTTTGGTCTTTTCTTTACCTCGAAAATCCTTGCGACAGCAGCAGGGTTAAAGGCATCTGCCCCAAGCCCATAGACCGTTTCAGTCGGAAATGCTACAAGCCCTCCTTTTTTTATTATGAGAGCTGCCCTGTAAATTTCATTTTCATTTATCATCTGTTATTTTATTCTTTTTTTTCTTGTTCCCGATATACCATGTTCCTGATGGCTGAGAGTTTCCTGTTTACTTCTTCGGCTGAGTTTCCAAGAATATTGATATGCCCGATCTTTCTTTTTGCCCTCACTTCCTTCTTGCCGTAAAGATGAAGCTTTGTGCCTTTCTGCGAAAAAATCTTTTCCCATGGAAGTGTCAAAGGATCGCAGCCAAGAATGTTAAGCATTGCTGTCGGACAAAGAAGCTCAGGCTTGTCCAGTGGAAGGCTGCAAATGGCTCTCAAGAGCATTTCGAACTGAGATACGCTGCATCCGTCCATGCTGTAATGACCTGAATTATGCGGTCTTGGCGCAAATTCGTTTATCATGATTTCACCATCAGCCAGAAGAAACATTTCTACCCCGATGAGCCCTACAAGGTCAATGGTTCTGGCAAGATCAGACACGATCTCGTTTGCATTCTTTACTTGTAATTCCGTCAGGCAGGCCGGAGCTTTGGTGTATAGAAGTATACCTTCATGATGAACATTTTCCCCAGGCGGATAAAGGCTTATGTTTCCTCTTGCATCCCTTGCACAAATGATCGAAAACTCCTTCACATAGGGGATAAACTTCTCAACTATTATTTCTTCTTTTAATATTGACTTAACCTCATCCAGGTCTTCTTCTGATTTTAAAATATATAAGCCTTTTCCGTCGTATCCGCCAGTAGACGTCTTTACAACAAGAGGCAGATTCTCTTTTTCAAGTGTAACATCAGATCCTTTTGAAAAAATCCAGAAAAGAGGAACAGGAAAACCTTTTTCAGAAAGATAAGTTTTCTCTGAAATCCTGTTCCGTTTTATCTCGAGAATAGATGCCCTGGGGAAAACCGGTATTACATTTTCTATTTCTTTTACCATGTCAATATCAACATGCTCGAATTCATATGTTGCCACCTGGCAGATCCTGCAAAAAGTCTTTACATCAGCAGGTTTCAAAGCCTGGTCAGCTACCTGAGCTGCAGGGCCATGAATGTCAGGGTCTATTACAGCAGAGCTGTAACCCATTCTCCTGCATTCTAATATTAGCATCCTTCCAAGCTGTCCGCCGCCAATGAGACCGATCGTTGAACCAGGGTTAAACCTCATCTTAAGCCATCTCCTCTTTCGAAATCTCCATTTTTGTTACGGTCTGTCTCAGTTTTTCAGTGCGGGCAATTATTTTTTCCTGTATTTCAGGATATTTAATCCCAAGGATTCGAGCTGCAAGAAGGCCTGCATTTTCTGCATTGCCTACGGCAACAGTAGCCACTGGTATTCCGGCAGGCATCTGAACTATGGAAAGCAGGGAATCGATTCCGCTCAGGGCAGTCGTTGAAACAGGAACACCAATCACAGGAAGGGGGGTCTTGGATGCAGTCATGCCTGGAAGATGCGCTGCACCGCCTGCTCCTGCAATTATTACCTCTATGCCTCTATCCCTTGCGAAAGAAGCGTATTGAAACATCTCGTCAGGAGTTCTGTGAGCCGATTTCACAGATATTTCAAAAGGTATTTCAAGTTCATCCAAAATTTTACAGGCTTTTTTCATTACGGGAAGATCGCTCTTGCTTCCCATGATGATTCCAACCAGAGCTTTTTCAGTATCCATTCGTATTCCCTCATTTTTTCTTAACTACTCAGTTGTTTGGACAATAGAAGGTACGATAATTGAATGAAAATGTCCATGATTAATTGCCTGTACCAGGACATTGAATAACATATGGAATAATAAAAGTATTGTCAGTGAAGCCCGCAGCCAAATGCATGACCATTAAAAATGCCCTGACCTTAAATGAAAGATCTATCAGGGCAAGGAATCGAGATAGAGTTTGTCGATGTTAAAAAC
>JBBIWB010000003.1:0-114585 GCA_037439445.1 Desulfobacteraceae bacterium | reverse complement strand
TACTTATGGTACGCCGCAATGACGAAGGATGCAGCGCAAGCGCTGCATCCGGCCTCTTTACGATGCCGTCAATATTGTCTTCAGGTTTTGAATAGAAGTGTACGATTTTTATTGAAAGGATACAAAAAGAGATATAAAAGTCAAAAATTTATAATTGTCTCAGATCATTAACCCTATGCGTATATGAAGATAAAGAGAACCATACAATAATGCCTGTCATATTACAAACTGCCATAATGCTGGCAGCATCCAATTTATTCATGACCTTTGCATGGTATGCCCATCTGAAGGACATCAACGGGACAAGATGGTACATGGCTGTGCTTATTTCATGGAGCATAGCATTTTTTGAATATCTTATTCAGGTTCCTGCCAACCGTATTGGATTTACGGTTTTAAGCCTGCCGCAATTGAAGATCCTTCAGGAAGTAATCACACTTTCTGTTTTTGCACCTTTTGCGATTTTCTATATGAACCAGCCATTAAAGCTTGATTACCTCTGGGCCGGTCTCTGTCTGATGGGGGCAGTTTACTTTATCTTCAGATCCTGATCCTTTCTACATATTCCCTTACATAAAAACACATCAGTTTTTTGTGTAAAATTGTTGATCTAAAATAAAAAAACCGAAATTTTAGCATTTTTTCAGAGCCGTAAAAATTGCATTGCACAGAAATCAGGCTATGGAGTATAGTAAAAAAAATAATTGAAGTGCTCATGAAAATTATCTTCAGAATCATTATGCTGAAAAAACTTATCATTAACGATACAGATTACGAGACAAGAGTTGCCATGATAGAAAATGGCACAATAGTCGAGCTGTTTATAGAAAGGCGGGATCATTCGGATATTGCCGGCAATATATACAAAGGAAGAGTGCAAAGAGTTCTTCCTGGGATGCAGGCAGCCTTTGTGGATATAGGTCTTAATCAGGCTGCTTTCATTTATGTAGATGATATTTTGGGCTTCATGGATGAAGAAATAGAGCATTTAATGTTAGACAGTCATGAAGATGATGAACTTCCTGATGAAATCAACACAAACTTGGAACGAATAGATAACCCAAAAAATCTGCAAATAGAAGAACTTTTATCTGATGGCCAAGAGATTCTTGTTCATGTGGCAAAATCACCTATGGGAACCAAGGGTGCCCGTGTTACAACCTATGTATCGATTCCCGGAAGATTCCTGGTTCTGATGCCGTATTCAAACCATATAGGGATATCCCGAAGGATAGTTGACGAGAAAGAACGTGCAAGGCTCAAGGATATTGTAGTGTCTATGCGCGAAGGCAATCACGGCTACATTGTCCGTACGGCAAGCGAAGGCATTGATAAGGAAAAATTATTTTCAGAGATGGTCTTCCTGAAAAATCTTTGGGAGACGATCTTATCCAAATACAAGAAATCTCCTGCTCCATCTCTTCTCCATAAAGAATTAAATGTGAGCCTGAGAGCAGTACGCGATCTGTTAACCCATGAGGCTGATTCGCTGATAATTGATTCCAGGTCAGTTTATGAATCTGTTCTTTCATTTCTCGACACATTTATGCCGAGCCTTAAAGGCTCTGTTGAGCTGTATGAAGGCCATGAACCCATATTTGATGCCTATAATCTCGAAGGAGATATTTCAAGAGCATTAAAACGCAAGGTTTGGCTCAAATCTGGCGGTTATATAGTCATAGAACAAACTGAAGCACTTGTTGCCATAGACGTAAATACAGGAAGATATGTAGGAAAACACAATCTTGAAGAGACAATACTCAAGACAAACCTGGATGCGGTCAAAGAAATTGCCTATCAGATAAGGCTTAGAGACATTGGCGGGATCATCATAATCGATTTTATAGATATGGAGAAAAAAGCAAACCAGGAAAAAGTCTATAATGCGTTGATGGAAGCTTTCAAAAACGATCGAAGCAAGACCCATGTTCTTCCCATGTCAGACATGGGGCTTATTCAGATGACCCGTAAGCGAATCCGGAAACCTTTGACGAGGATGCTGTGCGAACCCTGTTTTTACTGTGACGGGGAAGGTTATCTGATGTCACGAAAGGCCATATGCCAGAACATTTACAGGGATATTCTCCGCGAACACCAAACAGTGATTGGTAACAAAATCATGGTAAGGGTCAACCCGGATATCGCCGAGCTTCTGCACGGAGAGGAAAATTATCTTATCTTTCGTCTTGAAAAAATGATATCCAGACAAATTGTCGTTTATCCAAATCCTCAGTTCCACATAGAAGAATTTGATATATTGGATGCTGTTTCAGGCATTGACATGATGCAGTATTCTTCGGCCTGATACAAAGCTTCATTTTTTTTTCAAGTGCGGCAGCATTACAGACTCCAGCTTCACCCTCAGTAATTCTACATCTTTTTTCTCTTTTACTTCATTCATGTGAATCATGTTCCCTGATTTAAGTTGAATTCTTGAAAAAGGTTTCGGTATCATGAATCTGTCCCAACTGTTCAGATACCAGGCTCTGTCTGCAGTAATAAAAACCGGCACAATTACAGCATGTGCTGCTAGTGCCAGAGAAATAACTCCTGGCTTGACAACCCCTGCAGGCCCCTGAGGTCCGTCAACAATATGGGCTGCAAGCCTCGAACTTTTTAACTCCCTGATGATTCCTTTGAGAGCCTTAAGCCCTCCCCTTGAAGATGATCCGCGTATCGGACGCCACCCCGTGCGCTGAGATATCCCTGCCCCGATGTCTCCGTCATTACTCTGACTGATCATTATGGAAGGTGAAAAATGCCGGAATTTTCCATAATATCCAATCGCTGGAAGAATCTGCTGATGCCATCCGCAGAGCAGCACCGACCCGCCTTTTTCCAGATAATTTATCCATGTATCTTCATTTATTGAGGTGTAGCGTAAGGTACTGGAGTACATGCGCAGGATTAAAAAGATAATATCCAAAAAAATATCAGATTTAATGATTCGGTTAGTATTGATTTTCATAGATTGAGAATTGGTTAATTGAAAATGATGGGAAAGTTAGTCACTATGTTATTGTAATGTCTTCTGAGACGGTTTTTTTTCATTGTATTGAGTTTGTGCTGCAAGTCTTTCATGGAATCCTTTGGATGCTCCACGGGGAATAGAAATCGTAATAGTGCCTGCTGGAAGAAAATACCCCTTTATTTCAGGATTAAGTTCTTTAATTTCCTTAAAAGTTGTCTGGGCTGCACGGGCTACAGACAGCACTGGTGTTTTATTCGAAAGGGCAAGCTGGATACGGTCATATTCCTCAGGTGGATATAAATCTTCATTGGTCAATCTGAAGCCGAATCTTTCAGAGTGAGATAAAATCAGCTTGGCAGCAAGAATTCGCATGACATAGCGCTGTGTTTCCTGATATAGATAAAGATCATAAAAATTGCTATTATCCTGAAGGAGAATTTCTTTTTTAAGACCATTTTCTCCCATGTTATAGGCAGCGGCAGCAAGAGTCCAGGATCCGAAGTCGCCATAGAGCTTTTTAAGGTAGGCAGCAGCAGCATGGGTAGAAGCAATCAGATTTCTTCGCTCATCGAGCTCTTCTGAAATCTTCAATCCGTAACGTTCTCCTGTTTCTTTCATGAACTGCCAGTAACCCATTGCTCCTTTCGGGGATCCGGCCAAAGACCTTAAAGCGCTTTCAATAATGGGGATATATTTTAAATCATTCGGAAGATTTTGCTCTTTTAACACGGATTGGATATAAGGAAGATAACGGTTTGACCTCTTGATCCACAAAATTATCTGATCCCGATCCCAGAGCATGAGAAGAAGTTCACGCTCCAGGCGCTCTCTGACATCAAAATTTTGAAGAGGAACAGGCTCTCCGCAGAAATCAAGGGGTGGTTTTATTCTTATACTTGCTAAAAGAGCCGGTATATGCTCCATTTCACGGATTTCAGAAGCATGACAAAATATACCGGTTCCATTGATCAAAAAAAATAAGACAGTAAGAATCTTCAGCATAGGGTCACTCTTTTATTTAATGGCCTCATAAAAAGTCCGGATGCAGGGAGCAGCTAATTTTTACCTTGCCGTCCCTATTTTGATTTTTTACGAGTTCATCATTATTTTGGTTCATCAAGAATAACTAAAGTAAGATTTAAAACAATGAAACATAATGAAAACATTGATGCAGAGGAAATATCCAAATTTGAATCCCAATCTCATCTCTGGTGGGATAAAAATGGAAACTATAAACCTCTTCATGATATCAATCCAGCCCGAATTCGCTATATCAACGAAAGAGCTTCTCTTCAAGATAAAAAAGTTTTAGACATAGGTTGCGGAGGAGGAATTCTGTCCGAAGCCATGGCTGCACTGGGTGCAACTGTCACAGGGATAGACCCGGGAGAAGCCCAGATAAAGGCAGCAAGAAGCCATATGATTGAAAGCGGTTACGAAATCAGCTATCTTAAAATGACTGCAGAAGCCATGGTAGAGACGACATCTTCTTCTTATGATGTCATTACATGTCTCGAAATGCTTGAACACGTCCCTGACCCTCTTTCTGTTATAATGGCCAGTAAACAGCTTGTGAAACCAGGGGGCCACGTTTTCTTTGCAACGCTTAACAGAAATCCAAAGGCTTTTATTCTGGCAATAATTGTAGCCGAATATCTTATCGGGCTGATTCCCAGAGGGACTCATGCCTATAAAAGATTCATTAAACCATCCGAAATGACCGGCTGGATCAGGCAATCAGGACTCTTTCTTCAGGACATGACAGGAATGCACTACAATCCAGTCTTCAGAACCTGTTCTCTTGGTGGTAATCTTCATGTCAATTATCTTGTTCATGCCATCCGCCCTTGAAAATCCCCCAGCAAATCGAGCAAATCTCTTGGATGTTCAATCACTATTTCTGCCCCGTTTTCAAGAAGCTCTTCTTTTGTCCTGAAACCCCATAAAGCACCGACAGGAAACATTCCTGCAGCAACCGCCGTTTGCATGTCAATTCCTGTATCTCCAAGATAAAGAATCCTGTCAGGATCGTTTCCTAGTATTTGGGCTGCTTCCATTGCGCCTGCCGGATCAGGTTTTTTAGGGACCTCTTCCCTTAAACCAAGGACAGCCTCGAAATTCCATTTTCCGAGCATTTCCCTGACGCAAGCTACAGTAAAAAGATGGGATTTATTGGACAGAATTGCCAACTTGATTCTCAGGGCAGTCAGGCTGTCAAGCATCTCAGCAATTCCTTCATAAAGCCTGGTTTTTACTTTCCAGCTTTTATCGTAATCTGCCATGAACGAAGTTAGACAGTCTTTAAGAATCTCTGGTTTTCTTGCATGTTCGGGAAGGGCCCGTTCAACGAGAATTTTAGACCCGTCACCAACAAAATACCTGTAGGCATCAACAGGATGAGCAGGAAACCCTCTTTCAACCAGAACCCTGTTCACTGCATCTCCAAGATCTTCCAGGGTGTCAAGAAGTGTTCCATCAAGATCAAATATAACTGACAAATAATTTTTCAAAAAAACACCATCCTTTTCATTTTATATTTTTCCAGTTACAAGCTCCAGATTCATGCCTCCGTGAAATATTGAATGAAATCTCCACCCTGAAGAAGCATGCAAAATATCTGAACGCTGTGGAACAATGACTGAAAATTTCCATCCTCTGAAGTCAGCCTTAAGTTTCTTCATGATTTCACGGATCATCAGACGGCTCTCACTGCGGCTTCCCATCCGCTTACCATAAGGTGGATTTATTGCCACAAGCCCTGGTTTATCCGTTATTTCATGGATGTTGAGATCAAAAAAATCCTTTTCCATAACATGTATGTTTGACAAAAAAGGACTAGAATCTCTCATTTGAGTCAGCGCAGAACAGGACCTTGGGGATTTATCCAAAGCAAAAATGTGATGCAGGACTTTTGTATTGAGCATTTCTTTGGCAATTTTCCTTATATGGTCAAACTGAGACTGCTTGAATCCTGGCCAGCCTGTGAAAGCAAAGGATCTGAACCACCCCGGAGGTATATTCTGTGCAATCAGGGAGCCTTCTATGGCAAATGAACCGGAGCCACTCATAGGATCCAACAAAGGTTCGTTTCCTGTGTATCCTGCAAGCATGAGTATTGCAGCCGCCAATGTCTCCCTGACAGGCGCTATTCCACCAAGTTTTTTTATTCCCCTTTTATAGAGTAAATCCCCGCTGCTGTCTATGGAAACAACAAAATGATCATCCAGTCCACGGACAAATATACGTTGCAGGGGACGGATTTCAGGGGTTTCCATGTGATTTCTAAATAGTGAAAGCCTCTTACCAATGCTTTCTTCAAAATGGGAAATGACAGCATCCTTGTGATAAAGCCTGCAGTGATTGACAGATACATTTATCAGCGGAACACAATCCGGAAACAGATAAAGCTCCCATGGAAAAACCGAGAGTTTTTTGGAAAGCACCTTGAAATTAGTTGCAGCAAGAGTTTCTATTCTCATGAGAACCCTGGTAGCAGTCCGAAGATACAGGTTTGCAAGATAGCATTCATACAGCCTTCCGCTGAAATTAATGCCTCCTTGGACAATCGCACTCTGTCCACCAAAAGATGGAATCAACTGCAGTTCTTTCTGGCAGAGAATTTCTAAACCAGGGGCTGTAATGGCGAAAAAATCATGTTTTCTGCCGGAAATATTTCTATTTATGCGTTTTCCCAGAGAATCTGACAAACTTTTTCCTTTTCCTGTTGCAGGTATTGAAATTGCCAACTATCTGTTTATATTTTATACTTTAAACAAAAAGAAAAAACAAAAAAATCTTTGAGGAGAATAGGATGATTCATGTTGAAAATCTCACCAGATATTTTGATGATTTCTGCGCTGTAGATGGAATTAATCTCAGCATTCAAAAAGGGGAAATATTGGGTTTGCTTGGTCCTAACGGAGCAGGTAAAACAACGACCCTCAGAATGCTGACAGGCTATCTAGAGCCCTGTTCAGGCACAATTAAGGTAAAAGATTATGTCATAGGTCCTGATACCCTTGAAATTAAGAAAAGAATCGGATATCTTCCCGAATCTGCACCACTTTATTACGACATGATTGTATATGACTATTTGAATTATGTCGCTGATATCAGGGGCCTTGACAACGCTCATAAAATCGAAAGGATAAATGGGCTTGCCGGTTTATGCAGCCTTAATTCAGTAATGCACAGGTCGATCGGGGAGTTGTCAAAGGGCTACAAGCAAAGAGTAGGGATTGCTCATGCTTTAATGAATGACCCTGAAATTCTTGTACTTGATGAACCGACATCAGGTCTTGATCCCAACCAGATTGTTGAAATCAGGGAAATCATAAGAAAGATTGGCAGGGAGAAAACCATTATTCTCTCCACTCACATACTCAGCGAGGCAGAGGCGACATGCGATAGGATTGCAATAATCCATCAGGGGAAAATCGTTGCTGACGGGAGTACTCAAACTATTAAGCAGTCTGCAGGAAAGGAGAAAAATATCTATATTACGATGGAAGATGCTGATTTTTCTTCGATTTCCAAAATGCTTGAGCCTGTAGGAGAAATTACGAGCATTGAAAGGCTAGGACAGGATCCAGTTATTTTGCAGATCAAGATAACAGTTATTTCCGACAAGGATGTTCGAAAGGAAATTTACAAGATCATCAGAAAAACTGATGTGACTCTTCTGGAATTACGCCAGGAAACCCAAACCCTTGAACACATATTCCGCGAACTTACACTGGAGAATTAAAATGAGTCCGGTCATACATATTTTTAAGAGAGAAATAAGATCTTATGTTTCATCCCCGATAGCCTATATAGTCATTACTGTTTTTCTGATAATTACAGGATGGTTTTTCTTTTCCACATTTTTTTTGCACAACCAGGCAAGTCTAAGAAATTTTTTCACTCTTTTGCCTCTTATTTTTTCATTTATCGTCCCAGCCATAACAATGCGTTTATTGTCTGAAGAATTCAGCCTTGGCTCTTATGAGACCCTTCTTACTCTTCCTCTCAGGTTCAATGATATAATCCTTGGGAAATTTTTGGCTGCTGTTGCTTTTGTTGGAGCCTTGCTGATCCCAACATTATTTTATCCCATAACTGTGTCTGTTCTCGGGTCTTTGGACTGGGGGCCTGTTGTAGGGGGGTATTTTGGTGCCTTAATGCTGGGAGGGGCTTTTGCAGCAGCAGGTCTTTTTGCTTCTTCCATCACAAGAAATCAGATCGTTGCATTTATTATCGGCATGGCTATATGCTTCAGCCTTACCCTCATAGACAAGATGCTTTTTTTCCTGCCGGCATCCATGATTGGATTCTTTGAATATCTTGGAGCAGACTCTCATTTTCAGAACATAGCAAAAGGCATTCTTGATACAAGAGATATCCTTTACTTTGCAAGTGTTGGTTTTATAGGACTCTACGGTGCAAATCTTGCCCTGCAGGAAAAATGTTAAGGAGAGCATCATAAATGGAAAAACACAAAATAAGGATCAAAAAATTCTCAAAATATATCAAGTTCACAGCCTATCTTTTTGCTGTTATTCTTTTGAATATGGCCGGTATGACTCTTTTTGCCAGGATAGATCTTACTGCAAACAAGATTTATTCCCTTTCAAAGGCAAGCACCGAAGCGGTTAAAAACCTTTCCGAACCCTTGACAATCCATGTTTTCTTTACACGTAATCTTCCTGCACCTCATAACAGTGTTGAACGCTATCTTCATGATCTTCTGGGAGAATACGGGGCAGTTG
Source organism: Desulfobacteraceae bacterium (assembly GCA_037439445.1). Lineage (GTDB taxonomy): Bacteria > Desulfobacterota > Desulfobacteria > Desulfobacterales > Desulfatirhabdiaceae > JBBIWB01. The sequence goes on along the minus strand of JBBIWB010000003.1, from coordinate 105,864 downwards.
CAGGCAAAAAGTTCAGTTATCGGTTCCATGATGTAAGTCCTGATGATAGTAGATCACAATCTTCTTCTGTTGAAAATCAGAAGCTTGCTGAAAATTACGGAGTATATCCTGTGCAGATTCAGGCCATAGAAAACGACGAAATCAAATTTCAGAAAGCCTATATGGGACTGGTTCTGATACACGGTGATCTTGTGGAGCGTATTCCTGCCATTGCGACGACTGACGGGCTTGAGTATCAGATAACAACAGCAATTCAAAAACTGGGGAACAAGGTCAGCGTTCTTCTGGGGCTTAAAGATCAATTGCATTTGCGTCTGTACAAGTCTTCATCTCTTGACGTTATTGCCCCGTACATCGGTTTGAAAGAATTGCCCCGTTTAGGACAGAATATTGAAATAACAGTTAAGAAACTCAATGAACAACTTTACGGAAAGCTTACCTATAGTTTTCTTGATCCATCTTTAGATCAGAATCTTGAAAAAGAAGTAGCCGACCTACAGATATTGAATCTCAAATGGCCTGAATTTCCGAGTGCTAAAATTTCTGCTGGTCAGGGTGTAATCGGGCTTGTGATGCAATATGGTGATAAAATTGCCAATATCCCTGTTCTTCAGATTATGCAAATCCCGATAATAGGAACACAGTATCATCTGCTAGATACCAAGGCTATCGAAGAAGCAATTAATCAGCAGATTGAAAACCTTATAGGAATCAATGAAGACATAGGATACCTTGCTGATCGCGGAACACCTAATCTATATGGTTCTCCCATGGGGCCAGGACAGCCTGGAGCACCGGAAGAAATAAACTCTTTCCGTGCTCTGGTTTCAAAAACCTATAACATCAAACCTGTCAGTCTTGATAACCATGCAATTTCTGAAAACTTCAATTGTCTTGTGCTTGCAGGACCAACAGAAGTTTTCTCAGAATACGACTTGTTCCAGATCGACCAGTACCTCATGAAGGGGAAAAACCTTGCTATTTTTCTTGATGCCATGAAAGAAGTTGATGCTCAAAGCAGCATGTTTACAGCTCAGGGCCCACAGTATGCAAAACTGGATACAGGACTTGAAAAACTTCTTGATCACTACGGAATAAACATAAAACATTCCATGGTCATGGATGAGAACAGTTTCAAGCAACAGGTCCCGCAGAACTTCGGGGGAGGGGAAAGAAACATATATTTTGCACCAATGATTAAAAATGAATATATCAATAAAGATTTCCAGTTCATGAAGACCATCAAGGGACTTGTCGCATATAAGATGTCTCCGCTGTCAGTTGATACAGAAAAACTTGCCAAGAATGGAATAAAGGACAGCCTCATATTCTCCTCATCTCCTAAATCATGGGAAATGGATGCACCATTAATCCTCAATCCCATGTTCATTCAGCCTCCCAAGCAACAGGAAGGCATGAAATCAAGTCAGCTTGCTTATGTGCTGGAAGGGGAATTTCCAAGTTATTTTGCTGGAAAACCTGTTCCTGACAAACCACAACGAAGTCCTGATGAATCTTCTGAGAGCGCTGAGAAAAAACCTCTTGATAAAAGCCCCATGATTTCAGATCTTTCTCGAGTCGAGGGAGAGATAATACTCAACAAAGGCAAGCCTGGGAAAATTTTTATAATGGGATCATCTGAAATGCTCAAGGACAACATCCTGGAAGACTCAGGCAGAAGTCCTAATGCTGTCTTCATTTTGAACATTCTTGATTATCTCAATAACCGTGAGGATCTGGCAGTCCTCAGGAGCAAGGAACAGAAGTTCAATCCCCTTGCAGAGCTTTCTCCTGTTGCTAAAACAATCATTAAGTCTTTGAATATTGCTGGGCTTCCTGCTCTTGTTGTGATCTTTGGCCTTGGGGTATGGTTCAGGAAAAAATCCCGCATGCGAAAGATTCAGCTCATGTTTAAAAAATAGGAAGGTTTATGATGAATATAAAAAAAGAATATCTTTTTATAGCGCTTGTGATTATATCTCTTGCAAGTTATCTGGTTGTCAGGAAAACTGACAGAGCAGAATATACACTGCCAAAAATCTCCAAAGCCGCTGCAGGAGATTTTACCAAAATGGAGATAGCACGCTTTGAAGAAGTCGTTGTTCTTGAAAAAAAAGAAGACTCGTGGCACATTATGCCATCGGGCTTTGCGGCTGACTCTGCAAAGGTAAACGCAATGCTTGAGAGCATGGAAAAATTAAAACTAACAGTACTTGCGTCTGAATCGAAATCTTATTTCAGATATGATCTTGAACCAGGAAAAGTTATCCGGCTAAAAGCGTGGACAGGGGATGCCCTGAAGCGCGACATCCAGATAGGAAAACCAGCGCCTACATTTCAGCATACTTTTGTCAGAATCGGTGATGCTCCTCAAGTCTATCATGCACAACAGAACTTGAGAAATACTTTTGATCAGACGGCAGAAAATCTTCGGGACAAAACAGTTCTGAAATTTGACAAGTCAGAAGTCAATGAAATCTTGTTAAGTATAAAAGGGGAAAAGCTTGCAATCAGAAAGGCTCAATTGCCTGCAAAAGAAGGCGAAAGCCCTGCCGTAAAAAAGCCTGCCGAACCCATTTGGGTAACCGATCACGGTAAAGAAGCAGACGCTACAAAAATAAACACTATAATTTCAACTCTTTCCAAATTGTCCTGCGAAAGCTTTCTGGAACAAAAAATAAAATCGGATTTTATAGATCCCGTCTATGTAATAAATATTAAGGGCAAGAAAGATTATTCATTATCTGTTTTCCCTAAAATTAAGAATGACGTGCCAGGGCATCCTGCAATATCATCAGAAAGCGACCATGTTTTTATTCTTTCCGATGATCAGGTGGAAAACCTGCGCAAAAACATGTAACAGGAAAAAAGTGTTGCCATGCAAGAGATGTGAGAAAATAAAACTTTCCTTCTCCTGCTCCAGCAAAACAAGGTGGAAGGAAAGTATGGCAGATTATTTGAATTCCTCACTGATTATGAGCAAGCCTTCAAGAGTCAGATTTGGATCGACAGTATCTATGGTTTTTGCAACATTTGACATCAAGACAGAAAGCCCACCTGTTGCTATTATCCTTGGATCAGTGCCCATTTCTTCCTTCAATCGAGCCACCATGCCATCAACCAGTCCTGCATACCCATAAATTATACCTGATTTAATGCTGTTAGAAGTGTCCTTTCCAATAACTTTGTCGGGAGGGATAAAAATTTCCACTCTTGGAAGTTTTGAAGCATTTTTGAATAAGGCTTCGGCAGAGATCATGATGCCTGGGCTGATGGCTCCTCCGAGATATTCCCCTTTTTCGGAAATGATGTCAAAGGTTGTGGCAGTTCCAAAATCGATTATGATAAGACTTGACCTGTATTTGCGATAAGCTGCTACAGCATTTACGATTCTATCCGCACCAACCTCGCCTGGATTTGTATAAAGAATCGGCATGCCTGTGTAAGATTTCGGATCTATCCACACAGGAACATGGTGAAGGTATTTACGGCAAAAGGCATCAAGAATATTCACTATCGGAGGAACCACGCAGGAGATTATGGTTCTGTCTATCTTTTCAGGACAAATCTGGTTTCTTTCAAACAGATTATAAACTATGATGTGAAATTCATCTTCAGTCATTTTGCGTTCTGTGCGGATACGCCAGTCTTTTACCAGATTCTTTTTATCATAAACACCAAGGACAATATTGGTATTGCCAACATCAATTACAAGAAGCATCGGTTATTCCTTTTAGAGCATCCATGATCCTGATAGTTGCAACTGAACGGGCAACATCGTGAACTCTTACTATATGAGCTCCATTTAATATGCTTGCTGCAACAACAGCCTGGGTGCCTGTTTCCATATTATCATCTGAGGGCTGAGCACAACTGTCTGTTTTAAGGAGGGTACGGATGAAAGATTTTCGGGACGGGCCGATTAAAACAGGTACATCCAGGGATGCAAATGCGTCAAGGTTCCTGATAAGGGAAAGGTTGTGTTCAAGCGTTTTTCCAAAACCGATTCCTGGATCAATGATTATTCTTGAGCGCGATATTCCATGAGATACTGCATGATCAATGGCATTGGTTAAAAAAGATATTATTTCCTGCATAAGGTCTTCATAAACAGGATCGACCTGCATTGTTTTCGGAGTTCCCAGCATATGCATCAAGATTACAGGAACTCCTGAAACAGCGGCTATTTCAGCCATTTCAGGGTCTGTCTTGAGTGCTCCTGTATCGTTTATGATAGATGCTCCTGCTTCAATTGCCCTCCTGGCAACTCCTGACTTGGTTGTGTCTATGGAAACCGGTATGGATAAGCGCCTTGCAATGGCTTCTATCACAGGTACAACTCTCCTGGACTCTTCTTCTTCAGAAACCGGATCAGAAAAAGGTCGGGTCGATTCTCCTCCTACATCCAGAATATCTGCCCCATCTTCTGCAAGCCTTTCAGCCTGAGCTATTGCTTTGTCTAATGCAAGGAATCTTCCGCCGTCTGAAAAAGAATCAGGGGTAATATTCAATATTCCCATGATAAGGGTTCTGCTTCCAAGCTTGAGATGATGATTATTCCAGAGAATGTCGTAGGATTTCATATTGCCAGTCGTTTTCAGGCAGCTTTTTCTTTGTCAGGTGCTGGGGACGAAGGAAATACAAAATCCGGTCTTTCAGAATGAATCAGTTCATCTAGGCTGGCTCCCATGACAGTTTCTTTTTCTATCAGAAGGGCTGCAAGCTTATGAAGAATCACTATATTTTCCTTTAATACTTCCTTTGCACGCTCATAGCTGTTCACGATAAGCTTGTTTATTTCACTGTCTATTTTTTGAGCTGTTTCTTCAGAATAATCCCTGTGCTGGGCAATTTCTCTTCCTAGAAAAATCTGCTCTTCGTTTTTGGCATAAGACAATGGTCCCAGAGCTTCGCTCATTCCCCAGGCACGAATCATTTTCTGAGCAAGTTCTGTTGCCTGTTTTATGTCATTAGAAGCGCCTGTGCTTATCCGGTTAAAGACGAGTTCTTCTGCAGCCCTCCCTCCGAAAGCAACAGAAAGCTCGCTTTCAAGCTGGTCTTTATAACGAAAGTCCTGCTCTTCGGGTAAAAACCAGGTAATGCCGGCAGCTCTTCCTCTCGGAATGATAGTGATTTTATTGACAGCATGGGTACCTGGCAGAAACCTTGCGACAAGTGCATGCCCTGCTTCATGATAAGCTGTGGTCTTCCTGTCGTCTTCCCTGACTACTTTCGATTTTCGTTCCAGACCCATATATACTTTGTCTTTGGCATCATCAAGATCCGTCATGTCGACTTTTTCTTTATTTCTTTTAGCAGCAAGAAGTGCAGCTTCATTCACTAGATTTTCCAGGTCCGCACCGGAAAAACCTGGAGTGCCTTTTGCCAGAACTATAGGATCAACATCCGTGGCTATCGGGGATTTTTTCATGTGAACACGGAGAATCTGCTCACGGCCCTTTATATCAGGAAGAGGAACTACTACCTGACGGTCAAAACGTCCTGGTCTGAGCAGGGCTGGATCCAGAACATCAGGCCGGTTCGTGGCTGAAATGAGGATAACCCCTTCATTTGATTCAAACCCATCCATTTCAACAAGGAGCTGGTTAAGTGTCTGCTCTCTTTCGTCATGACCACCGCCAAGACCGGCCCCCCTGTGTCTGCCTACAGCATCTATTTCATCTATGAATATGATGCATGGAGCATTCTTTTTGCCCTGAACAAACAAATCCCTGACACGCGAAGCACCGACTCCTACAAACATTTCTACAAAATCAGACCCGCTGATACTGAAAAATGGGACTCCTGCCTCTCCTGCTATGGCGCGGGCAAGAAGAGTCTTGCCTGTTCCAGGAGATCCCATGAGAAGCACTCCTTTGGGGATTCTTCCACCGAGTCGAGTAAATTTCTTGGGCTCTTTCAGGAATTCGACAATTTCCCCGAGTTCTTCTTTGGCCTCATCGATTCCTGCCACATCTTCGAAAGTCACTTTTTCCGATGTATCAGACATAAGCTTGGCACGGCTTTTTCCGAAAGACATGGCTTTCCCGCCTCCTGACTGCATCTGGCGCATGAAAAAAACCCATACTCCAATCAGCACAAGCATTGGCAGCCATGACACAAGAACCGACATGTACCAAGGGGATTCTGCAGGAGGCTTAGCGTTTATTGCCACACCTTTTTGTCTTAAAATACTTATCAAATCACTGTCTTGCGGAGCATACACCTTGAATCTAGTCTTATTGATGTCTGTAACTATGAGTTCCTGGCCCTGCATTACTACATCTGTTACCCGGCCCTGATCAACCAGAGACAGGAAGTCTGAGTAGCCAATTGTATTGTCTGCAACATGCTGTTGATTGAAAAGATTGTAAAGCATTATCATCATCAATGTGATGACTAACCACAGGGCTAGATTTTTGTAAAACGGATTCAAAAGATGAGTCCTCCTAAAATTATGGTGAAAAGGTAAAGGCTATGAATTCTTACTTATGTTAATCATCGTTCTGTGTTATTCAAGCTTGCTGGCTTCGTAATAAGTCCATCAGGTCTTTTTGAACGGATTATTTCTATTTTAAGCACTCTTCTGGTTGCAGGGCTTGTTTTTGCAATCTCGCTTATTCTGTGTCCGACTAACCAGACTATTTTATCTTGATTCAGAAGAACAGGGCTTTTTTGCCTATATGCCCTGTCAATTTTATGGTCGATAAAATATTTTTTCACCTTCTGAACCCCAGTCATCCCGGATGGAGTAAATCTGTCTCCTGGTAGGATGCTGCGTAAAACAAGGGGGAAGCAGAGTAAATCCATATCCAGAAAAGCAACGAGCTTTGAAAAAGAGTTGTAATGAGCTTTAGGGTCAAAAGAAAGCTCGCAAAATTCAAGGATCATTCCTGTTTCAGCAATAGTTACATCAGTTTTTTCTTGAGGCCTTTCTATTCTATAGAAAAAAGGCTTCGATTCAGGACAAGGCTCATTCCTGCTATTCCAGTGAAGTCTGTCGACTTGAAAAAAAGACAGAAGATTTTGATCCCGCTGAATCCTTATTCCTTCTGGTAACATCAGCCTGCCTGAATATTTCGGGGTGGTTATCAGTTCTATAGCTGCTTCAATGTGAGAAAATGATATCTTCAGCAGGTTACCCTTGACATTTTCTATGGCTGTCCTCATGATACGGCGTTGCACTGCTTCAGGATAAACCATCAGGGCTGGTATTGACATTACTACCTTATGCCTTGATGCTATGACAATCACTTTTTTATAAATACTCTTGATGTTTGTGTTTATCCAGTTATCTTCAGAGCGAACAATTTCAGAAAGCCGGTTCAGGTTTTCAACAATTCCTGGATTGAATCGCTTTTTTATATAAGGTATCGTTTCGTGCCGTATCCGGTTTCTTAGAAAGTCCAAATCCAGATTAGACTTGTCATCTTGATATGATAACCCATTTTCATTCAAAAAAGCAACTAGTTCATTTTTTGAAATGTTGATGAGGGGGCGGATGAAAACATTTTTTCTGGTTGGAGGGATTCCTGAAAGACCAAGTGGGCCGCTTCCGCGAAATAAAAACATGAGAATAAGCTCTGCATTATCATTCTTTTGATGTCCTAGAGCTATCTTCGTGTATCCTTTATTACAACTGATTCGTTCCAGAAAAGCGTATCTGGCCTTCCGTGCAGCTTCTTCAAGTGAGAGCCTCATCGATTTCTGATAATTTTTTACATCAAAGTCTTCGCAGTAACAAGGAACCTTCATGCTTTCTGCAAGACTGGCTACAAAATGAGCATCCCTGTCCGAATCCTGCCCCCTAAGGCAGTGGTTTAGATGAGCTACTCCTATTGTGAAATCCAGTTTTTGAGCAAGTTGCATAAGAATGTGCAGAAGGGCTACAGAATCAGGACCGCCTGACACGCCGACAAGCACTGTATCGCCTTGTTCAAGCATGCGGTGATCAGAGATGGTCTTTTCAACCACTCGAAGTAATTTGTTTTTTATCAGTTGCAATCTCTTATCTAAAATAGAATGACCGAAACTGCTCAAAGAGAGGCAGACAGGCTTAAGGCTGGAGGCAGTCAGTAAAAGACTGTGAGAGCCTTCGTATGATTTTCTGTGTGGTAGCTCATTATCTTCTACTACAGCCTAATAGTCTTCAGTTTAAATACCCGAGCAGTTACGAATTATCCGCCTGTCATGGGCGGAAAGTATGTAATAACATCTCCTTCTGAAAGCTCTGTATCTTCTTTGGCATGACTGCCATTGACAAGAATTACCTTTTCTATTTCAGCAGGTATTTTCAGAAAATCGGTAACAGAGCCGACTGTTGATCCCTCTGTTAAATCCAGCTCACCTGAGCCGCCTTCATCAGGAGAATAAGAACGCAGGTTTGCAAACAAACGAAATGTTATTTTCATAACTATCTCTGACTCTTTACATATTCATAATTTTTCAGAAAAACCGAATTTTTCTTTCAGCTTTTCCTCTACTATCAAAGGCACCATTTCGTTTATGTTTCCGCCGAAGCAAGCAGCTTCCTTGATGATTGAAGAGCTTGTATAAATCCATCGCATCCCTGTCATCAAAAACACTGTCTGGATATTACGATTCAATCTTCGATTCATCAGGGCCATCTGGAATTCATACTCGAAATCAGAAACAGCCCTCATTCCGCGCAGAATAGCCTGAGCATTTTTCTTAACGGCATAATTTATGAGAAGTCCGTTATAAGCTTCGATTTCAACATCAGGAAATTGCTTCAGGCTTTCCTGAAGAAGCATCAGGCGTTCATCAACACTGAAAAGATATTTTTTTACTGGATTATGCAGAATGGCCACAATGATTTTATCAAAAAGCGAAAAACCTCTTTCGATTATATCTAAGTGTCCGTTGGTTACAGGGTCAAAAGACCCAGGATAAATGGCTGTTCTGATCATTAAGTCGGCTTTCCTTAAAAATTTTTTGCTCGGTTCAAGATAGAATATGGATGCTGTAAAATGCATCCGGACTTATTACAATGCTGTCAAAAATTTCTCACTCAAGTTGATTATTAATAGTAAAATACATATTTTATCAATATATATTTGATGATCATGTAAAAAATTAAGATTCGAGCTGCCGCATTAATATACTATATGTTGTTTTCTTTCTTGACATATTACCATATATTGTTTTAAACAAGTATAAAAATGCTTGACGACCTTTTGTAGCCGAGCTTTGGAACAAGTTTGATCGTAAGTTCAGCCTTCGATCTATTTCATAAAAACCTTCACTATCATATCAGAGGTGATTCTTTATGTTTGAAAATATAAAAAAACGTGATGGCAGGATAGTCGAGTTTGATTCTTCCAAGATTACTGCAGCCATTTACAAGGCTGGAAAGGCAACAGGTGAATTTGGGGAACGTGAAGCCAAGAAATTAACTCTTCGCGTACTGACCCTTGCACATGAAATTCGTCTCGGCCAGCTTCCGGATGTTGAAGAGATACAGGATATCGTGGAGCGGGTTCTTCTCGATTCGCCTTATTACAAAACAGCCAAAGCCTATATTCTGTACAGAGAACAACATGCCCAGATTCGCAAAATATCCACAAAGGCAAGCATTGACCTTGTGGATCACTATGTACAGAAACTGGACTGGAAGATCAAGGAAAACAGCAACATGTGCTATTCTCTTCAGGGCCTCAACAATTATATTTCCTCTGATGTCACAACAGAATACTGGCTGAACAGCATATATCCGCCCGAAATCCGCGATGCCCATATTAATGGAGATATTCATCTTCATGACCTTAGCCTGCTTTCAGTCTATTGCGTGGGCTGGGATCTCATGGATTTGCTCAAATCCGGCTTCAAGGGAGTTGAAGGGAAAGTGGAAAGTGCACCTCCAAAGCACCTTCGTTCTGCTCTCGGACAGATAGTCAATTTTTTCTATACTCTCCAGGGAGAGGCTGCGGGAGCTCAGGCCATATCAAATTTTGACACTCTCCTTGCCCCTTTTGTCAGGTATGACAATCTTGATTATAAAGATGTAAGGCAAGCCCTTCAGGAATTCGTATTTAACATCAATATTCCCACGAGAGTCGGGTTTCAAACCCCTTTCACAAATATCACTTTAGATCTTCAGGTTCCAGGAACTCTTCGTGATGCTCCTGTTGTGGTTGGCGGCCTGGAAAGGGATGAAACCTACGGAGAATTCCAGAATGAAATGAATCTGATCAACAGGGCTTTTGCTGAGATCATGATGGAAGGAGACGCTAGAGGCCGTGTCTTTACGTTTCCCATACCAACTTATAACATTACAGAAGATTTCGACTGGAATAACCCGAATCTGGACATGATCTGGAAAATGACAGGAAAATACGGGATTCCTTATTTTTCCAATTTCGTCAATTCAGACATGTCCCCTGAAGATGCAAGATCCATGTGCTGCAGGCTAAGACTCGACAACCGTGAACTCCTGAAGAGGGGAGGAGGGCTTTTTGGAGCAAATCCTCTTACAGGCTCAATTGGTGTAGTTACGGTAAATCTTCCAAGAATTGGCTATCTTGCCAGGAATAGAATGGATTTTCTAGATAAATTGGCTGTACAGGTCAACCTTGGCGTAGAAAGCCTTAACATAAAACGTAAGGTACTTGAAAAATTTACAGAAAAAAACCTTTATCCTTATTCCAAATTTTATTTGAGAGACATTAAGAGCAGAACAGGATTTTATTGGAAGAATCATTTCTCAACAATCGGCATCATTGGGATGAATGAAGCATGTATGAATTTTCTTGGTGAAGGGATCACTACAAAGGCTGGGCAGGATTTTGCCATCGAAGTAATGGATTTTCTGCGCGATATGATCGCAAGCGTCCAGGAAAAAACTACTGATATGTTCAATCTTGAGGCAACCCCAGCAGAAGGCACTTCATACCGACTTGCAATGCTCGATAAGAAACGATGCCCAGGTATAATTTGTGCAAATGAAAATGATTATAAAAAAGGAGCTGCCCCGTTTTATACAAATTCAACTCAGCTTCCTGTAAACTATACTCAGGATATTTTTGAAACCCTGGTGCTTCAGGACAACCTGCAAACAAAATATACAGGCGGAACTGTTCTTCACTTTTTTCTAGGCGAGCAGGTAAGTGATGTTGAGGCTGTAAAGCATCTTGTTAAAAAGGTTTCAAATGGCTTTCGTCTTCCGTACTTCACACTGACTCCAACTTTCAGTGTCTGCCCATCCCATGGTTATCTTGTTGGTGAGCATGAAAGCTGTAATGTCTGCGGGCTGGAGACAGAGGTTTATTCGCGTGTTGTTGGTTATCTGAGACCTGTAAAACAATGGAACAACGGTAAACAGGCAGAATTTTCAATCCGAAAAACATTTGATCCTGTTTTTCAGAAAAAAAATATCAGCAGCCAGGATATTTCGCCTTTAGTTAATTTGACTGCAGCAGAACAGCCTCATTTATTTGATCAAACTGCAGCCACTCAGTAACAACCATGATATTTGGCGGACTTCAGAAGACTTCACTCATCGATTATCCTGAAAAATTAAGCTGTGTTCTTTTTTTTTCAGGATGCAATTTCGAATGCCCCTACTGCCATAATCCGGAACTTGCAAGAGGCCTTGCTCTGGAGAAATGGCCAGAAAATGATGTATTTGATTTTCTGAAAGAACGTAAGAATTTTCTTGAAGGAGTTGTGATCTCAGGGGGTGAGCCATGCATTAATCCTGATCTGGATAGAATATGCAGGACTATAAAAATGATAGGATATCCCATAAAGCTTGATACAAACGGAAGCTGCCCCGATGTCCTTGAAAATCTCACTGCAACTGGGCTCATTGACTATGTTGCAATGGATATCAAAACATCCCCTGACAATTACCCCCTATACATTCAAAAAGAATTTGACCCCGATCGTATACTCGCAAGCATTAATATTATAAAGGCATCAGAGCTTTCACACGAATTCAGGACCACCTGTATAAGGCCTCTAATAAACGAGACAATTATTGAAAAAATCTCATATCTGATTCAGGGCGCAGACCTGTATGTTCTTCAGCCTTTTGTCTTTTCACAAGTACTGAATCCACATTTCTTCACGGAAAAAGATTACACCATAAATGAAGAATATCTCCTCAAATTACAGGCAATAGCCCATAAACATGTTAAAACCGGGATCAGACAATACTTTTAGCTCCTTGAAAATTTAGAGTATTCATATGGCCAGTTTTTCTGGGTACCAGCCTGTAGCGGTATGACTTGCTGACAACCTTATGATTTTTTTATATCACCATAATTAATTTTTAGAACGGAAGGGAATCTCCATGCCATACGTAAACATCAAGATCACAGACGAAGGTGTCACAAAAGAGCAAAAATCTGCCCTGATCAGGGGTGTAACCACACTTCTCCAGGAGGTGCTGAAAAAAAACCCTGCCACAACCGTTGTTGTCATTGACGAGGTCAATACGGACAACTGGGGCATTAAAGGAGAGCAGGTTACAGAACTCAGGAAGGGCAAGTAGGATCAGGCAGTGGATGGATTAAATATTAAACTTGTTCTGTCGCTGCCTGGGATAAATCAAGAGGCGGGAACGGTCACATGTGACCGTTCCCTTCAATATCCTCACAGGTCAGGCTGGAGCTTTTCTTCCCTGCAAAAGGCTTACCAGTTGAATACCTGATCAATATCTTCGTCTTTGACCTGAAATACTATGTTATGAGGGGCCAGGTCTTCTTTTTTGAAGTATTCGGGAAGCCTGTCGTCCTTGTTGGTAAAGCCAGCTCTCTGGTTGAAATCCCTTTCATTTGTCAAAACGGATTTTCCAAGTGCAGTTACATCATCTGCGGTAAGATCCTGGCCATTAAATGCCCCAAGCATATCTACCAGAGCTTGAAAAGTATCCGGCTGGTCTATTATGGCAAATGCTATGAAAAGACACATGCCTGTAGAGTCTATGGCAGCAGTTGCTATCTGGAGATTTCTGGACAGCTCTATCTGGCCTTCGGGTTTTAAAGCATTTACAGTTCCGCCTACCCCGAGAATATTGGCAGTCACGGCATATCCTGCTGTATGGTCTGCTCCCATTGTTGAGGTTGCGTAGGTTACACCTATTCCCTGTACGGCCCTTGGATCGTAAGCAGGCATTGCCTGGTTCTTGACCACAGGAACCCTTTCAACCCCGAATACTTTTCCTGTAATTCCAGCGCCATTTCCCAGAATGCGGCCAAGATGTGAGCCTTTCCCCACTTCTTTCAAAAGGTTTATGGCAGCTTCGGCATCTCCGAATCTTGCAAGACCTGCATCCATCGCCACCCCAATGGTAGCCCCCATTTCAATAGTATCAAGACCGAAATCATCATCCATCCGATCAAGAAGAGCTATTGCATCAAGGTCGTCAATGCCGCAGTTGCCGCCGTGCGCCCAGACAGTTTCATATTCTGGTTGCTTGGTAACAAATTTTCCTTCCTTATCTACATAAATTCCTGAACACCTGATGACACATCCTTTATGACAACCATGAGTGGCAATGCTTCCTCTTGCTGTTTCTAATTCTGCCAGAGCCTCGCCACTTATTTTTGCAGCTCCTCCAAACCTTCCGACCTTGAAATTGTTTGTGGGATAAGCCCCTGCTTCATTGATGACATTTGTAAGAACGTTAGTGCCATATGCAGGAAGGCCTTCTCCGGTGACAGGATGTTTTCTTAAACCTTGAACAAAATTTTTATTTGCTTCTTTGAATTTTTCGACATTTTTCGGGCTTCGCATAGGCATTCCTGAATCATCCAGGACAATGACCTTGATCTGCTTTGATCCCATGACAGCCCCTACTCCGCCGCGTCCGGCATGACGTGTCGGTCTCTGTTCCATGTCCGTGAAGGCAACAGATGCCGCTGCCATTTTCATTTCTCCTGCCTGGCCAATGGATATACAGGCGACCTTTTCCCCGAACTCTGCCTTGATCTTGTCTATGAGTTCATAGTTGCCAAGAAGCTTGAGGGTATTATCAGGAGTAATTTTTATCCCGTCTTTATTTATGACAACCTTGTAAAGATTCTCATCTTTTGGTTTTCCTTCAAGGATTATGGCAGCATACCCAAGCCTTCCAAGCACCTGTGCAGCCTGGCCACCTGAATTGGCCTCCTTGATGGTACCAGTTAAAGGGCTTTTGCAACCAACAGAAATTCGTCCTGACATTGCAGCAGCAGAACCGCTCAGCAATCCAGGGGCTATAACCAGCTTGTTGTCTTCGCCAAGAGGGTGACAAAGAGGCGGAACTTCTTTGGCAACAACTGCGGATGTCATGGCCCTTCCTCCAAGCCCGGCATAGGCTCCAATTGGCTCGGTTTTAAAAACAGGTCCATTTTCAGGGCTCATATTGATCCTTAGAATCTTATCCATGTTCTCCTCCTTTCCTGTGGTCTTTTGTTGTTATCGCAGAACTGACTGAAAATCTCAGCCTTTTTTCCGTTCAAATTCCGTCATGAAATCCACCAGGGCCTGAACTGATTCCAATGTGGTTGCATTGTAAACAGAGGCTCTGCATCCACCTACCGAACGATGTCCTTTAAGTCCGGTGAAATCATTTGCCTGAGCTTCCTGCACAAATATTTTTTCAAGCTCTTCGGTTGGCAACCTGAAGGTAATGTTCATCAAGGATCTGCTTGATGCATCGGCAGTTCCTTTATAAAAACTGCTCCTGTCAAACACTTCGTAAAGACATGTGGCTTTTTTCCTGTTTATGGAATCCATGCTGTCAAGTCCGCCGATTGTTTCTTCTAGCCATTTCATGACAAGTTGAATCGTGTAAATACCAAAACAAGGAGGAGTGTTGTACATGGAGTTCTGTGATGAATGTGTTGTATATTTAAGCATGGTAGGGATGTTCTTTGGGGTCAGTTTGAGCAAATCGTCCCTGATGATTACTACACAAACACCAGAAGGACCGATATTCTTCTGTGCACCAGCATAGATAAGACCAAATGGTTTTATATCGAATGGTCTGCTCATGAAATCTGACGACATGTCAGCAACAAGGGGGACTCCGTTTGTGTCCGGAAATTTCTTCCATTGAGTGCCTTTTATGGTGTTATTGGATGTAATATGAGCATAAACAGCATCATTATTGAAAAGAATATTTTCGGGAATATAGCAAAAATTTCTATCTTCTGAGGATGCCACGACTCTTATATTTTTTTCAAGAAGCTTTGCCTCTTGAATGGCTTTTGTTGACCATGTTCCTGTATTCACATAATCAGCAGACGCCTTGCAATCCTGGAGCAAGTTCATTGGAATCATCGCAAATTGAAGGCTTGCTCCTCCCTGAAGAAAAAGAACATGGTATGAGTCATCCAGTTTTAAAAGCCTGCGCATTCTTATGGCAGCATCATTTATGACATCATCGAACCATTTTGATCTATGGCTTATTTCTATAATTGACATTCCTGAGTGATTGAAATTCAGAAATGATTCCTTTATTTCTTCAAGAACTGGGAGCGGCAGGGCTGCAGGCCCTGCGTTAAAATTGTGAATACGATTTTTAGGCATGAAAAACCTCCACAAAAAATCAAAAATTCATATTAGTGAAAAATGGAAAAAATCTGTTTGAATGATTCGTTTATTTTTGTCTATTTGAGGCCAATAAGTCAAATAGATTTTCACTGATCCTTATAAAAAGAGAATCTGAAACTAAATTCCTGCTCAATAACTTTTTGCTTTCATGACACACCTGTAGTAAATAGCTTGATCTGCTGTTTCCACAGATTGCCCGGAATATCAGCGAATCATTATAACATATATTTTTCTGCCATATACAAACAAAGATTTGGGATAAGATCATGAAACTAGCAGTATTGCCCGGAGACGGAATAGGGCCTGAGGTGATGAAGGAGGCATTAAAGGTACTGGATGCAGTCAGTAAAAAATTTGAATTTGAATTTGAATTTGAATTTGCTGACGTGGGAGGATGTGCCATAGACAATCATGGCGTGGCTCTACCAGAAGAGACTCTGAAACTATGCGAAAAAAGTGATGCCATCCTGTTCGGCTCTGTGGGAGGGCCTAAATGGGTTCATCTTCCTATTGAAAAACAACCTGAACGTGGAGCCTTGCTGCCTTTAAGAAAGCACTTCGATCTGTTCTGCAATATTCGCCCTGCAAGAGTATTCAAGGCTCTTGTCACAGCAAGTCCGCTGAAATCTGAAATTGTTGGTGAAGGCTTCGATATTCTCTGTGTAAGGGAGCTGACAGGTGATGTTTACTTCGGGATGCCTAAGGGCAGAGAAGGAAGTGGTCAAAGTGAAAAAGCATATGATACAATGGTTTACACGCGTTTTGAGATAGAAAGAATCGCAAGGGCAGCATTTGAAATAGCAAGGCTCAGAAGAAAAAAAGTTACATCTGTAGACAAGGCTAATGTCTTGACTACAATGGTTTTCTGGCGTGAAATAGTCTGTGAGATGGCAAAAGAATATAAAGACGTGGAACTCGATCACATTTATATAGATAATGCCACGATGCAGCTTATCAGAAACCCCCACAGATTTGACGTTCTTCTGTGCGGCAATATGTTTGGAGACATCATATCAGACGAATGTGCCATGCTCACTGGGTCGATGGGGCTTCTGCCCTCAGCAAGCCTCAATGAGACAAAATTCGGTCTTTACGAACCTGCAGGTGGCTCTGCCCCTGATATTGCAGGAAAGGGAATAGCTAATCCGGTAGCCCAGATATTATCTGCAGCGATGATGTTAAAGTACAGCTTTGGAAACGAAAAGGCAGCCAGCTCCATAGAAAAAGCCGTAGCAGATACTTTGACTGCTGGAATTCACACGCTCGACATAACCCTTTATAAAAACAAACCAGTCAGCACATCGATGATGGGAACAGCCATCGCGGAAAGAATCAGCAACGCAGGCTAATATATCATGGCAGATAACATGCTTTTTTTATTGAGCTGGTCTCCTGTGCTGGTACTCAGCGTTCTGAGCATCGGGTTAAGGCAGTCGGCTCTTGCGCTTTCTATTTACGGAACACTGTTCAGCCTGATTCTTGTTGTCTGGGTGTTTCAGACACCTCTTGCAGTTGCACTCATGGCTGGACTGGACGGAGTTCTTACAACTTTTCCGCTTCTTCTGGTAATATTTGCCGGGATTCTTCTCAGCCAACTGCTGATAACTACAGGTTCTCTTGCCAGAATCGTAACATGGTTAATGCAGGGTGTTACAAGTACATTTCTTCGAAACCTCCTTATCACATTAGGAGTTGGAAATTTCATGGAAGGAGCAAGTGTCATTGCAGAGCCTGTTGTAGCACCAATGTTAAGAGCAGGCGGGGTTGCACCAGTTGGTTCGGCTGCTCTTTCCATAATAGGCTATTCAGGTTTGATGACTCTTGAAATGTCAGGCATGATTCTGGCAGTTCATTCTCTGATTACAGGGCTTCCTATACAGGCCTTGGCAATTCCTTCTGCATGGCTTTCCATTCCTGCAACCCTCATGATGTCAGCCTTTATTCCATTTTTTTTAAAGGGCTCGGAAGATCACGGGCTTGATTTTGGAAGACAAATGATCTTATCCTTGGGAGCAGGCCTTGTAACTTCTGTGTTTGCACTCATCACAGTCTATTTGGCAGGGCCATCTCTGTCTGGCATGATCGGAGGTCTTGGGCTCATTTTTATACTTATCCGCATGGGCATAAAAAAAATGACTGTCACCAGGCAGATATGGCTCGATCTCTCACCTTTTGCCTTCATTATGGCAGCTCTTTTTCTGGTCAACACAATCCCTTTTCTTAAAACCCTTACATTTGAACACCTGAAATTATCGTTTCAGATCATTCCTGGACATACCATAATTCTTACTCCGTTTTTTTCCGCCTATCTCTATCTGTTTCTATCTGTAGGACTTGCGGTCTGGTTGTTCGGGCTGAACCGCACGCAGATATCCCAGGTTCTTAATGCAGGATTCAAGAAAGGATGGAAGGCCTTTGTGTCTATGGCTTTTTTTGGTGCGATGGGGCAGATCATTGCATATTCTGGATACAGTGCAAATTTTGCCGTTCTGAATCATGAGCTTCATGTTCCATGGGTAATGTCCGAGGGGCTGAAGCTTTATACAGGCAGTTTATATCCAGTATTTGTTCCTGTGCTTGGATGGGTTGGAACGTTTCTTACAGGATACGGGGTGGCTTCTCTTATGCTGTTCGGTCATCTTCAGATTCAGGCAGCAGCAATCCTTGGGATATCTCCTGCATGGCTTTCAGCAGGGCTTGCAGTGGGGGCCTCCATCGGATCAATTTCTTCTCCATTTAAAATAGCTATAGCCACACCAATGTGCGGGGCGGTTGGAAAAGAAGGTGAAATCCTCAGGCTAACCATTCCTATAGGCATAGCCACATGCATCATCATAGGAATCATTCTTCTGGCTGTAACGTGACGAATCACAAACCTGTAATCGTTTAGTGAAGCCGTGTCAGAACGTTTCTGGAAAACGTCTGAATAATGCAGATAATCAGGAAGGTTTTCAGGTGCTAGAAGGGCCTTTGACTGTATTTTGGATAAAGTGATAAGAAAGAGGCAGAATACTCGTCTCTGCGATTCCTTAATGGCGCAATATCTATATAAGCCCGATTTTTTCTGCATTGGAAAAGAGAGTCTCAACAGCGGAGGCACCCTGTGTTCCAATATCAAGAGAAAATTCGTTTACATAGAGCCCAATATGCTGCTTTATGACAGAAGGAGACATTTCCATTGCATATTTTCTTACATAATGCTCGGTTTGATCCGGATTTTGAAAGGCAAACCGAATGCTTTCTGAAATAGCCTCTTCAACATTTAGAATCACATCTTCAGGAAGAGACTTTTTTGCTGCAATACAGCCAAGAGGTACAAGATGGCCTGTTGTTTCCTCCCACCACTGGCCAAGATCAAGAATGCATACCAGACCATGATCTCTGTATGTAAATCTTCCTTCGTGTATGATTACCCCGAAATCAAAATTCCCTTTGGAGATCTCCGGCATTATCCTGTCAAATTTCATGGGAGTTGCCATCGGACTCATGCCAAGATAAAGACTGGCAAGCATGAAGGCAGTTGTATCCATTCCAGGAACCGCCATCACTGCATCAGGCAAAGCCTCAAGGGAATAACCAGGTCTTGCCACTATAAGCGGGCCGCATCCGCGTCCAAGTGCAGCCCCGCTTTTAAGCAGCCTGTAGGATGATCTTAGGTGAGCAAGGGCAGCAAAGGAGAGTTTTGTAATATCGTATTTTCGGATGTGAGCTTCTTTATTAAGTGTTTCAACATCTTCAAGAAAAATCTTGAAGGATATTCCAGGGCATTTTACAATATCGTGTGCGATAGCAAAAAAGCTGAAAGTGTCATTCGGGCAGGTAGAATATGCAAGACTTAATTCTCTGTTCAAAGCTCTCCTCGTTTTTCTATGAAGCTCTTCAGATTTTCATAATAGCCTGTAATATCTGCAAAGTCTTTGGATTTTTCAGCCTTGGCACTCTATATTCCGATAACAAGAAAAAATTCGTTTAAATAGAGCTTAATATTGCAACTGCAGCCTCTCCTGCCCTCTTGCAGGCAAGCGGAAGATTCCATCCTGAAAGGTCTCTTTTTCCGACTAAATTGCTTACACATCTGATTTCTGTGAAAGGAATCCTGTAGTAATGGGATAAAAAAGCACCGGCTGAACCTTCCATGGATTCCATACATGGTGAAAAAGCCTTGAAGAGAGAGTCTGCCCGCTTTTTTGAACCTGTAATCGTTGATACCGTAATAAATGATCCTTTGTATATCCCGATTTCTTTTTGAAAAAAAGATTTTTTCAAACAAACATATACTGTTTCGGCTATGTTGGAATCAAGTTCGTATTCTTCCCTGAAAGCCATGCCTCCTGTTGTAAGAACGGGGAAAGGGATTTTTTGAAGAATGGCACCGTCTTTTCCGGTATCAATTCCAAGCTGTGCATCTATTTCTTTGGTTGCAACAGCAATGTCGCCAACCCTGAGACCAAGCTCTTTGAATCCTCCTGCACATCCGGTCTGAATCATAAACTGAGGCTTCCTGTCTTCAATGCATGCAGTCATTGCCTGGACAGTGTTTACGATACCGGGATTTGTGACAACAACCTTTACTGCATTATTGCCGATCTTACCAGTCCAGACTGAACGGCCTCCTGTGCGCTGGATCGACATGTCCTCAAGCCTGTCAAGAACAGCAGTGATTTCCGGTGCCACAGCGGCTATGACAAGAATGTAGTTATTTGTCATGTAGAAAAGGATATATCGCAATGCGTCAAACATCAAGAAAAAACAGTTTTTCTACGAATTCGCAAAAAAAGAATTGCTTATATGCACATATTTGCATATAAGCATAAATATGAACTATGAACAGGCAAAAGCAAGGGCTGATATTCTCAAGGCGGTCGCACACCCTATCCGCATTCTTTTACTCGATGCACTAAGCCGCGGGGATAAGTGTGTCAGCGAATTAACCGGACTGGTTGATGTTGACCAGTCAAGCATCTCGCGTCATCTGACACAGTTGAAGAAAGCCGGGATTGTCACTGAACGGAGGGAAGGAGCAAAAATTATTCACCATTTGTCCTGTCCCTGTATGCTTCAGGCCGTAGATTGTTCAGTGGATGTTCTGAAGAATTCAAAAAAACGCTTGGACAGGAATCTATAGGTGGCTCATATGGAGCCCTTTGTAAAAAATTTCAAAAGGCAATTTTATGAGCAGCGATACAGATACTTTAAATGACCGGAGATTAACGAATGTATTCGAGCGTTATCTGACCTTGTGGATAGCACTTTGTATTTTTGGAGGCATAGTGCTTGGTAAAATTGCGCCTGGCTTTTCCAAATATTTAGACAGCATGGCTATCTCTGTAAACGGTGCTCCTGTGGTATCCATACCCATTGCCTTCTGCCTGTTTTTCATGATGTATCCTATTATGGTCAAGATTGATTTCGGCTCTGTTGTGAAGGCAGGTAAAAGCGGCAAGCCGGTCTCTCTGACCTTGTTTCTGAACTGGGCTGTCAAGCCGTTCACGATGTATGTCATAGCCTTTCTGTTTCTTGGAGTCCTTTTCAGGGGCTTTATCGGATCAGATGCAACAGATTTGGTGAAAATGCCGTTCGGACTCGATCTTGCAGTTGGCGCTACTCACGGGGCAGGAACGGTTGTACTCCAGGAAGGAATTAAAATGCTACAGGTCCCGCTCTGGCGCAGTTATCTTGCTGGGTGCATCCTGCTTGGAATTGCCCCATGCACTGCCATGGTTCTGGTCTGGGGCTATCTTGCCAGGGGAAATGACGCTCTCACACTTGTCATGGTTGCCATCAACTCCCTGACCATGCTTTTTCTGTACGGGATTCTCGGAGGTTTTCTTCTTGGTGTTGGGCGATTGCCAGTTCCCTGGCAGGCACTGTTGCTTTCGATCGTCATCTACGTTGCCTTACCGTTGACTACAGGGTACATGTCCCGCAAATGGATAATTGCTGCCAAGGGGGAAAAGTGGTTCAAGGAAAGATTCCTTCATGTACTGACACCTGTAACTATTATAGCCTTGCTTACCACTCTGGTATTACTGTTCAGTTTCAAGGGAGAGGTGATTGTCTCTAATCCCCTGACCATCCTCTGGATTGCCATTCCATTGTTCCTGCAGACCATGCTCATATTCTGTTTAGGTTACTGGCTGGCCAAACTGCTAAAATTGTCCTACCAGGATGCTGCACCCGCTGCCATGATCGGAGCATCGAATCATTTTGAAGTAGCGATTGCAACAGCCACAATGCTCTTCGGGTTGTCGTCAGGCGCTGCGCTTGCAACAGTTGTTGGCGTGTTGATAGAAGTCCCTGTCATGTTGTGGCTGGTTCGGATTTGCATCAAGACACAACACTGGTTTAAAGCATAAGTTTAGACTCGTCGATGATCTTCATTCCATTTTCCTCCAGGAGTTTTACTGCCTCTTCGGCATGATCGAAGCGGAAAATCATGACAGCATTGCTTCCACTCTGATTTACAAATGCATACATATATTCAACGTTGATCTTTGCCCTGAACAGCAGGTCTAAAATATGATGAAGTCCGCCTGGACGATCTGCAACCTCTAAAGCCACAACTTTTGTTGTTCCTACTGAGAAACCATTGTTCTTGAGGGCCGACAATGCCTTCTGATTGTCGTCTACTATGAGCCTGAGAACACCGAAATCGGAAGTGTCTGCTACTGAAAGAGCACGGATGTTTATTCCTGCATCTGCAAGAACGCCTGTAACTTCTGAAAGTCTTCCTGCCTTGTTTTCCAAAAATACAGAAATCTGTATTACGCTCATTATTTATTGTCCTTTTTTCCTGAGCCAATCAAATCTGGCGGTTGTCTATAACCCTTACGGCTTTACCCTGGCTTCGGGCTATGGCTTTTGGTTCAACGAGCTTAACCCTTGCAGATACTCCAAGATATTCTTTTATGCTGTATGAAATTTTTCTTTCCAGACTTTGTAAAACCTTTACCTCGTCAGAAAAGTTATTATCGCTTATTTCTACAAGGACAGTTAATGTGTCAAGATTATCCTCCCTGTCAACCACAAGCTGATAATGGGGTTCTATGCCTTCAGTTTCCATGAGTACACTTTCGATCTGGGATGGAAATACATTTACACCTCTGATGATGAGCATGTCATCAGTTCGTCCGCTGACTTTTTTCATTCTGACAAGAGTTCGTCCGCAGACACATGGCTCTGGATTCAAGGATGTAATGTCTCTTGTTCTGTAGCGGATGATCGGAAAGGCTTCCTTGGTTATGGATGTGAAGACAAGCTCACCTGTATGCCCATAAGGCAAAACCTTTCCTGTTGCAGGATCTATGATTTCCGGAATGAAATGGTCTTCAAAAATATGCAGCCCGTTCTGAGCTTCATAACATTCAACAGCAACTCCAGGGCCTATGACTTCACTTAATCCGTAGATATCGACTGCTGTAATATGCAGTTTTCTTTCGATTTCCTGCCTCATCTGTTCAGACCATGGTTCTGCGCCGAATATACCGTATTTGAATTTCAGTCTTTCAAATGAAATCCCCATTTCTTCTGCTACTTCAGCAAGGTGAAGGGTGTAGGAAGGGGTGGCTGTAAGAATGGTCGGTCCAAAATCTTTCATGATTATTATCTGGCGCTTTGTGTTGCCGCCTGAAACAGGAATTACTGAAGCACCCAGTTTTTCAGCCCCGTAGTGTACGCCGAGTCCACCGGTGAAGAGCCCGTAACCATAGGCATTGTGGATGATGTCTTTACGGCTTGCCCCTCCTGCCGTAAGGGACCTTGCCATAAGCTCTGCCCAGGTGTTTATGTCCCTTGCCGTATAACCTACTACGGTAGGTTGTCCTGTTGTCCCTGATGAGGCATGAATTCTCACCACATTGTCCATGGGAACTGCAAACATCCCGAAAGGATAATTATCTCTTAGGTCCTGTTTTGTTGTGAAGGGAAGTTTATGAAAATCATCAAGAGACTGAATGTCATAAGGTGTTATTCCGGCTTCTTCAAAACGTTTCCTGTAAAACGGAACACTTGCATATACTCTTCCCAGTGTAGTCTTAAGGCGTCTGAACTGAATTGCCGAAAGTGCTTCACGAGGCAGTGTTTCAAACTCCATGTCATAAATCATTAATACAGCTCCTTTTTTTCCTAAAAAAGATGGCGGCTACGCAAAGATATTCTTCTCTTGCAGTCTAATAGTCTTGCAGTCTGACTGCCTAAGCAGTTATGTTATACAAAGATAGAATAAAAAAAAGACTGAAACACAATAAATCTTTTCAGTCTTTTTCAAGTTTAAAAAATATCAGTTTCCAGTCAAACTTCCCCTGAATACTGCCTTTCTCTTTTCAAGAAAAGCGGATGTTCCCTCCTTGGCATCTTCACTTGCCATGCACAGGCTGAAAGCATCCACTTCCATATGGCAGCCGGTTTTAAGATCAACATCAAGTCCTGCGTTTATTACCTGTTTTGCAGCCCTGAGCGAAACCTTTCCTTTTGCAGCAATTGTTTTTGCTGTATTCATGACCTCTGTCATCAAGTTCTCAGGAGAAACCACCTTGTTTACCATTCCAATTTCTTTGGCTTCTGCTGCAGAAATCATTTTTCCTGTAAAAATCATCTCCTTGGCCATGTTTATGCCAACGAGCCTGGACAGGCGCTGCGTACCACCAAAACCGGGTATGAGTCCAAGAGTGATTTCTGGGAGTCCGAATTTGGCATTCTCTGAAGCATAAATGAAATCACAGGCAAGTGCTATTTCACTTCCGCCTCCAAGAGCAAATCCGTTGACTGCAGCAATTACAGGAATTCCCAGGCACTGGAGTTTACTGATCGCTTTCTGGCCTTTGGCTGCAAAAGTCTTTCCCTGAAGAGCATTGCATTTTGCCAGCTCAGTAATGTCTGCTCCTGCAACAAATGATTTTTCACCAGAGCCCGTCAGTACAAGAACCCTTATGCCTTCATCTGCAGAGACTGCATCCAGAGCCTGAGACATTTCATCCAGAAGCTCACCGTTCAGGGCATTAAGGGACTTGGGACGATTATATGTCAAAGTGGCAATCCCATCTTCAATTTTAAACAATATGTGCCTGAAATCCATAAAACTCCCTCCATTCTAGTTCATGTTGTTATCCGCCAAAATCCTTGGTCTTGGAGATATTTTTAGTTTGTTTGTCTTGAAAGGCAGTCGGATTTGTATCTTTAATATATTGCCCGACTCCCCTTGCAATTGCTAAGCTGATGTGATCCTGGTATTCAGGGGAGGCAAGACGAAGGCACTCCCTCTCATTGGTGATAAAAGATGTCTCGATTAATATGGAAGGCATCCTGGCACCAAGCAGAACATAAAAAGGTGCCTGTTTTACTCCCTTGTTCTTGATGTTGCTATAATTGATTTTTAAATTGCTGTAAAGCTCATTCTGAACACTTTCTGCCAGACGGCTGGATTCGTTTATCTTGGCGTTTTTCATGAGATCGTTGAGAATACTGTGCAGATCACTTATGTTCTTGGTTGACGTAGCATTTTCACGTGCTGCTACCATTATTGATTCATCATCTGTTGCAAGATTAAGGAAAAATGTCTCAACACCGTAGGCATCATTATTTCTGGCAGCATTCGTATGAATGGAGATGAAAAGATCTGCATTTTTTGTGTTTGCAATTGCAGTTCTTTCTTCTAGGGTTAGATATATATCTGTAGTTCTGGTCAGAATGACTTCACATTTGAGGGTTTCCCTGATCCTTTTCGCCAGTTTTTTTGCAATCATAAGAGTTATGTCTTTTTCATAAATTCCTTTTATGATCCCTGATGCACCAAAATCTTTCCCCCCATGTCCAGGGTCAATGACTATCCTGTTGACTCCAAGTGCAAGCTGTTTTGCAATAGCGCTTGTTTCGATTTTTTTGCTCCTTTCCGGTTTTTTAGCAACATTTTTTTCTGTTGGAGACCCTGAAGGAGAAGGCGGCAAAGGCCTGTCTGCCTTGGCTGTTCCGGATTCATCTCCCCAGACATCCAGAATAATGCGGAAAGGGTTGTTAAGCGAAAAAATATTGTAGGATTTAAAAGATTTAATGTCTGCAACCACTCTCACAGAGTCGAGAGTATATTGACCTGCACGGGCATCCAGAAGCAAATCATCGTTTATTGAGATGAAGTTCTGAATGTTTTTCCCAAGCTTGCTCTTATTAAAGTCAATATAAAGTCTTTGAGGCTTATCAAGCTCAGGATCTTTTTTCAGGAGCCGGTATTCATAAGTCGTCTCCTTGTCCAGATCAATTACGATTCTTGTATAATTAGGATTTGACCATACTCGAAGATCGGTGACTATGCTGTAGCCTGGGGGGGCTGGACGAGCGGGCGTATTATCAGAGATTGATTTTGCCTGCTGATAGGATTCAGCGGGAGCCTTAGTGTTTTTAGAAACTTCTGTTTGAATCTTTGAGGGGGGCTCGCCTCCTTCTGGCTCAGACAGGACTTTTATGGCATTTTTCGCTTTTTGAACATAACTGCTTTTGGAATAGCGTTTTATGACCCTCTCATAGCAATCTATGGCTTCTTTTTTATCAGAGGATTTGAAAGAAATATTATACATCTGGTTATACAAAAGAGCCGTCATATAAAGGCCTGCAGGAGCAAACGCTCCTTCAGGATCATTCTTGTAGACTGCCTCATATAGATCAATACACTGAATCCAGTTGTGCCGGAATTTCTGTCTTTCCGGACTGTTCGTAAGTTTGTTATAGCACTGGTCGGCCCTTGCCATGAGATCTTTCGGGGAAGAGGCTTCAGAAGGAATAAGACCTGTACCCCAAAAAGTAGCACAGAAAAAAATAATACCCCAAAATAGAATTCGCCTTGGTATCATTTCATTTAACATTGCTAAGAGCCTGAATTTGAAGCTCGTTCAAACAGTTCAGTGCATCCATTGGTGTCATTTTGTTAATTTCAATGTTTTTCAGTTTATCGACAACAAAATTTTCATTATCAGAAAAAAGCCCTCTTTGCACAGGGGTTGGTTTCAGAGATTTTTTCCTTATCGAGAGATTGCCATTCTCCTGCAGAGGGAGTTTTCCTTCTTCAATGTCTGCAAGAACCTTTTTGGCATGGTTTATTACAGACTCAGGAATTCCGGCCAACCTCGCAACCTGAATGCCATAACTCCTGCTTGCCCCACCTTCAACAAGTTTTCTAAGAAAAATGATCTTATCCTTCCATTCCTTGACGCTGATATTTAAATTTTTTACTCTGGGGCTTATCTTCTCCATTGCGGTCAGCTCATGGTAATGAGTTGCAAAAAGGGTTTTCACCCCTTTCCCCTTCAGGTCATGAAGGTAGGATAAAACAGCCCATGCAATACTGAACCCATCATAAGTGCTTGTCCCACGGCCTACTTCATCCATTATGATGAGGCTGTCATAAGTTGCATTATTCAAAATATTGGCTGTTTCCTGCATTTCCACCATAAATGTGCTTTGACCGCTCGAAAGATTGTCAAGGGCTCCGACTCGTGTGAAAATCCTGTCAGTAAGCGAAATGGATGCTCTTCTGGCAGGTACAAAAGAGCCCATTTGAGCCATAAGAACATGAAGGGCCACCTGCCTGAGAACCGTTGACTTTCCTGCCATGTTAGGTCCAGTAATAATAAGGATCTGGTTGGAGACGCTGTCCATGTTTATTGAATTGGGAACAAACCTCTCACCCGCTGTCATCTGTTCTACCACAGGATGCCTGCCTTCATCAATGGAAAGAACGCCGTCAGTACGAATTTCAGGACAGGAATAATCATTCTGGATTGCAACATGGGCAAGGTTTAAAAGGCAATCAAGGGTTGCAATAAAATCAGCAGCCTGCTGGATAGCCTTGTAATTATCGCCGGCCTCTTTTACTATGTTAAGAAAAATCCTGTACTCGAGGTCATTGCGTTCTTGTTCTGCATTGAGAATTCTTGCTTCGAACTCTTTCAGGTCTTCTGTAATGTATCTTTCCGCATTGACAAGAGTCTGTTTCCGGACATAATGAGATGGCGCCTGTTTTGACTGGTTCTTCGATACCTCAATAAAATAGCCAAAAACCTTGTTGTAGCGAACCTTGAGAGATTGCATCCCTGTTGCCTGGCGCTCTTCTGTTTCAAGCCTTGCAAGCCAGCTCTTTCCATCCTTGCTTATTCTTATAAGCTCATCAAGGCCGGAGTCAAATCCAGGCTTGATGATCCCTCCTTCATGTACCGCGGGCGGGGAATCTTCCCTGATGGCGCTTTTTATGAGAAGACAGAGTTGTTCCAGTCCATCAAGAACAGGCCCATGCATATCCCACTGAAAAAGGTCAGTCTTGAATGAAACAAGTTCTTTCCTGATATCAGGAAGGGCTTCAAGAGAAGTACAAAGTGCCAACAGATCCCTGGCATTGCAGCGATTCATTACTATTTTGCTGCCAATACGCTCGATATCGCCAATTTTTTTCATGCAGTCGCGTATTGAATGCGCCTTGTGGATCATTTTACTGGCTTCTTCTACTGCAACAAGACGCTGCATTATTTTTTCTTTATTAAGAAGAGGATACCTTAGCCAGTTTTTAAAAAGCCTCCCTCCCATTGCAGTAATGCTGTGATCGAGTATGCTTAAAAGAGTTCCTTTTTTTGTATCGCCCTGAATGGTCTTAACAAGTTCCAGATTTCTGACACTGACATCATCAAGCATCATGAATTGGCTTAGAAAATAGGTCTCAATTCTGTCTATGTGACTGATGGCCTGTTTCTGGGTTTCCTCAAAATACGAAATCAATGCGCCCGCTGCCCCGATACCGGCAAACAAATCTTCACATCCGAAGCCTTCCAAAGAAAAGGTCTTGAACTGTGAAAGGAGTCTTTCTCTGGCAGCGGAGTATTCAAAATTTACGGAATTGGCATAAGTGAGTGCTCTTCCTGAAAACAAATCCTGAAAGCCGAAACAGGCATTGTCATCCTTTACTGAATCGGGCAGGAGAACTTCTCTTGGAGATATTCTGATTATTTCATCCCTAAGCTCTTCCATATTTTGCGACTGAGTAAGCTTGAAAGTCCCTGTGGATATGTCCAGATAAGATAACCCAACACTATTGCCGTTGCTGTTCAGAGCCATAATGAAATTATTGGTTTTTTCATCCAGAAATTCATCTTCAACTATCATTCCGGGGGTTATCACCTGAACAACTTCGCGTCTGACAAGGTTTTTGGCAAGAGATGCGTCTTCTGTTTGATCGCATATCGCAACTTTAAAGCCCTGATCTATGAGCCTAGCGATATATCCATTGGCAGCCCTGTGAGGAACACCACACATTGGAACAGGGAATTCATCTCTTTTATTCCTTGATGTTAAGGTTATTCCCAGTACTGGAGAGGCTATCTCTGCATCCTCAAAAAACATTTCATAAAAATCTCCCATTCTGTAAAAGAGTATTGCATCGGGGTGCTCGCTTTTTATAGCAAGATACTGTTTCATCATGGGAGTTGTCTGTGACTGGAGCATCGGAAGATAATCAGGTTTTTTCTTCTGAACCACTGTCTATATTAATTTCTTGCTGGGATGCCGATGCCTGTTTCGTGCTGAGCAGATTCTTCAGAGACGTTATCGTTACAATATGCTCATCTATGGTTTTGTTGAGTTCTTTGATGGTTTTTTTGCTCTTGAACCTGTAGGAAAGAGACAAAAAATATGTGCTAAGAGCCCCTGCAAGAAAAAATGCTACAATCAGAAGGGCATTGTTTAAACCGTTGCTAAAAAAAGGCGGAACGATCCAGATGTCCAGTGTCAAGTCGGCAGGGGCTAAGAAAAAAGGTTTGTTCTGATAAAAAAACAAGCCTGCAAATGCAACAGCCACGATCAGGAATGCTAACTTAATTTTTTTCATGGATCAATCCTTTCATTGAAGGTTTTATTTAGCCAATACTCCATTTTAATAAAAGGGGAAAATCACGATTATGATAAATCAGTTCAAGAAAATGGAGGATAAAGCTCTTAGATGGTTTGGCCAAGCTTTGAAAAAAGCGGTTTTAATGAATCATAAGTCGCCTTCAGATGCTCGGGTATGACCCTTACTTCAGCAAAAATGTTAAATGCGTTAGTATCTCCAAGCCATCTTGGAATTATATGAAAATGAAGATGTTCCTCGATTCCGGCTCCGGCAACCTTGCCTAAATTCAAACCTACATTGAAGCCGTCAGGTTTCATTATTTCTTTTTCTATTTTTATGGCAGCATTAACAGTTGCCAGAATATCTCTCATCTCTTCAGGCTTGAGTTCATCCAGGCCAGACAGATGCGTTATGGGAGCAACCAGCAGGTGACCGTTGATATAAGGGTATTTATTCATAACCACCATAGTGGTATTGCCTTTGTAAAGGGTGAGGTCTTCGTTGGTCGAAATGGCCTTGCAAAAAACGCAGCCTTTTTCTTTTTCACCCTTTATATATTCTATGCGCCATGGGGCCCAGACTAAATTCAAAACCTCCTCCCCGCAGATTATAAAGTCATGACATATGTTACAGTTTTTTAAAAACCCTTTCCTTAACCGCCACAAAAATCGGATTTTAGCCTCATTGGTTTCTTGAAATGCCTGCCATTAATTGATGGTTTTAATTTGTACTTGCGAACCATCAGTATTACTTGGTATTTTACGCCGTTAATTCTCAAAATTCAACAGTTTTTTCCCTTTAGGGGGATTACTTCAAGATTTCCCCAGAATCCCATTTCTTTTCCTATGATGATCGCAAGTCCTGTTACTCCAGGGATGTTTTTCCCGAACTGTATTGCTTTTTTTATGTCTCTTCCTGAAAGAACGATGTTTCCTGCTGCTGTTGCCACTGCATCTGCAAGAGCTCCCGAGTCAGACATGACACATACCGCGTCTGCTTTTCCAAAGCTTAGTGAATGCCCCACTGTTCCTGCCGAAGTGCAAAGAGAAACCGGATTCGAGGTTGAGTCAACAACAAGTCCTATTCTGAGGCTTAACGGAGAATTGCCTGCATATATTCCAACAGTTACCGGCACTCTGGTTTTAAAGAAAGTGTCTCCTCCATTTTCAATAATAACTTCATCGCTGTAAGAAAGGAGATCTTTTCCGACAAACTCTGCAATGGCTCCTGCAACAGCAGCCATGGGTCCGACTCCAGCTTTTTCTCCGGCTACAGTCATTTCATGGATAATTTTGGGTTTAGGTCCCAAAACCAGCCATGGCTTGAGAGTCTTAAGAAACTGAGGATTTTGTTCTATGTAATTTTCAAGGTAACAGCGCTGTTTCAGGACAAGCTCCCTGGTTTCGGCTTCCAGGTTTCTTGATGCGCTTACCATCAGATCGGTTTCTTTCACCTTGACCTGAAAAGAAACGAGCCTTTCTTTGTTAATAAGGTTTCTATAAAATTTCTTCTGTGGCAGCATATCAGAAAGGCATTACTGATGGTCTCAGTTTTTCAGGGCATTGAGAAAGAAAATACCTGTCTGTCATTCCAGCAATGAAATCCCTTGCTATCTCAGCAGGGCTTTGTCCGGTGATATAGTCTTCAGACATGTCTTTCAGAAAACCTGTGAAAATTACAGATTCCCTGTTATCTTTTTCAATATCTGAAATATACCTTTCAAACAACATATGAAACAGGCTGGAAATGGAAGAAGTGTGTTTCTTTATTGCGGGATTCAAATAAATTTTTTCAAGATTGAAAGCTTTTAAAACCTTGAGTGCATCAGAGACCTCAGGACTGAATGATATGAAAGGATTGTGAAAGCTGTTCTTGATTACATCACTGACAAGGTTATAAACAATCGTTCCGTTGGTTGTGCCCAGAATTGCTGCAGCCTTCCTGGGAATGTCAGACCTCTTTATCATGTTCAGTCTGATAGCATCTTCTATGTCTCTGCCAATATAGCTTATTGTATCAGAGAAGCGAACAACGCATCCTTCAAGGGTCATTGGAACTATTTTTATTTCAGGATCAGTTTGCTTCGAAGAAATTTCATTTCCAAATGATTCAAATGTCTTGTTAAAACAGGGCACTAATTTTTGATCATGAATCTCGCCATCATGACAGAGAATTCCATCGAGTGTCTGAAGACAAAGGTTCCATCCCTTTCCTTTACGTTCAACCCTGTCAAGAAAATGCACACTTTGAACATTGTGGAGAAAGAAACCAATCCCATTTTTCTGGCAGACTTCGGACAAAAACTTCTCACCGTCATGGCCGAAAGGGGTATGTCCAATATCATGACCAAGCGAAATGGCTTCTATGAGATCTTCATTCAATCCTAAAAAACGGCCGATGGTTCTTGCGATCTTGGAAGCAAGCTGAACATGAAGAACCCTGTGAGTGATATGATCGTTTTCAACGAGATAAAAAACCTGTGTCTTGTCAATGTATCTTGTGTAGGCAAGTGAATGAAGGATTCTGTCCGCATCTATTGAAAAAGACTGGCGGTAGTCGTCTCCTTCATGCGACTCTGCATGCCTTCGTATTCCATTTAAGCTGAAAGCTGCAACAGGGCAGAGATACTGGATCTCTCTCCTGTTTAACGCTTCCTTAAGAATATGAGGAATTGATTCAGATTTCTCCATTTTCAATCATCGACTCCATGAGCTGAGGATAATCTAACCCTGCTTTTTTAAAACCTTCCTTTCCGTATTTCATGTTTGCTTCTATAACATAATAATTGCCGTTGAAATAACAAATGTCTATGCCGACATCATCCCATCGGCATTTTTGAGCAGTATAAAGGGCAAGCTCCTTTGCTTCCTGAGGCACATCATCGAGCGCCACTGTTCCACCAACTGCAATATTGCTACGGAAGTCACCTTCAGGAGCTATGCGCCAGTAAGCATGCACTACCTTGTTTCCTATCACTACCACTCTGATGTCGCGATCTATTTGTAAATATTCCTGAATATAGGCTGTTGAAGTCATGCAGGAATAATTCTTCAAGTCTTCATCATTTCTTATCAGGAAAACCCCCCTTCCCATTGCAGAGCCTCTTGGAATCTTTGCAATGTATGGAAACTTGAAATATCGACCTATAAGGGCGATCTGTCGCTTTCCATAAAAAACCCTAGTCCTTGGATGGGAAATGCCAAGGATACTGAACAGAGCAGTCTGTTTGATCTTGTCCTGTACACATTTATATGTATGATAACTTGGAAATGTTATTATACCGGCAGAGTCGAAAAGATCAGCATAAAACGAAGTAGGATAATATATTTTTCTGCTGCCAAGAATAAGAGCGGCTTCAGATGGGCTGTAGTCAGAGAAATTCGGTTTTACTCCCAGGGTCAGGACATTTCTGCAATGCTTAAGGCGAGCTTCAAGTGCAACTGCCATCCCGGTCATGATGTTTGCAGAATTATCCACTTGGCGTTATTACGAACATGTCTGAAGATACCGGTGTATTGGGCCAGAATTTTTCGATATCGATCTGGAAACCTGATTCTTCGTCACCCCTGAAAACCAGTCTGGCAGGTATGATGAATTCTTCAATTTCAGTTTCTCCTTCGAAATCAACACTGTAAGCCATGCGACCTTTGTCTGAAAAAATCTCTATTCGTCTTACCCTTTTCTTTGTCCTGTCCAGATAGATTTTCTCCATGTCAAAGCCTTTTTCTGTCAGCAAGCCGAGGATATGCCCTTCTCTGTTAGTGTCTGGATACATTGTACAGAGGGCAAAGTTGCGAACCGGAATGTTGCCAGATACCAATTTTATTATGTCACCCGTGGTAACAGGGATTGATACCAGCCTCTCAAGGCTGGGATCCTTCACCTCTGTCTTGTAGAAGCTGTCATCCTGTGTGTAGGAAAAGAGATAAAGCCATGAGCCGTCTGCTGCCATGCTGGCTACAGGAACTCCTGTGACTCCCTGAAGCACAATCCTTATCTTGTCAGGATGAGCCACTATCCAGGCATAGCGAAGAGTCCGGGAGCCTTCTTTTGTCCATAGTCTGATCTTTCCGGTTCCCTTGAAAGTGAAGAGACCTGAATTTATCCTGCTGATATCAAGGAGTATTTCTGCTATTTCCGGAGCCTCTGAGAGTTTTACCGCATCAGAAGGAATAGCGTGAACCCTGTTTTTTATTGCGCTGCATCCTGAAGAAAGAAAAACAAGGGCCATAACTGCAAGAACAATAAGTCTCATATGCCTAAAACCCTTTTTTCTCGATTTCCTGAATCTTTTTCTGTATCTCTGTCTTTTCTTTCTCCTTTTTCAGAAGGGCGTTACGGTAATGTTCGAGTGCCTCATTGTGAAGCCCAAGCTTCAGGTATGTATCTCCAAGATGCTCGAGGATAGTAGGATCATCAGGGACTAATTTTGAAGCTTTTTCAAGATATTCCAAGGCCTTGTCGTAAAGTCCCTTCTTATAGTAAACCCAGCCCAGGCTGTCTGTGATATGTCCGTCGTCAGGCTTGTAGGTCAAAGCCTTCTTGATAAGTTGCTCAGCCTCATCCAGATTCTGCCCCAGCTCGGCATATGTATAGCCTATGTAATTGAGAGCATGTGGATTTTCAGGGTCTATTCTTAATACTTCCCTCATGGCTTTGATCGAATCATCCTTACGTCCCATCTTGTCATAAATCACTCCCAGACGGAAATGAAGCTGGTCGTGGGACGGGTCTATTTTCAAGCCTCGGTGCACTGATTCAAGGGCTTTTTCCATTTCGCCTTTTTCTTCAAGGAAAGTAGCAAGAAAAAGGTGAAAATCCGGATTATCGGGAACCTCCCTTATGGCATATTGAATGAAATCAATTGCCTCAGTTAGTTTCCCGTCTTCCTGATACAAAAAAACAACCTGTGCCACTGCTCTTGAAAAGAATTTCGCTGAAGGAGGAATCTGTTTGAACTGGGCAATGGCCTTGTCCCTATCCTTTATTCCCTCGTAGGCGACACCTGCCAGATAATTCATTTCCTGACTTGGTTTAACTGCCGTCATCATTCCTTCAAAAATAATTACAGCATCCCTGAAGTTCCCAGGTTCTATATAGCTCTGAAGAAGATTCTTTATGACAGCCTGATCTGTCGAATTTTTTGTCCCAAGTCTGTTGAAAACCGCCTGAGCCTTGTCTTTCTGGTTCTGATTGCTGTAAAACAAGCCGAGTCCCATCAGAGCACGGATATCGTCAGGAGAAACCTTCAGTATATCAAGATAGATGTTTTCAATCAGCCCTGCCTTATTCTGTCTTTGATATAAGTTAATCATTTCAAACATGGGCTCTTCCAGCCCGGGCTCTATTTCAAGGGTTTGTTTGAACTTGGCTTCAGCTCGGTCAAAATCTTCCTGCTGAACATAAATCTTGCCAAGATAAAAATGGCCGGCATATGATCTTGGAAATCTATTAATAAGAAGAGAATAAACCCTTGAAGCGTTTGCCAGGTCTCCGGCCTCAAAGTAAATCTCTCCCAATGCCAGGAATATGTTTTCACGAGCCGGATCCATGGCAAGAATTCTTTCATAGGCTTTCCTGGCCTCATCAATATTTTTCCGGCCATGATATATTCTGCCTAAAATGATGAGGGAGTCCACATCATCTGGATATTTACCCAGAATCGATTTTATAGCGGATAATGCCTTGTCTTCGTTTTTTTGTTCAAGATAAAGAGATGCTAACTCTCTTTGCAGATAGACTGATTCTGGATCTTTTTGAATGGCTTTTTCAAGCAATATCGAAGACTTGTCAAGATTTCCCTTTATACGTTGCAACTGGGCTTCTGTGTAATAATAATAAGAGTTATCACGATCAGCCTGAGGTTTTCTCTGGACAGGATTCTGGTTGGATTGCTGCCCTGCTGCCTGCGCCGAAGGGTTCATTCCCATTGTACAGCCTGTAAGAAAGAAAAAAACCGTTCCGGAAATAAAGAGAATTGTCTTAAAAAAAATCATGACTTATCCTTGATAAAATGAAATAAATAACCGCATCCCAAACCATCATTCCTGCAAGTAAGACTCAAAATCAGGAAGTTCATTCTGAAAATAATCTTTGCTCTTCTTGATGATATTTTTTTCAATCTGCCTGACCCGTTCCCTGGATATGTTGTATTTGTCTCCTAATTCCTGAAGTGTAGCCGGAGAATCTGAAAACAAACGCAGTTCAAATATTTCAAGTTCTCTTGAAGACATGGTTTTTTTGAAATCATCTATCTTGTTGTGCAAAAGAGATTCTATTTCTTTCTTTGCCATTATATCTTCTGCTGACTCGGTTTCAGAGCTCACAAAATCCATGCGGTTTGTATCTGAATCCTCTTTTAACGGTGTATCAAGGGAAATGTCCCAGCCATCGAGCCTTTGGTCCATGTCGATGACTTCTTTTTCGGAGACACCAAGTTTCTCGGACAGCAGTTTCGGTTTGGGATCAAAGCCCTGGTCTATTAAATTCTGTTTTTCTTTTTTCAGTTTAAAAAAAAGCTTGCGCTGACCCTGAGTCGTTCCTATTTTTACAAGCCTCCAGTTGTCCATGATAAATTTCAGTATATAGGCCTTGATCCAGAAAGATGCATAATAAGAGAACTTCACATTCTTATAGGGGTCAAATTTGCTTACAGCCTGCATCAGACCGATATTCCCCTCCTGAATAAGATCAAGAAGATTTTGCATCCATATCCTTTGAAATTCGAGGGCTATCTTAACCACAAGGCGCAAGTTGGAAGTAACAAGCTCGTAAGCGGCTTCAGTATCGTTTTCTTCCTGAATCTTTCTGCCAAGTTCGATCTCACGCTCTCTTGTTATTAATTTATAGTGACTGATTTCTGCAAGATAACTCTGCAAGGGGTCATAACGGACAAGAGCCTTGTCTTCAGAAGCAGGTTCCCATGTCAATTTTTCTTTCTTCATATATTCGTTTCTTTTTCAGATTTTAAAGAATCATGTTTCATTTTTGATGTCGGAAATGCAGCAATGTCAAATGGCCGGAACAATTTCTTATTTACTTAAATAAAAACCTGTGGTAATCACCTTATCACGATTTCTTTCAGCGCCTGTAGCTCAGCTGGATAGAGCAACGGACTTCTAATCCGTAGGTCACAGGTTCGAATCCTGTCAGGCGCGCCAGTAAAATCACTGATGTTATCAGGCTTGTTTGGATTACGTAAAAAGATAAACCTGAGGTTATGATTATCCTGCCCTAAAAAACAGGATAATTATCCTGTCTCCAACCTTCTGTCTTTTTACTCCTTATTCCTTATTGAATCAACCGTTTTCTTAAAATCCCTGCTGCAGATTTTTCCTTGACTGCGACCCATGTGACAAGCTTACGCTTTTTTTCTGCCGTTTTGATTCGAAATGGAGTGATTTTGGAATTTTTCTTGTAATTAAAATGAGATTTTGTTTAAGTTTTCTTAATCTTTCACACAATACCCAACATTTTTAAAGCGGATTAAAACCATGCAGATATATCACGGTAAAATAATATCTTTGGATAAAGAAAACTCAGTTTACAGCTATCTGGTTGAAGACCAGGGGCGGATTGTTTTTCTGGGCGACTTTCTGTCGGACGGCTTTTCAAATCCCTGCAATCCTGTTGTGGAACTAGGTGACAGGGTACTGATCCCGTCCTTTGGAGACGCTCATGTACATTTCTCAAGCTGGGCTTTGATTGCAGGCTCTTTTTTTGATGTCCGTGAAGCCAAGGATATCCCTGGGATTCAGCAGGTGATTCAGAAAAAAATGACCGACTACAAGAAACGCAGGATTGTAGTTGCATTCGGAACATCCAGACACACTGTTAAGGAGAAGCGGCTGATCTGCCGCAATGAACTCGATGATGTGTGCCCGGATATTCCCATGATTCTCGTCTGTTATGATGGCCACTCGGCAGTTTGTAACAGCAAAATGATTGAAAAATTCCCGGACAGTATCAAGAGCCTTGAAGGCTTTTATGCTGATAAGGGACATTTGTTTAACAAGGCATATCTCTCAGGAATGGATTATGGATCATCACTTGTCCCGCCTCTTGATCTAGTAAGCAGTATAATCAAAAGCTATGATCTTCTGGCTGAAAAAGGTATCAGCATGATCCACGCTGCTGAAGGAATAGGATTCCCCAAAGATCTCGATATTACACTTGTGAGCACGATTGCAAGAGCCTTTGCAAAGAGAAACAGATTTCAGACAAGGCTGTTTTTTCAGACCATGGATGTAGGTAAGGTATTAAAACGCAAGCTGCCCAGGGTTGGCGGATGTTTCGCCACAGCTCTTGACGGTTGTTTTGGAGCCTGTGATGCAGCTTTGCATGAGCCGTACACCAATGATCCGAATAATAAGGGGATTCTCTTCCAGCAAGAAGATGAAGTCATGGAATTTGCAAAGAAAGCCAACCGCCATAACTTGCAGATCGCAGTGCATGCCATTGGGGATGCTGCGGTTTCCAGGGCTGTAAAGACAATTGAAGCTGCCCTTATGGATCACCCCAGGAAAGACCACAGGCATACAATAATCCATGCCTGCATAATACCTGAAGATGATATGAAAAAAATCGCGGACCTTGGCATAGGGATCACCCTTCAACCATCATTTCTGATCAGTCCGCTGGAGCCTGCATCATACCTGGAGGAGATCCTCGGGCCTCGCCTAAAAAAAAGCTCGCCCCTGAAAACTCTTATAGATGCAGGGATTCATGTCAGCGGAGGGTCTGACGCGCCGGTAACACCACCTGATCCCATTGAGGGGATTTACGGGGCTTGCAATCATCCATATGATCCGTATCAATCCCTTTCCATAGCAGAGGCTTTGAAGATGTTCACATTTGAAGTGGCATGGACAAGCTTTGATGAAAAAGATCGCGGGAGTTTGGAGAAGGGGAAAATTGCCGATATGGTAATCCTGAACCAGGATCCTCTGACCATGAAGCCTGAAAATCTTCGCTCGTTGAAGGTGGAAAAATTATTTCTCGGCGGAAAAGAATATCAATCCGGGATGGGCTTTGCCGGGATGCTGTGGAATGGGCTGACCGGCAGAAAGGAAATAATTTAAGCCAATAATAAAGCGTACTTGCAGTACTCTGCAATGTTCGAAGGATGTCAGTGAAGGTTATGGCATCAGGCGGGTTTTTACGAAGCTGTCATGTTTTATTTTACTCGTTAGAACACTGTGACCTCTTTATGGTTAATGATCCATGTCTTCAAGACAAGTTGTTCTATGGAAAAATGTTTTTGAATACTGCTTTTGAGCCAATGCTTATGCCGCAATGCTCAGCCTTTCCGGCATTTATTTCAAGCACGTATTTCGCAGGCGTGCAAGATGTAATAACAGTCTCATCAAAGGGCTGTGCAAAACTGTATATGCTTGCCACCCTGAGCTCATCATTTATGAAAATCATGTCAAGAGGTATGTAGGTATTGCTCATCCAGAAAGAGCGGATTTCTTCATCGCTATAGACAAACAGCATACCCCTATCCTGCTCAAGGAATTTTCTGTACATTAAACCCTGTGCCTGTTCCTTGAGCGTAATTGCAAGCTCAACCTTAAAGCTGCACAACGTCTTGTTTCTGTCGTCATGAAAGGCGACTATTGTATCGCCTGCCGATACAATGCCTGAAAACAGGCACAAAACAAAAACCATGTAACTGCTGCGTGAAAGTACAATCTTTCTGGCAAGCTTGATTTTGTCACCTCCAGGATATCTTGCAGCTAACCGGTAAATCGAGTATTTACGTCAAATTATAAAAAAAGTGTACTGGGATCAATAAAAAACTTTAACTGATTGGAAACAGGAGAGTTCCGGTCAGGGGTTGCTTGAATTATTCTTGACATTTGCGGTACTCTATTATATCAGACGGTTAAAATTTGCGGCAGAAGCCGCATGGACTGATAGTACTTACAAATCATGATAACAAAGCCACGAAGGCAAGTACGGAGGGGAAAACCGTGCTCGTTTTCGTGGCTTTTTTTGTGAGTGAATGTTTACAGGGACTTTATCCGGAATAACCTGAAACAAAAACAAGGAGGTTTTAAGTAATGAAAGGATGCCCAACGATATTGAAAGCCATGGCAATTGTTGTTATGGCACTGTTTGGTTTTGTAGATGTCTTATCTGCTGAACATGGTGTAAAACCGAAGGAGAAAGATTTTTATGCCTTAGAAGAAATAATCATCACTGAAAGCAAGATGGCCCAATCAGAAGCAAACATTACCCAGAAAATCGATGTTGTTTCACTGGATGAGATTGAACGAACTGTCGCCAATAACAGAAACATTTCCGAGATTTTCAATTACCAGCCCGGAACCGCAGTAAATGTCCTTTCAAGAAACGATGCGAACTGGGGATCATACGGCGGACTTGGGCCGAAATATAATGTTTATCTTTTGGATGGTCTCCCTATAGACTCATTTGTTGATACCATGAGTCTTGATCCGTGGATACTGGAAAGAGCTGAAGTGCACCGTGGGCCTGCATCTGTCATGTATCCGAACTATCTAAACATGGACTTCGCCGGAAACGAGACCCCCCTTGCTGGGATTACAAACCTTGTGCTTAAGGATAAAATTGAAACCCCCATCACAAGAATACTTCTTGGATACGGATCATGGAATACACTGAACGCAAAAGCCTATCACCAGGGAAGAAAGGGTAAATTCAACTATTTGCTGGGCACAGGCCATGAACAGTCGAACTATACAAATTACGGGACAGAAAATTCATGGCTGAACATTATGGATGACCCTGATTACAGGAAGTCAAAACT
This sequence comes from Desulfobacteraceae bacterium, assembly GCA_037439445.1. GTDB lineage: Bacteria > Desulfobacterota > Desulfobacteria > Desulfobacterales > Desulfatirhabdiaceae > JBBIWB01. The sequence continues at coordinate 65,650 of JBBIWB010000003.1, read as the reverse complement.
CTATTTCAAAACAACATATTTCATTGATCCGGAAGACAGGCAGTCGGTATCCCTTTTTGCGCACCATACACAGCACACAGGAGATGCAGGCAGGCCAAACAGGGGCTATGATCATGTTTATGACACTGTCAATGCAACATACAAGAATCAGCTAAACGATGCATGGAACATGCAGTTCAAGGCAGGATACCGCTACTATAACAGGAACTGGCAGGAGGATAATTTTCCGATACTTAGCCTGCGTGAAAAAGGCGGAGTGAAACAAAACATTATCCCTGCTGACATTGCCATGAACTTCAAACACATGGAAAACAGTGTTCTTACTTTTGGTGCAGACTTCCAGCATGCAGACTACGAGACAACATCAGAAGTAAACGGCATAAAGTCAACAGGAAACAAAGTGGATGCAACAAGTGCAGGGGTATATATCCAGGAAAAAATAGTTATCGATAAATGGGTTTTTCGTGCTGGCGGAAGATTCAACAATACAAAACATGAATATACTCTTATAAGCGGAACAAATCCTTCAGATAAGAACAAATCCTGGGACAAGGCTCTGTGGAGTGCAGGCCTCAGATACAATGCAATGCCTTCACTTGCTTTCTTTGCAAACAGCGGGACAAGCTTTCTTGTTCCGTCTGCAAAATCCGTAGGCGGGACCTTGCTTCCAGGGGATAGAGGTGTTGCAGGAAAGAACGGTCAGTTGCCAAATTACAGCATTAAATCTGAAAGTGGTATTGGATATGACATTGGAACAGAAATCAAACCTGGCTGGAATATGATCATAAGTGTACGCGGGTTTCATAACGAAATAGATGATGCAATAGTGGAAAACACAGTAAGCAAAAGCCCCTCACAGACCCAGTCCATCAATGCTGGAAAGGCAAAATCACAGGGTATTGAAGTCGAACTCAGGCATTATCTGAATAAAAACATGTCCTGGTTTGCAAATTACACTTATACGGACACCGGCATAAAAAATCCTGTCGATCCTGATCAGGATGGCAGTAATGTGACGTTTGTTCCTGATTATATTGCCAATGTTGGTTTTATGACAACCCTTCCCCTTGATATAACAGTATCGCCCTACCTTCATGTTGTCGGGGAATACTATGACAGCACCTCTAAAAAAGACAGAAAGACATTTGGTCCTTACGAGACAATCAATGTGAATCTCAGAAAAATTCTCTTGAAAAAAGTGGACTATCAGGCAAATCTCAACATCGACCTGAATAATATTACAAACCGGAGATATGAAATGCCCTGGCAGTTCAGAGATCCTGGGTTCAACGCCCTTGCAAGTCTGGAGATAGTGTTTTAGTATAGGCAACACAATTGTGACGACTTCGTAAAAAGTCCGGATACTGTGTTGCACTGCATCCTTCGTCATTGCAGCGTACCCAAAAGTACGCTTCATTCCTTAAGGATTTGTGCGCCTTGTCTGCGAACTTTTTACAAAGTCGTCCGAATTATGTCTTTTTACGACTCCATCAATTGTGTCTCCCCCTGGTCAAAGACAGTGAGAGGACTGGGAACGGGGAGGGTAAGTTTTGGCGCAAGGAAGCATCAGCTTGTAAAATTGGAAAAAGAGATGACCTGCAGGGGAAGATCACTGATTGTGCTGTTTCTGCTCACAGTAAACGCTTTATGCTGCTGTTGTGCTTTTGCCCATGCAGGTGAAAAAAAAGATGAAGCGGTCACTATAACCGATTTCAGAGGGAAAACCCTGACATTTGAAAGACCTGCCGAAAGAATAATCTGCCTAATTGAAAGTGCTTTGAGTGCAATTTATATGCTTGAAGCAGAGAAACAAATAGTGGGAATTTCTTCAAATGTCTATCAAGGAAGTGTTTATCCCTATTATGCAGCACTGGATAAAAGGATAAAGGACAAGGCCATTGCTGCTCCCGGGAACTGGGATTTTGTTAACGTTGAAAGTGTTATTGCCCTGAAGCCCGATGTTGTAATCCTGTGGTCAAAGCAGACGGAATCAATTGCAGCACTTGAAGAGCGCGGTATTAAGGTGTTTGGAATATTCATCGAGAGCAAAGAGGATGTATACAGGGAAATCCTTGAACTGGGCAAGCTTACAGGGAAGTTGAAGCGGGCGGAAACTATAGTGAAATTTACCATGAATGAGATCATGAGTCTTAGCAGGAGGTTGGATGCGGTTCCTGTGTCCCGAAGACCTGGTGTCTATTACATGTGGGCTCAGGGAAATCTTGAAACATCCTGTGGTGGAAGCACTGTAGATGATTTGATCAATATTGCAGGAGGCAGAAACGTGTGTTCTTCAATTCAGAAAGAACACACAACCGTAAATCTTGAAACAGTAATGGCATGGAATCCTGAGATCATAGTAATGTGGTACAACGAAAGAAAAGATCCTTCAGACATCTTAAATGACGAGCAGTGGAAACGGATAAAAGCGGTTAAAAATAAAAGGGTACATGAATTTCAAGACATATTTTTATGTGATCTGTGGACATTGAAATATACATATGCGGTCAAGATGGTGGCAAAATGGTTACATCCTGAACTTTTCAGGGATATAGACCTTGAAAAGGAAAAAAGAACAATGCTTACTTTTCTCTACGGCAAAAACTTCGGGAACATCATACCTTGAAGCAATTCCCTGTCAGGGTTTTTTTTTATATAGTGCCAATACCCTTGATGATCATCTCCCTTTTCATCGGTCCTTCAGAAGTTGTCGGCACATACGACATACTTGCATGGATGAAAAACCTGCTGATCCATTCTCAAGAACTTGATCATGAAAAATATGAAATGGTTGAAGCCGTTGTATTTAATGTGAGGCTTCCCAGGGTTATCCTTGTTTTTCTGATAGGAGCAGCCCTTACAGTTTCAGGAAACTCTTTTCAGGCTTTGTTCAGAAACCCTCTTGTTTCACCTGATATACTTGGCCTTTCATCAGGAGCTGCGTTCGGGGCAGCTCTTGCCCTTGTGTATCCGTTTCTGTCCCTGCAGATAACAGCGTTCTTGTTCGGATTGTCGGCGGTAGGGCTCAGTTATTTTCTTGCAATGACAAGAAGAGGGGTATCGACTGTATCCCTGATACTTGCAGGGATTATTGTTTCCGGTATTTTTACAGCTCTTTTAACTATCCTACAATTTTTGACAGATCCTTTCAAGTTGCAGGCAATAGTTCACTGGACAATGGGAAACCTGCATAATGCCAGTTGGTCAAAGGTGAAGTCTTCCCATATTCCAATCATATCGGGACTGATATTTCTATTAGTCATGAGATGGAGAATGAATGTAATTGCACTTGGAGATGAAGAGACAAGAGCGGTAGGCCTTAATCCCGAAAGGGAGAAGATACTCATACTCTTGCCGGCAGCTCTTATTGCCTCTTCATCTGTTGCAGTTGCAGGTGTCATAGGCATGGTAGGCCTTGCATTTCCGCACATGGTGCGCATGATGGCAGGCCCTGACAACAGAAAAACGCAACCGATTTCTATAGCATTCGGTGGGTCTTTGCTGCTTCTTGTTGATAATTTCTCCAGAACCGTCACCTTCTTTGAGATACCAATAGGGATATTCACAACCCTTATAGGCGGTCCTTTTTTTGTCTATCTTTTAAAGACCAGACAAACATGATGATTTGGTATAAGATATGGCTGACAATAGAGGGAGCTTGATTTATGGGGATTTCTGTAAAAAATCTAGATTTTGGCTACGGTAAAGCAAGGATTCTTCATGATATAACCCTTCAGGTACCGGATGGTAAATTTAGTGTTCTTCTCGGAAAAAACGGAAGTGGAAAATCAACCCTGCTTAAAATCATTGCAGGGCTGTTGCCTTATAAAAACGGAGAGATAAGGATTCTTGAAAATGATCTGCATTCCCTTAAAAGTTCAGAGGCGGCAAAGCTTATAGGATATCTACCCCAGTTTCACGTTCCTGCATTTCCTTTCACAGTAGAAGAAGTCGTTCTTACAGGAAGGGCATCCTATATTTATGCAGTTCCTGGCAGAAGAGATACGGAAAAAAGAGATGAGGCAATAGAAAAAGTTGGCATAGGCTGGCTAAGGCACAGGCCTTATACAGAGCTTTCAGGAGGCGAGCGTCAACTGGTCATGATTGCAAGGCTTTTGGCGCAGGAGCCAAAAGTCATTTTGTTAGATGAACCACTATCACATCTTGACCTTTCCAACCAGATAAGGTTTCTTGCCCTGATAAGGGAACTTATTGTGTCAGGGCTTACAGTAATGGCTGTTCTTCATGACCCCAATGTTGCCTTCATGCAGGCTGATCACTTTATCCTGATAAAAAACGGGACTATCCGGCACCTCGAAAAAAATGAAAACCCCTGGGATGAACCAGTCCTTAGGGATTTGTATGAAGTGCCTGTCAAGACAATACCTTTCCAGCAAAGAACGCTTGTTATACCAGTTTAGGGTTAAACTATGGGCAAGGTTTCAATCCACGGCCCCGCACGGGGGGCGACATTGTACCTTACCTTTGGTGTCCACTATAAGCATCATACCTCAGCGGAAATTATTCCATTTCCGGCAGGACAGAGAGAGATCGCCGGTGGCCTTGAATAATGAAAAGCCGTCTGCGGAGCCGTCATCTCCACAGGCGGCAGTTACAATTACGATAACTTACTGATATAAGTGGTGGTCCCAACGGGGATCGAACCCGTGTTTCCGGCGTGAGAGGCCAGCGTCCTGACCGCTAGACGATAGGACCATGTATTTTCTTCTTCTATTAAAAGCTGTCCAAATTGTCAAATGGTTTGAATGCATCCCGCAAATATAATAATCGACTTTCTTACCGTTTTTGTTCGAATGGGTTATATCCAGTCCCGCAGCATTTTTTGACAATCTCGTTGCCCAGTTTTTTTCTGCACATCATTCATCACTTCCTATACAAAATATGCCTGCATGATCTTTCGATATGGGTATAGAATCATTTCTTTGGCCTGATTCTCGCAGAAAAGGACAAAAAAATGAATTGATTCAATCTGTCTATTAAGATACTAATCAGACTCACAATCACCTCTTTTAATCATTGCGGATCTGCCCATGTCAAACGATACTGTGATTATGCTGATTTTTCCTGACCGACAGGGATTCACCCCATGCTAAGCCCGCCCTTGCCTGCAATCAAAGATGTTGAAGGCAAATGTCTTCCTTTGAATCTGTTGCCTGTCATAGATTCCCATGTTCATTTCTTTCCGGATGAGCTTTTTAATGCTGTCTGGAAATGGTTCGATGCTCATGGCTGGCCTGTAAGATACAAACTCTATTCAGAACAAATTCTTGAATACCTGTTCAATCGCGGAATTTCCTATATAATTGGCCTGCATTATGCCCACAAACCAGGTGCAGCAAGAGTTCTCAACACGTATATGGCTGATCTTTGCTCTCGTCATAACAGACTGTACGCAATGGCAACAGTCTATCCAGGGGAGCCTGACGCAAAAAAAATACTTATAGAAGGTTTCAATCTAGGGTTAAAAGGAGTGAAGCTTCATGCTCATGTACAATGCTTTGAAATGAACACCGAGGCAATGGATGAAATCTACCGGGTTTGCAGTGATTTCGATAAACCCCTCGTGATTCATGCAGGCCGTGAACCAAGAAGCCCTGCTTATGCCTGCGATCCCTATGTCATCTGCCATTCAAGTTTCGTCAGAAAAGTGCTTGTAGATTATCCTGACATAAAGATCTGCGTTCCTCATCTTGGTGCTGATGAATTTAGCGAATATGCAGAGATGATTGAAAAATATGACAATCTCTGGCTCGACAGTTCCATGGCGCTTGCAGATTATCTTCCTGTTAAAGACAAACCAATTCTTGCTGATTTAAGACCTGACAGGGTGATATTTGGAACGGATTTCCCAAACCTGCCCTATGCCTGGGACAGGGAAATAAAGCTTATAGAAGAAATGAATCTTTCTGCAGATTTTTTAAGAAGATTTCTGTATGAAAATTCCATCAATTTTTTTAATCTAAAGCCTGATTCTTTAGACATGCTGAAGACAAACAGAGCTTAACACAAACAAAGAGGTAGGCATTGGAAACTATAATTTTCATTATCGGGCTTTGTATAGGAAGCTTTTTAAATGTTTGTATCTACAGAATTCCAGAATCAAAATCCATCATATCACCTGGCTCGATGTGCAAGTCCTGCAAAGAGCCCATCCGGTTTTATGACAATATTCCTGTGATCAGTTTTATCATCCTCAAAGGCAGGTGCAGATATTGCGGAGCATCTTTTTCCTTTCGTTATCTTTTTGTTGAGCTACTAAGCGGATTGATCGCCGTAGGGACTTTTTTAAACTGGGGAATGAGCCTTGAAGCCTTGATTTACTATGTTTTTACTGCCACGCTAATTGTTATCACCTTTATAGACATTGACCATTACATTATTCCTGATGTTATTTCCCTTCCATTCATCCCTTTAGGAATAGTTGCGAGCTATTTTCTCCCTGAGATGACTGTAATAGATTCTTTAATAGGGATATTAGCAGGCGGAGGAACCCTTTTTGCCATAGCATGGGGTTATGAAAAACTTTCCGGCAAAGAAGGAATTGGAGGCGGTGACATAAAGCTTCTGGCCATGCTCGGCGCATTTACGGGCTGGAAAGGCATCCTGGTAACGCTTTTTATAGGCTCTGTCATTGGAACTCTGGCAGGAGTGGCCTTGATGCTTTATACAAGATCATCTCTCAAGCTTAAGATCCCGTTTGGTCCTTTTTTGTCCATAGGTGCAATTACACATGTTTTTTTTGGAAATGACCTCATCAACTGGTACTGGAGTAACCTTTAACAGGAATGAGATTAGCCATTCTTTCAGACATCCACGGAAATCTCGATGCTTTCAAAAATGTCCTTAAGGATATGGAAGATCTGAAGGCAGATCGTGCTGTATGTCTTGGGGATATGATCGGTTATGGGCCCCAGCCTGAAGAAAGCATAAAATTAATTAGGGAGCACTCCATCTCCTGTGTTAAGGGCAACCACGAAATGGCTTTAACAGAGCCTTTGTTGCAGAGGTGGTTCAATCCGGCAGCACTGGAATCCATTAACAAAAGCATAACAATGCTCAGCAATAAATCAATTTCCTACCTCAGCCAGCTTCAAAGCTCTCTTGTAATAGACAAGTTTCGTTTTGTTCACGGATGTCCGCCTGACTCTTATCTTCTGTACTTATTTCAGATTTCAGAAAATAAGTTGAAGAGAATTTTTCAGGAATCAGGAGAATGGATTTCTTTTGTAGGACACACCCACGATCTGAGGCTAATCACTTTCATGAAGCAAAGTGTTATTTATAAACCGCTTCATCATGGGATTGTACATCTTGATCCTGAAGCAAAGTATATCATAAATATCGGCAGCGTGGGGCAGCCCCGTGATGGGAATAATACGGCCAAATATGTCATTTTAGATACGAATGCATGTACCCTTGACGTTCGTTATGTTCCCTATGACGTATCTCTGGTTTACAACAAAATAATTGCAGCAGGACTTCCAAGAGTCCATGCCGAAAGACTTCTTTAGCCAGTTTATCCAAGGTATGCCCTGCGGATTTCAGGATTATTCGCAAGCTCTTTTGCAGAGCCTTCCATTATTATATGGCCTGCTTCCATTAAATATGCCCTGTGGGCATATTTGAGGGCAATGTGGGCGTTTTGCTCTACCACAAAAATAGTGGTTCCGCTTCTGTTTATTTCCTGAAGGACTCTGAACAGCTCCTGCATCAACAGTGGGGCAAGACCCATTGAAGGCTCATCCAGAAGAATGCAGTTTGCTCCGCACATGAATGCCCTTCCTGTTGCAAGCATTTGCTGTTCACCACCGCTCAAGGTTTCCACAAGCTGATTTTTTCTGTCGCGAAGTCTCGGAAACAAGGAAAAAACCCTCTCATAATCCTTTGCAACCTGATCATGATCTTCTCTGGCATAGGTTGCAAGTTTCAGATTTTCATAAACTGTAAGGTTTCCAAAAACCCTCCTTCCTTCTGGAACCAGACCTATCTTGTGTTTTGCAACCACAAGATGAGGAGGAACATTAAGCATGTCCACTCCCTTGTATGTAATCTTCCCCTGAGTCACCCTTGGAGCTTCAGGAGGAGGAAGTCTCATGATGCTCATGAGAGTGGTGGATTTGCCTGCACCGTTTGCTCCAAGAAGAGCAACCATCTCGCCTGAATCCACATTAAGGGAAATGCCGTGCAATGCTTCAATGTTTCCGTACATTACGTGCAGATTTTCAACTTTCAGCATGGACGGATGGCTCCTCAGCACCTAAATACGCCTTGATGACACGCTCGTCATTTCGTATCTCTGAAGCAGTTCCTTCTGCAATCATCTTACCGAAATCGAGTACATAAAGTCTTTCGCAAAGAGACATAACAACCTTCATCTGATGTTCTATAAGCCATATCGTAAGTTTAAAGCGCTCCCTGATCCATCCTATAAGCTCTATGAGCTTATCTATGTCTGAAAAATTCATGCCTGCAGCAGGCTCATCGAGAAGAAGAAGCATTGGTTTTACGGCAAGCGCCCTTCCTATTTCAACCCTTCGCTGCAGCCCGTAGGGAAGGTTCTTAGGATATTCATCCCTATAATCAGAAAGACCCAGAATCTCCAGGATATCCATTGCAGTCTGAATGGTTTCTTTTTCCTTTTGACGATAGTTTTTCGTTCTCAGAATGACATCAATAAGACCGTATCCAAGTTTGTAATGCTGGGAAATACAAAGGTTTTCGAGCACTGTCATGGAATTCCACATCCTTATGTTCTGAAAGGTTCTGGCCAGCCCCATGGATGTTACCTGATGAGGTTGCAGTCCTAAAATGCTTTTTCCCTGAAAAAGGATTTCACCCCTCGTAGGCTTGTAAAAACCCGATACCAGGTTGAAGATAGTTGTCTTTCCTGCTCCGTTTGGCCCTATCAGTCCTATCAGTTCACCTGATTCTATCTGCAGATCGAAGCCGTGAACAGCCTGAAGACCTCCGAAAAAATGGTTTATTTGTCTGATTTCTAATAGCGGCATAAATTTTAATTCCCTTTTGGCGGGAAGAATCTTCTTAGCCCCGGAAAAACATCTGTAAGTTCACGATTTCCCATGATCCCTTCAGGCCGGAAAAGCATGAGGATTATGAGAACCAGAGGAATCAGCACCCATTTGAAAACCTGAAGGGGCCGCAGGAATTCCATCAGGACTGTAAAAAGTATGGCACTTAATACCGATCCGCTTAAAGAACCCATGCCGCCTAGATATACCATGACCATTATTTCTGTGGATTTCATAATAGTGAATGTTCCAGGATTTATATAGCCAAGAACATGAGCAAAAAGTCCGCCTGCCATCCCAGCGATCCCTGAAGAAAGCATGAAGGCAATGAGTTTTACACGCTTTGTATTAACACTCATTATTTCTGCTGCTATTTCATCATCCCTTATGGCAATTACACCTTTTCCAAAAGTAGATTCTACAAACCGCTTTAGGGTTACAATGCATACTCCTGTAAAAACGAGAATCCAGATCATCAGCCAGGGCAGATCTACTACTTCGTTCATGGCATTTACTACCTGACGCATCCCCATGAATCCTCTTGCCCCTCCGATAGCCTGCACGTTTTCAATAGAGCTCTTTACAATATAATTGACCGCAAGCGTTATTATGGCAAGATAATCCCCACGTGTTCGAAAACTAGGGACTGCGACTAGAAGTCCTACTATAGCCGCAAAAAGTCCGCCTATGAGAAGAGTGAAGGGAAAAAGAACAATCGAGTATTCAGATCCGACGAAAAAGGACTCTCCGAAAATACTGTTTGATGTAAACAGCCCCATGTTAAGAATTGAAGTTACATAAGCACCAACTGCCATAAATCCAGCATGACCGCACGAGAATTCTCCCATATACCCGTTTATCAGGTTCAATGAAGAGCTCAGCATTATGTTGATACCTATAAACATCAGAATAATCTGGACATATGCATTGATCCATTCCTGCTGAACAACCGTAATAACCAACAGACAAAGACCAAGATATAAAAAAAGCCCTAAATTATGCCTCATGATAATGTCCTGGATGCTAAATTTTCTGTGCCCTTGCAACCCCGAATATTCCTGTTGGCTTGAAGCTTAAAAAAACAAGCAATATTGCAAAGGAAATAAGATCGCGAAATGTAGAAGGAAAGATTGTTGCGACAAAGATTTCAATGAATCCCAGCAGAAATCCGCCTATGAAAGCCCCCCTTATTTCACCAATACCACCTACCACTGCCGCAATAAAGGCTTTCCAGCCTATCATCGCCCCCATATAGGGTTCAAGCACAGGATAAGCAGTTGCAAAGAGAACTCCTGCAAGAGCTGCCATTGAAGAGCCAAGAATAAAAGTAAATACTATTACAGTGTCTATAGGTATCCCCATGAGAGGAACAGGCATCTTGTCGAAGGAAATTGCCCTCATTGCCATGCCTATTTTTGTTTTTCGGACAATTGTCTCCAGAAGAAGAAACATAGCAAAGGCGGATACGATAACAAGAATTCTTACGTTTGTAAAAACAATCCCGCCAAAAGTATATACGGTCTTTTCAATAAGCTCTGGAAAAGCCTTGCGGCTTGCTCCAAGAAGAGCAAGGTTTCCGTTTTCAAGTATAAGACCGGCCATCAACGCGGTTATGACTATATATAGACGATCTGCTCCTTTTCTTCGCAAAGGTCTGTAGGCTACACGCTCCAGTGTCACTCCTACCCCTGATGTTAAAATCATTGTTATTATTAGGGTGATAACAAAAATGGCACTGGAAGAAAGCTGAAAAGGCAGGTCAAAAGCATAAGAGCCAAGTAAAAAAGTTGCCACAAAAAAGCCTATATAAGCTCCAACCATGAAAATATCGCCATGGGCAAAATTGATTAGCCTGAGCACTCCATATACAAGGCTGTAGCCAAGAGCAATGAGGGCATAAAAGCTTCCCCACTGCAATGCATTGAGAAGATTCTGAAAAAATGAGTATATATCCACGAAAGATATTTCTCCTAAAGTAAAAAATGCGCAAAGGCGGAATTGAACAATTTTTCCGCCTTTGCTAACTGGTTTAAAGTTTTATTATAAATTACGGGCAGACTGATTCAAAAAATTCAAAATCGCCCTTGTCGTTAATCTTTACTACAACTGCACATTTGATGGGGTCACCCCCAAATTTTTCATAATTAAACGTCATCTTTCCTGTAATGCCTTCAAAATCTTTTATTTTAGCCAGTTGATCCTTTACGGCATCCCTGTCTTTTGCGATTTTACCTGTCAAACCACCTGTGTTCTGAATCGCTTTAAGCAAGATACGGATGGAATCCCAGGTAAGTGCTGCAACATCATCCGGAATATAGCCGTATTTTTTGTTGTAAGCATCAATGAATTCCTTGGTTGCACCTTTTGCCCCGGCAGCAGCGTAATGGGTGCTGAAATAAAGACCCTTGCAGTTGTTGCCGCAAAGAGTCATCAGCTCCGCTGATCCCCAGCTATCGCTTCCCATGATGGGCTTTTTCCATCCAAGTTCATGAGCCTGTTTTACAATCAATGGAACTTCATCATAATACTGGGGAGTAAAAAGGACATCAGCTTCAGATTTGACAATTTTTGTAAGCTGTGCACTGAAGTCGCGATCTTTTGTAGTAAAGGTTTCAAATGCCACTACAGAGCCTTTCCCGTGAATTTTTTCGAAGGCTTCCTTAAAATATTCGGCAAGCCCCTTTGGATAGTCGCTTGCGATGTCATATAGAACAGCGGCTTTTTTAGCCTTGAATTGTTTTGTTACAAAATTTGCGGCAACAGGTCCCTGAAAAGGATCTAAGAAACAGCCCCTGAAGACATAAGGCCGGTCTTTGGTGGTTTTTGGATTGGTTGACCAGGGTGAAATCATCGGAGTCTTGTAAGAGTTGTTTATCTCGCCTGCGGGTATGGCCTGTTTGCTCGACTGAGGACCAATGATGGCAAGAACATTGTTCTGGGTAATAAGCTTGATAGCAGCGGCTGTTGCAGACTCTGCCTTGGATTCATTGTCTTCATAAATGAATTCAAGCTTATATGTTTTAGCTCCAACTTTCACTCCTCCTTCTGCATTGATCTTTTCTTTGAGCATTTCAGCAGCAAATTTGGAACCTTCGCCTACCTTTGGAATATCGCCAGTGAGCGGGATGTTGAATCCGATCTTGATGACTTCGTGCTTGGAAGCTACTGCAGGTGAAATTGCCAACCCCATGACTATGCAAAACACAATAAACAGCAAACCTTTTCGCATCGATTCCTCCTTTTCAACTTGATGGTTAGTAAAGAAACTCAGGGCGATTCTAATTTTTTCTGAATAACAAAGATACCGGTAATATTCAATCAATATATTGCTGGATGGAGGTTGAATCATATATACACGTTCAGACGCACTATATTGCATCTAAACTTTAGTTCGTCTCTGCACAATCATGCCTAGTCAACCCTGGAAAACGCCTTTGCTTTTGACTTGCACACAGGGCAGGGGTCAGGGGGTGCGTTTTCACAGGTATATCCGCATACTGAACAGACATAATAATCCACCATATCCTGATTGCCAATATCATCATAGGCCTTCTGGTAAAGACCGGCATGAATCTTTTCAACTTCATTGGCATAGGTGAATGACCTAACAGCATCCTTATTGCCTTCAGCTTCAGCGGTTTTTATCATTTCAGGATACATGGATTTGAACTCGTGAATTTCTCCGGCCACTGCTTCTTTCAGATTTTCAATAGTGCTCTTTATGCCTCCCGCAGTTTTCAGATGGGCATGGGCATGAACAGTTTCTGCCTCAGCCGCTGCCCTGAAAAGTCTGGCCACACGGGGATAGCCCTCCTTGTCAGCCTGTTTAGCGAACGCAAGGTATTTTCTGTTGGCCTGGGATTCACCTGCAAAAGCTTCCATCAAGTTTTTCTCTGTCTGTCTCATAAGCTCCTCCTTTAATTAAGTTCATTCCCATCAATATTGTAGCGTTGTTTTTCTTCCAGCAGCCAACCTGATGGCCTCGCAACAATCCGTCACACCTGTGAATCCCATTTAGTAGTAAGGGTAAAACGCAAGTGTTCCGTAATTTTATAACTAGCTGATGTTTCGGGAAATTCCTTCCTTAGCAGGTATGACGTTGCCGGAGACTTGTAAACATGACAATGCGCATCTCATAAATGTTTTTGTACATTTTTTTGGATGGGATGACACAACAAGTCATGAATGTTTACAAATCCATCAAATTTCATGTTTTAAGTGAGTACAGATACGACATTTGGGTCAGGATAGCAATATCTACCGATAATTTTTTAGCAAGCTCACTGCTGATATGCCAATACTGATAATACCCAATCATACTGAGATTTTTCAGACAAAGGAAAAACTTTATTGTAACTGTCTAAATATGCTTGATTTTTTTCTATAAAATGTTAAATTTCAAACAATCAATCGATTTTTCTTTGTGATGGTTTAACCTGTAATCCAACTCTTATGAATAAAGCATATTAGAAAGGAGGGTTATATCATATGGAAGAAATCAGGTTAAAAAATCTTGTCGAGGAAATTATGTCTTCCGCAGGAATTTCTATCAATGGTTCTAAGCCATGGGACATCCAGATCAAAGATGAAAAGGTTTACGGTAATATCTTCAGAGACGGGAGTTTGGGTTTTGGAATGTCCTACATGGACAGCCACTGGGAATGTGAAGACCTTGTTGAATTTTTCAAAAGACTAATACCGATTGATCCCGAGAGAAAAATTAAAAAGAACTGGAAATTACTCTGCTATTATCTTTCCTATGTAATTTTCAACAAGAACAGTAAATCGAGGGCGTTTCAGATAGGTGAGAAACATTATGACCTAGGTAACGAGCTGTTCAGAAATATGCTCGACAAGAGACTGGTTTACAGTTGTGCATACTGGAAAGATGCCAAGAACCTCGATGATGCTCAGGAAGACAAGCTTGACCTGATCTGCAAAAAACTTCACCTGAGGCCTGGTGACAAGGTTCTTGATATCGGATGCGGCTGGGGTAGCTTTGTCAAGTATGCAGTGGAAAAATATGATGTAAGGGCTGTCGGCATAACAGTTTCTGTAGAACAGGCGGAGCTTGCAAGCCAATTATGCAAAGGACTTCCAATAGAAATCAGGCTACAGGATTACAGAGAGTTAAATGAAAAATTTGATCATATTGTTTCTGTCGGCATGTTCGAGCACGTAGGCTTAAAGAATCACAGAACCTATATGAAAACCGTTCATCGTTGCATGAAAGATGAAGGACTTTTCTTACTCCAGACTATAGGAAGCCTTAAATCAGGGTTTGCGACCAATCAATGGATAGACAAATACATTTTCCCGAATTCTCTCATACCTTCAATGAAACAGATAGTTTCTGCTGTTGAAAACTTATTTGCCTTAGAGGACTGGCATAATTTCGGGTTTCATTATTTTTTGACATTAATGGAGTGGTTCAAAAATTTTGATAAAAACTGGGATCACTTGAAAAACAAATATGACGAAAGATTTTACCGCATGTGGAAGTATTATCTGTTGAGCTGTGCTGCTTCGTTCAAGTGCGGCTCTAACCAGCTCTGGCAGATTGTTTTATCAAAAAAAGGGTTTCAGAAAGGATATGAGTCAATCAGGTGATGGGCACATCTCCGTGTAGTTTTAAGCATTGGGAATGTTTACGAGTTCATCATTTTTCAGGCTGGCTTGCAAAAAGATCATTTTTCAAGGCAGAAACATATCTCAGTTTCCTGGGCGCCTGAATGACTCTTGGCACTTTCTTGAGAGGGTTTTCATCCACAAGCAACACACATTCATAGGTTTTTTCAAGAATCTCAAATGACATGACTTCTGATGGATGTCCCAATTTTACGATACTGCCATTTTTCATGAGAAGCATACGATCTGCATACATTGCAGCAAGGTTCAGATCATGTGAAACCATTACGACTGTAATACCTTCATCGCACCTTAACTGTTCCATCAAGTCCATGATATGAATCTGATGGGAAAGGTCAAGAGCGGCAGTGGGTTCATCAAGAACGATAATTTTAGGCTTCTGGCAAATAGCGCGGGCAATTAGGACCCTCTGTCTTTCACCCCCGCTCAGCTGATCCATCCGCCGCGTTGAAAGATGGGTAACATTTGTAAATGACATGGCCTGCTCTGCAATTTCAAGGTCATTTGCACTTTCAAGCCCCATAAATCCAAGATGAGGAAAGCGGCCTAAAAGAACAACTTCTGCAACACTGAAAGGAATATCACCTGGTGCAGTCTGTGGGACAACAGCAATGTATCTTGCCAGCTTCTTTCTTGAAAAACGACTCAAGGACTGCCCTAGAATTTTTATGGCGCCTTTTTGCGGTTTAACCACTCCTGAGATTGTTTTCACAAGTGTGGTCTTTCCTGAAGCATTTGGACCAATTACTATGAAGAATTCTCTCTCATGAACTGAAAATGAAATGTCGTTAAGAACAGACCGCTGGCCGTAAGTAAGGCAAAGATGTTTCAAGTCAAGAACATGGCTCATCGTTTTGATCTCTGCATGAGATAGATAAAGAGAGGTGCACCAATCATTGCAGTTACAACACCGACAGGAATTTCTCCTTGTGAGGGAATAAATCTGGCCATGAGGTCACATAAAACAAGGTAAGCACCACCCCCAAGAATGCACGAAGGAATCAGAAGCCTGTGATCAGGACCTAAAATAATCCTCAGAAGATGAGGAATCACCAGCCCCACGAATCCAAGAAGTCCTGAATGGGACACCGTAGCACTGATCATAAAGGATGTTACGGTCAAAGTCACTACTGATACCAGACGAACGTTGACACCCATGCTCGAAGCCATTTCTTCACCCATCAGAAGCAGGTTAAGAGGCTTAGCAAAAATGAAAATAACGATAAAGCATGGAATCAAGGCGAATGAAAGACGAAGTGTCTGATGGGCATCAGATGTGGAAAGATCTCCCATAAGCCAGAAGACTATTGTGTGAAGCTCAGATTCCCTTGTTATTGAGATGAGAAACATTATTATTGATGAGCAGAAAGCGTTTACCATCACTCCTGACAGAATCATGGAATCTTTTTTCATGGCTGATTTTGAAGATAACGAGAGAATAATGGCAAGGGTTAGCATGCTGCCGCCAAAAGCTAATAAGGCTACTCCTGAAAAGCGGGACAATCCCAGAAGTATTCCTATAATGGCACCTATTGCAGATCCGCCTGAAATGCCCAGGATATAAGGTTCTGCCAGAGGATTTCGCAGCAAAGCCTGAAACACCAGTCCTCCCAAAGAAAGAGTTGCTCCTACAAGAGCAGCAAGAATAACCCTTGGGAAGCGAATTTGCCAGACAATGGTTGACATGGCCGAGTTTTGATCGCCATAGCCCGAAAGAATAGTAAAAACTTCCCTGATGTTTTGTCCGGTAGACCCTGTGGAAAGTCCAAGAAAGCAAACTGACAGAAGAAGAATCGCAAGGAATAGAGAAACAGCCAATGTACGTTTTACAACTGACAGTTTTGTTTTGTCCATCATTTTAGTTCCGGATGAATAAACCCGACAAGCATTTCCAGCCCTTCAACAAGACGCGAAGTAGGACGGTCAAGAATGTTTGAATCGACGATGAATATGCGCTTATTTACAACGGCAGGCATACTCCCCCACCTGTTCCATTCTGCTTTAACCTTTTCAAAAACTTCCCCCCTTGTCATCGAAGAAATTATTATGACATCCGGCTTGAGTGTAATTACCTGTTCGCGGCTGAAACGGGGATATTTGGAATTGCCTTCCGCCAGGTTACGTCCCCCTGCAGTTGTTATGAGTTCATGGATAAAGGTATTTGTCCCCACAGAAACAATCGGAGTAGTGCCAATCTGAAAAAAAACTCCGGGTCTCGAGCTAGCCCTTGATACGCTCAATTTCACCTTATCGATCCTTGAGCGCATTTCCTTTGTCAGGAGCCTGGCTTTTTCATCTGCATTTAAAAGGCTGCCTATTTCCAGAATAGTTTCCATTACTGTATTGAGGTTTCTTGGATTTACGACATATACCGAAATATTAAGAGCACTCAGTCTGTCTACGACCTCCTGCGGATTGCCATCTTTGGTAGCAATACAAAGATCGGGCTTCAGTGCAACAATTTTTTCAATATCAGGTTGAACATATGAGCCTATCCTTGGAAGAGACTTTACCGCCGGCGGAAAGTCACAGTGCTGGGTGACCCCTTTCAGACGGCTTCCTTCATGCAGTGCAAAAATTATTTCCGTGATACTCGGCGCAAGGCTTACCACGCTGGCAGGAGAATCTGGAATTAAAACTTCACGTCCTGATTGATCCACCAGCACAGACGCAAATCCATTCATCTCTAAAGTCAAAATCAGGAAAAGAGTCAGAAACAGATAAATGATTTTATTCGGCTTCATTGATAGCTCTGTTGGAAGATTGAAAAGAAGGCTTTTGGTTCAGGCAGAGAGGGACTCTCGGATGTGTTCTTTTCAGAGCGTCGCGGGCCTTGCGTCTCTGTAAAAGTGGTAGCGGGGGCTGGATTTGAACCAACGACCTTCGGGTTATGAGCCCGACGAGCTACCAGACTGCTCCACCCCGCATCAGCTAATGGCTTATATAATAGTTTGAAACTGAGCATTAAGTCAAGCTGTTTTTTTACAGACAGATACACAACAGACACCAATAAAAATCTAGCCTTTGAAAACATGGAATTTTCGGATGAGCTGGATAAAGAATTCAGGTGGTCGCACAACCTTACCGGCATTATCAAGAAATGCATGTTTTGTGTAGCCTCTTGCAACAGGACGGTAGCTGTTTTCATGGAAGGCTGTGTAATCAAATTTCAATCCACCGCGAACATTGCTGTCCAGCGATGTTTCGATCATAAGCAGATCATCATATTGAACGGGGTGCAGATATTTGCAGTGGAGTTCAGATATAGGAAGAAAAAAACCGCGTTCTTCAATCTCCTTGTAGGGCAGACCCAGGAACCTGAACATTTCTGTTCGGGCAGTTTCAAACCAGCGGAAATAATTGGCATGATAGCCAAAGCCCATTTTGTCAGTGTCTGCATATATTACACGATACTTTGTTCTATGAGTCAGCATTAAGGTAATCAGTCGCTCGAATAATGAAAAAAGCAGAGACGCACAGGCACTAACGCCTCCAAGATAGAATTAGCCTAATCATTTACCTGGCTTTCAGTATAGTCTGGATATGTTGTTTGAGGCTGTCATATTCATTTCTTACCGGAAATTCGGGATATTCCTGGATGACATTTTCAGGTGGCCTGAACAAAATTCCCTTATCTGCTGCCTTAAGCATGGAAATGTCATTATAGGAATCGCCCATTGCAATCGTCTTATAATTAAGGTTTTTCAGTGCCAGTATTGTTTTCTTCTTTGCGTCTTTCTGGCGAAGGTCGTAGCTTTTAATCATGCCTGTGCCATCGGTGGTAAGGGAATGACAAAAAAGGGTCGGCCATTCCAGCTTTTTCATCATGGGCGCTGCAAATTCCTGAAATGTGTCTGAAACTACGATAACCTGAGTCACAGAGCGAAGCCAGCCTAAAAATTCAAGCGCTCCATCAAGCGGATTCATTAAAGCTATTACATCCTGAATATCAGATAACTTCAGATTGTTTTGATGGAGAATGGCGAGTCGTTTTTTCATCAGGACATCATAGTCTGCAATATCACGGGTAGTCAGCCTCAATTCAGGTATGCCTGTTTTTTCAGCTACATTAATCCAGATTTCAGGAATGAAAACACCTTCTAGGTCTGAGCATACAATATGCATAATGCCTCACAAAAGGAGAAAGCAACTGTTTGTCCAGTGCAGGTTATATGGATCCATTAAGGTCTTCAATGCGAATCAGTACAGGTATATCACTTACAACTTCGAGTTTCACAATCTCTGAAAGAGCTTTTTTGACATCTGATTCCTTTGCCAGATGCGTCAGCATCACCAGAGGAACAGAACCACTCGATTTCCGTCCTTTTTGATGAACCGACTTCAGGCTTATACCGTGATTTCCAAGTATGCCTGATATTTTTGACAGCACTCCTGGCTGATCAAGTGCAGAAAAACGAAAATAATACTGGGAAATGATCTCATCGATCGGCATCACCGGAATATTGTTAACATGATTCCTCTGGTAAGAAAGAAGCGGAACCCTTCCCACTGAACGGGTCAGTATATTTCTGGCAATATCTACAACATCGCTTATGATTGCACTTGCTGTTGGCATCATGCCTGCACCTCTCCCGTAAAGGAGGATGTCCCCTACTGCATCTCCAGTTATGGTAATGGCATTAAGAGGGCCTTTGACACTTCCCAGCAGATTGTCACATGGAATCATTGTCGGATGAATCCTTGCTTCAATGGCTCCGTCTTTGTTCTTACTTATTGCAAGGAGCTTTATCTTATAGCCGAACTGGCCGGCAAACTGAATGTCAAGGGGGGTTATTTTGGATATGCCTTCAACATAAATGTCTTCGAGATTCAAGACAGTTCCATAGGCCAGAGATATTAGGATTGCAAGTTTATGTGCAGTATCGTAGCCTTCGATATCTAGCGTTGGATCTGCTTCTGCAAAACCTTCTTTTTGAGCTTCTGCAAGTGCTGCTTCAAATGTAACACCTTCGTCCGTTATTTTGGAGAGAATGTAGTTACAGGTTCCATTTAATATTCCAGACATTGCCTCTATACGGTTTCCTGCAAGCGATTCTCTGAAGGTTTTAATGACGGGCATGCAGCCTCCAACACTTGCTTCAAAGGCTAAATCGACCCCTTTTTCAGCAGCAGCCTTAAAAATGGCAGCTCCTTCACTTGCTATGAGCGCCTTGTTTGCAGTGACAACCTGCTTATTACAGTCTATGGCTTTTAATATGAGAGCCTTGGCTATTCCAAGGCCTCCGATGGTTTCGATTACAATGTCTATATCAGGGTCTGTTACAACCTCATTGGCATCTGTTGTAAATACCCCTTTTTCAAAAGAAATGCCTCGGTCACGATCAAGATCAATATCTGCTATTCTCTTGAGATTAAGGTTAGCACCCAACCTGGAAAGAAGGATATCCCGGTTTTTAACAAGAATTTTAGCAACTCCTGTTCCAACTGTGCCACATCCAAGAAGACCGATATTAATGGCTTTTTTCATATTAAATAACCTTTTTCAATCCTCTTACAGCCTGATTTATCCTCATGGGATTCTCAATCAGGGCAAATCTGACGAATTCATCACCGTATTCTCCAAATCCCAAACCCGGGGAGACTGCAACATTGCATTCCTTGATCAGAAATTTAGTGAATTCAACAGACCCCATCTTTACAAATTTATCAGGGATTTTAGCCCATACGAACATAGTGCCCTGTGGACTCTTGATATCCCATCCGATCCTTCCAAGACCAGATATGAGAGCATCTCTTCTTTCCCTGTAAGTGTCACGGATTTCCAGGACGCATTCCTGAGGACCGTTTAATGCTATGATCGAAGCTATCTGGATCGGCTGAAAAACCCCGTAATCAAGGTAGCTTTTTATACGCTTCAATGCGGCTATTGTTTCTGCGTTTCCAACACAGAAGCCCATGCGCCATCCTGCCATGCTGTAGCTCTTTGATAAGGAAAAAAACTCAACTCCAACTTCCTTGGCGCCTTTAGCCTGAAGAAAACTAGGTGCCTTGTAGTCATCAAAAGTAAGATCTGCATATGCAAAATCGTGAATAACCAGAATATCGTGTTCTTTGGCATAATCAACGATTTTTTGAAAAAAAACCATATCCACAACCTCTGTAGTCGGGTTATGGGGATAGGAAATGACCAGAACCTTCGGTCTTGGCCAGGTTTGTTTGGTGGCATTCAGTAGATTTTCAAAAAAATCGCAATTCGGCCCTACAGGTATACCCCGTACATCACCTCCTGCAATAATGGCGGAAAAAGGGTGTATGGGATAGGTCGGATTAGGGGTAAAAACCACATCCCCAGGACGGATGGTTACAAGCACAAGGTGAGACAGACCTTCTTTTATTCCAATGGTAACAATTGCCTCCGAATCAGGATCAATATCAACATCATATCGGCGTTTGTACCAGTCACTTATCGCTACCCTGAGTCTTGTGATTCCCATGGACGCAGAATAGCGATGATTATGAGGTTTTTGCGCTGCCTCAATAAGTTTATCAACAATATGCCTTGGCGTACCAAGGTCTGGATTGCCCATTCCCATGTCTATGATATCTTGACCAGCATGTCTTGCCTCCATCTTGATCTTGTTGACGGTTGCAAACACATAAGGAGGGAGTCGGTCAAGTCTGGCAAATTTTGTCACAATACACCTCTTAATATTTTAGCATGTTGCCGTGATCAAAGAAAAACTTAGAGTTTTCATACAATACAACTTCCTGTATGTCAAAAAATGTTTTGACTTTTTGGCTTAAAATGTTTAAATTTTTCAAACAATTTCAGGTTTTTTGCGATACAAACAGGAGATCATCATGGGCGGCCAGTCTCTTACTTATGAGGATGCAGGCGTAAACATAGACAAAGCAAACAATTTTGTCCGTACAATCAAGAATATAGCCAGTCAGACCCCCAGGGCAGGAGTCATGGGAGAAATAGGAGGGTTTGGCGGCTTGTTTTCGTTGAATTTAGCCAATATAGATAGGCCAGTTCTGGTCAGTGCAACAGATGGGGTAGGCACTAAACTGAAAATTGCCTTCATGATGAACAAACACGACACTATTGGCATTGACCTTGTCGCAATGAGTGTGAACGATATAATTGTTCAGGGCGCAAAACCCCTGTTTTTTCTGGATTATCTAGCAATGGGTAAGCTAAGGCCAGATACTGCGACAGACATAATAAAGGGAATAGGAGAAGGGTGCAGACAGGCTAACTGCGCACTGATTGGCGGCGAAACTGCTGAAATGCCTGGCATATATCAGGATAATGAATACGATCTAGCAGGATTCGCCGTTGGTATTGTAAACAACAACAAGATTATAGACGGCTCTGAAATAAGGGTCGGCCACAAACTAATCGGTATTGGTTCAAGCGGGCTTCACAGCAACGGGTATTCCCTTGTCAGAAAAATCTGTTTCGATGTTTTGAAGCTATCTATTGACTCCTATGTTCCAGATATCGGCAAAGTCCTGGGTGAAGAGCTTATTACTCCAACTAAAATTTATTCTGAGACAATATTGAGACTTGCACGTGATCTTCCCATAAACGGCCTTGCCCATATTACAGGCGGAGGTATTTCCGAAAATATCATAAGAATCTTGCCAAGGACATGCAAAGTCTTGATTCAAAAAGGAAGCTGGACAACTCCTCCGATCTTTCATTTCCTGAAAGAAGCTGGAAACGTTTCTGAAATGGAAATGATGCGCACCTTCAATAACGGAATCGGCATGATTGCTGTCGTCCCTGAACAGACTGCACAGGAAGTCATAGAACGCTTGACTGCCCAGGATGAAAAAGCCTTCATCATGGGTGAAATCATTGAAAGAAAAGATTCAGAAGAAAGAATTGTCTGGGTTTAGCCTTTACCAAGCCTCACATGAACATTTTAGGAATAGAAACATCCTGCGATGAAACCGCTGCAGCTGTCGTCAATAGCGGGAACCGCATACTCTCTTCTGTTGTAGCCTCGCAAATAAAAGCTCATCGTCCTTTCGGAGGCGTTGTACCCGAACTTGCCTCAAGGAAACACCTTGAAGCCATAGCAGGAGTAGTTCATGAGGCAGTTTCTATCTCCGGAATTTCAAAAGATCAGCTTCATGCAGTGGCTGTTACACAGGGACCAGGCCTGATCGGAGCTTTGCTTGTAGGATTCTCATTTGCCAAGGCTTATTCCTATGCACTCAACATTCCTTGTGTAGGAGTTAATCACCTTGAAGGACATATCCATTCGGTCTTTTTAGAATCTGTTGCACCTGAATTTCCTTTTGTAGCACTTCTTGTCTCAGGTGGTCATACAGGAATTTACCATGTAACTTCTCATACCTCACATGAGCTCATGGGCCAGACCAGAGATGACGCTGCAGGAGAGGCCTTCGACAAAGTGGCCAAGATGCTAAATGTCGGCTATCCAGGTGGCATTGCAATCGAAAAATTAGCTCTTCAAGGCAATTCCGGCAATATAAAATTTCCTCGTCCATATCTTGAGAAAACAGATTTTGAATTCAGTTTCAGCGGACTTAAATCATCTGTAAGACGTTATATTCAAACCCATGAATCGAGTCAAAGTGTTGCCGATATAGCGGCAGGGTTTCAGGAGGCAGTGGTTGATGTTCTCTCGTTCAAACTTGTTCAGGCAGCTTTATCGAGGCAATGCGGAAGAATAGCAGTAGTCGGCGGCGTGGCAGCCAATTCGCGCCTTCAGGAAAAAATAAGGGAATCAGCTGCGGAAAAAAATCTTTCTGTCTATATTCCTTCTCTTGCTTATTGCGGAGACAACGCAGCCATGGTAGCAGGCTCTGGCTATCACTGTCTTCTTGCAGGCAGCAACTTAAAATTCACAGACGATGTCTATTCGAGAACATCTTCTTAAAGGATGAGGCTCCCTGGGTTTTAATGCCCAGGGAACTGGATCGGGCTAAACCAGCATATCAGGTTTCTTCAACAGTTATTGCACCAACTTCGCAAACTTCAACACAACTGTCACAGCCAAGGCATTCTTCTGCATTAACAGGAGATGCTTTTCCGCTAACCATCTCGAATACTTCTACTGGACAAACATCCACGCATTCTTCACAGCCTTCACATTTTTCTTCATCTACGATTGGGTTAAAAGCCATTTAACAAGCCTCCTTTCATCGGGTAATTATCGTTAATTATTTTCGCATACATTTAAGCTTTAGGGAAAAGTCCTTATATCAATTATTCGGGGTAGTCAAGCATTGAAATTTTTTTCGAGTAAAATATTATGCCATGTTAAGTAAAAAAATCTTCAGTAATGTGAGTCAGCATAATTTACCCAGCCTCCTTCCATTACCAGGGCCTTATTGAAGCTTCCAAGAAAAAACGGGATGGAATCGGTTTGCACTTTGTTCTCAAGAACGAGAATTTGCTTATCAAACTGTGTCGTCAACTGAGTCTCTGTTCCTGAATAATCAGTGAAGATTCTGTCTATTACATCATTTGGAAGCTCCACAGCAAGCATTCCGCAATTAAACATGTTTTGTTTGAAGATTCTGGCAAAGCTTTCTGCCAGAACTATATTAATACCGTTTGCCTCGAGAGCCCATGGGGCATGTTCGCGTGAAGAGCCGCATCCAAAATTTTCGCGTGTGATGATAACAGATTTGTTGCTAAGTTCTATTTTCGGATTGAAACCATCTATAGAGATGTCTTCGAAAAGATAGGGCTTGAGATCTTCTTTATTATTTTCATTCAAATATTTAGCCGGAATAATCTCGTCAGTATTTATGTCTGAACGATTTAAGAAAAGAACCTGACCGTTGAATTGTTTCATGAGCTGTCTCTTTTAAAAATTGCTTGAA
This sequence comes from Desulfobacteraceae bacterium, assembly GCA_037439445.1. Taxonomy (GTDB): domain Bacteria; phylum Desulfobacterota; class Desulfobacteria; order Desulfobacterales; family Desulfatirhabdiaceae; genus JBBIWB01. The sequence continues at coordinate 41,120 of JBBIWB010000003.1, read as the reverse complement.
TTTAAATTCCACTCCATTGGTATGGATTGATGAAGCAGAAAATATTTCTAACCGTCACAAGGCGTAATGTACCCGGCTATAGCTGAAGCCGCTGCTGTAGCAGGACTCATCAGATGAACCATTCCGCCTTTGCCCATTCTTCCGATGAAATTGCGGTTTGTCGTGGAAGCACAGACTTCACCTTCCGCAAGCACACCATTGCTCATTCCAAGGCAAGCACCACAGGTCGGGTTTGTGACACAAAATCCTGCATCAAGGAATGTTTTCAAGATTCCTTCTTCCATGGCCTTGTAAAAAACATTGGGAGTGGCAGGAGATACTATCCCCCGGACTGAATCTGCTATCTTCCTGCCCTTGAGTATCTGAGCCGCAACACGCAGATCTTCTATTCTGCCGTTTGTGCATGAACCGATATACACCTGATCTATATGCTGTCCAGTCATTTCTTTTGCTGATTTGACCTGATCTGGTTTATACCCGAATGTTACCAGGGGCTCCAATTCAGACACATCATGCTCTATGATCTCTTCGTATTTAGCGTCTTCATCCGGAAGGTACTGAGAAAAATCACGGAGTGCTTCATCCTTGCTGATGTAGTCATTTTGAATAAACTCCCAAAGGTATTCTACTGTTGTCTTGTCCGGATAACAGATTCCGGATGTAGCTCCTGCTTCAATGGCCATATTGCATAGAGTCATCCTTGATTCCATGCCCATTTTCTCAACCACTGGTCCTGCAAACTCTATGATTCTGTTGGTTGCACCGTTTACTCCAATTTGTCTTATTATTGAAAGAATCACATCTTTTGCATAAACACCTCTAGGAAGTCTTCCTGTTATGTTGATCTTTATGGAATGAGGATAATTAAAGGCACAGACTCCTTTGAGGAGTCCAACTTCAAGATCAGTGGTTCCTACTCCTGCTGCAAAAGCTCCGAATGCTCCATGAGTACACGTGTGCGAATCTCCCATGATAATGGTAAAACCAGGTCTCACAAATCCTTTTTCAGGAAAAAGGGCATGACAGACTCCATTCCTGCCTATATCAAAAAAATCCCTGATCCCATGCCTAAGCGCCCAATCCCTTAGAATTTTACCCTGAAGTGCGGTTTTAGAGTCCTTGGCAGGGGAAACATGGTCTATGACGACCTTGATTTTAGAAGAGTCAAAAACCCTGTCCTTTCCCCTTACTATCAGGTCATTAATAGCAATGGGGGTTGTAATCTCATGACAGAAGACAGCATCCAGACGGATGACATAAATATCACCAAAAGGATTATCCATAAGGTGTGTCTCAAATATTTTTTCAGCAACAGTTTTTCCCAATTCAGTGTCCTTTTCATAATTATTATGAAACCGCAAAAAGTCGAAATTGATATGGCAAAATAAACCATCAATCGTTGTCTGTCTTAAGGACTGCAAGAAAAGCCGACTGCGGAATCATGACTTTTCCCACCATCTTCATCCTCTTTTTTCCTTTTTTCTGCTTTTCAAGGAGTTTCCGTTTCCGCGAAATATCTCCTCCATAGCACTTGGCAGTAACATCTTTTCTGAAGGCAGAAACAGTTGTTCTGGCTATGATGTTTCCTCCTATGGCTCCCTGAATGGCAATCTTATACATCTGCCTCGGAATTTCCTCTTTTAATTTTTCACATGCCGTCCTTGCCCTTTCAACAGAGCGATCTTTATGTACAAGCTGGGACAGGGCATCCACTCTTTCACCGTTTATCAGAATATCGAGCTTAACAAGATGAGTTTCCCTGAAATCTATAAGTTCATAGTCAAAAGATCCGTAACCCTGGGTAATGGATTTCAGTCTGTCGTAGAAATCATAGACAACTTCAGATAAAGGCAGCTCAAAGAACATTTCCAGTCTGTTGTTGGTAAGATACTGATAGTTTGTATTTATTCCTCTTCTGTCAAGGCATAGTTTCATTACCGATCCCATATACTTGTCGGGAATGATTATGCTTGCACGAATGAAAGGCTCCCTGGTCAGCTCAATCGTTGTCGGATCAGGGTAGAGTGCTGGGTTGTCTATGATCTTGGCTGATCCGTCCTTCATGACAAGCTGGTACTGAACAGATGGAGCAGTGAGGATAAGAGACAGATCAAATTCACGCTCGAGTCTTTCCTGAACCACTTCAAGGTGTAAAAGCCCCAGAAACCCGCATCTGAAACCAAAGCCAAGAGCTGCCGAAGAGTCTTTTTCATAAACCAGAGATGCATCATTCAACTGAAGTTTTTCCAGACCTTCTGCAAGTTCAGCATAATTATCTGATGCAATTGGATAAAGTGAAGAAAAAACGACTGGTTTGGCTAGTTTAAAACCTGGCATTGGACTGTCACAGGGAGTTGTTGAACTGGTAATGGTATCGCCGCATCTTGTGTCGCTTACTGTCTTTATGCCTGCAATAAGATATCCTACCTGCCCTGCACTCAACAGCTCCATGGGAACCCTCTTTATCTGGAAGATTCCAACTTCTTCAACCTTGTAACGGGCATTGTTGGACATAAACATTATTGTATCGCCTGTCCTTATGGTTCCCTGAAACACCCTGAAGTGGACAATGGTTCCTCTATAAGGATCATAGTGACTGTCAAAAATCAAGGCCTTCAGCGGAAGACCGGATTTACCTACAGGATGTGGAAGAACATTTACTACACCTTCAAGTACATCTACAATTCCTGTGCCTTCCTTTGCAGACGCAAGAATGATCTTGTTGGGATCAAGACCAAGATCACTTTCAATCTGGTCTGATACACGCTTGATATCAGCAGACGGAAGATCAATCTTGTTGATTACAGGAATGATCTCTAGATTGTGTTCCAGCGCCAGATAAAGATTGGCAAGGGTCTGGGCCTCTACCCCCTGGCTTGCATCCACAAGAAGAAGAGCTCCTTCGCATGAGGCAAGGGCCCTGGATACTTCGTAAGTAAAATCCACATGCCCGGGTGTGTCAATCAGGTTAAGATAATATGTCTTGCCGTCTTTTGCTGTATAAGGAAGGCATATAGTCTGGCTCTTGATGGTAATGCCCCGTTCCCTCTCAATGTCCATGGAATCCAGAATCTGATCCTTGAAATCTCTGTCGGCAACAATATTGGTTGACTGAATCAAGCGGTCTGAAAGTGTAGACTTGCCATGATCTATATGAGCAATAATGCTGAAATTCCGGATAGAGCTTATGTCTTTTACTATCAATTCGATTCTCCCTGACTTTATTCTAATATAAAAAGTCAGTTGACACATATATTCATTCGGGTTTATAAGAGAAAGTTTCTAATAGATTTTATCTATTTACCAGATTATCATGAATGCTGTCAACAACAGCCATGATTTGTGGGGTTGTAAAAAACGCATAACCTCTGGATTAAGATGAAAAACTCTATCTTGATTGTTGAAGATGACAACTCTGTCCGTAACTCAATGGCCGAATTCATCAAAATGGCTGGCTTTGGGTGTTTGACTGCTTATTGTGCTGAGGAAGCTCTCGAAATTTTAAAGTCAACACAGGTTCAGGTAGTAATCACTGATATCATGATGCCCGGAATGAGTGGACTTGAACTTACAGATATAATCAAAAAAACATTCGATATAGATGTCATTGTCATGACTGGTTACAGTGGTAATTTTTCCTATGAAGAGGCAATCGGCAAGGGTGCAAGCGATTTTGTCTTCAAACCTATCAGGTTTCAGGAATTACTCCTACGATTGAAGAAGGTACTGCAGGAACGGGAGCTAAGGCAGGAACGCGACATCATGATGACCAAACTTCAAAATCTGGCCATTACAGACAGCCTTACAAAGTTGTATAATTCCAGATATTTTTTTAAGCAGTTAAAAATGGAGGTGGAGCGCGCCAACCGTTACAACCATCCCTTGACTCTGTTGCTTATTGATGTTGATTTTTTCAAGAATTATAATGATCTCTACGGTCATCTTGAAGGAGATATGGTCTTACGCTCTATAGCTATGATGATCAAGTCTTGTCTAAGAAATATGGATACAGCCTACAGGTATGGAGGAGACGAGTTTACTGTTATTCTGCCTTATACATCAGGTGATGTGGCAAGATTGGTAGCAGAAAGGATACAGACAAATCTCAAAGCCATAATTTTCAGCCCTTCACCCGATAATTCCATAAATATTACCTTGAGCATAGGAGTGACAGAATATTGCCCTGGTGAAGAAATCGATTCTTTTGTCAAGAGATCCGATTTAGCAATGTATAAATCAAAAGCAGCAGGCCGCAATATTGTATCATTCCTTCCACCGGATGTATCTGCAAGCTGAAATCATATGCCCTGTACAATTCTTTTTTTAAATGATTTATGGTTGAAGCTTTCTTTCGAGAAACAGCAGGATTATCTCTTTCAGGTACAGCAGATTTACCGCCAGCAAGGCTGGTGGTCAGAAAAACTTGATACAATTGAAAATCTGATAAAAATAATTTCCGGAAGCCATTGCTTTGTGGTTGCAGCAGCGGAGTCAGGTGATGTGCTGGGAATGGGAAGAGCTATAAGCGACAGGATCAGCGACGCCTATATTCAGGATGTAGCCGTAAAATCAGGGGCAAGAGGACAAAGAATAGGACATTTCATAGTGAAAGCGATCTCAGATCGTTTGGAACGTGACGGAATGACCTGGATCGGGCTCATTGCCGAATCAGGTACTCATCATTTTTACAGGAATCTAGGCTTTGCTGAAATACCAGGCGCCTTGTCAATGCTGAAACAAAGAAGTACATCTGAAGAGATGGCATAGTCAAAATAGTGCCGGAATCAAAACATTATCCATGAAATTAAAACCTCTGACATCTCAGGATTATTCACTCTTAAAACCATTTTTTGAAAAACAACGCCATCAGCTATGCATTTATTCTCTGCCTTCACTTCTTGCCTGGAGCAATGATGAATACCAGCCTTATGGTGGGATCGTGGATGGAGCGCTCGTAATTGCAGCAGAATTTAATCGTCAGAAGGAAAAGCGGCATCTCATTCTGCCGGTATCTCCTGATAGAGACTATTCACCTGAAGAACTGCATGAACTTGCCCTGAAACTTGGCTATCAGTCTTACTGGTTTGTTACAGAAAACTATCTTAAGACGTACAAACAAGAGGAGATAGCTCCATTTTTCAGGGTAAGAGAACAGTATGAATATGAGGACTATGTCTACAAAACCTCTGATCTGACTGAACTCAAAGGCAATAAATACTCGAAAAAACGAAATCTTATTAAGCAGTTCTCAAGAGATTACATTGAAAAAGGGCTCGTTCATATTGAAAGAATAACTCCTGATCTGTCATCAGAATGCGTTCAGTTTCTGAATGAATGGTGTCAGGAGCGCAATTGTGACATGAACGAATTCGATCAATTAGCTTGTGAACGGCAGGCAGCACAAAATACAATAGAACACCTTGATATTTTTACCTCCCAGGGTATCCTCTTACGGATAGATGGCAAGGTTAGCGCCTTTGGCATAGGGGCTTATCTTACTGAAAACATGGGAGTCCTGCATTTTGAAAAAGCCTTTTCAAGAATCAGGGGCCTTTATCAGTATTTTGACAACCAGTGTGCAAAGCTTTTGTTTAATGGATATGCCTTTATCAACAAGGAAAGCGACATGTGCATTCCAGGGCTGGCCAAAGCCAAGAAATCCTACTATCCTGTCAAAAGGGTAAAATCTTACGAGCTCGTTCTTAAAAACAGGCTAGGATAAAACGGTTCAAACGCTCTGGATGGTAACTTTCAGGAGGAGATCCCCTTTCTGGCCGTCAGTAGCCTGCCTTCCCATACCCTTAAGCCTGATCGTAGATCCTTGTTTAAGGTTAGGGGGAACCTCTACCCTCAGTGTCCGGTTATAAAATCCCCACGGAATGTTTACAATCTTGTTCGTTCCGGAAAATGCCTCCCAGGGAGTAACTTCTATTGTTCCATAGAGGTGCAGATCGCTTTCCGTCCCTGAAGTTTTAATGACCTGTAGCTTCGGTGTCTTTCTTTTCTCAGTCATAAGTTGGAGCTGGTGGGTAAGACCTGCAGATGGAACGCCCTTGAAGAGTTTCAAGAATAACATGCCTGCAACAAAACCCCCAATGTGCGCCCACCAGGCAATTCCACCTGCTGCTCCGCTTGTTCCAGCAGCACTCAGGAACTGTATCAGGAGCCAGATTCCCAGAAAAAAATAGGCTGGTATATATACAAAAAAAGGAATAAAAATGATTGGAATAAGAGTTAATATCTTGGAATTGGGAAACAGAAGAAAATAGGCGCCCATCACTCCTGCAATTGCCCCGCTTGCTCCTATTGTAGGGATGTTGGAATAAATATTCAGAAGCATGTGAAAAAGGCCTGATGCTATGCCGCAGAGGAAATAAAACAAGAGATATCGTAAAGATCCGAGACGATCTTCTATATTGTCTCCAAAAATAAAAAGAGACCACATGTTTCCAAGAAGATGCCAGAAGCTGCCATGAACAAACATGAATGAAATCAAAGCAAAAAACTGCTCCGCCAGGGTAAAATACGAAGAAATGTGAGGGACAGAATAACGCGCAGGGACTAGTCCGTAAAAATAAAAAAAACGATCCGCATCATATGGCTGAATTAAATACACAGCAATATTCAAGGCAATTATAGAATAATTGGCTACAGGATGATTCCTTGATGTAAGATTGTCACGAAGCGGTATCATTTTTTTATTCTTGGATTCTCATGCTAAGATCTACAGCTCTGGCAGAATGAGTCAGAGCCCCCACAGAAATCATGTCCACGCCCGTACAGGCAATATCTTTGATATTTCTCAGGGTGATTCCTCCCGAAACTTCCACAAGAGCCCTTCCCTGAATGACTGAAACTGCTTCCCTGATATGAGCAATATCCATGTTGTCCAGCATAATAATGTCTGCTCCTGCGGAAAGGGCTTCCCTGACACCTGCAAGGTCTGAAACTTCGACTTCAATTTTCATGAGGTGTGAAAGATCTTTCCTTGCTGATTCAACAGCCTTTTTGATACTACCACATGCTGTTATATGGTTATCCTTGATCAGGACACCGTCAAACAGTCCCATCCTATGATTATTGGCTCCTCCGATCCGAACTGCATATTTTTCCAGAATCCTGAAACCAGGGGTTGTTTTTCTCGTATCCACAAGACGAATAGAGAATTTTTCAAGAGCCTTGACATATGAGCGAACGTTAGTGGCAACCCCTGAAAGCCGCTGCAAGAAATTGAGTGCAACCCGTTCACCTTTCAGAAGTGCACGAAGGCTTCCTTCAACCTGTAAAATCTGCTCTCCACTAACTATTTCATCTCCGTCTCTGTGCATTGACCCAAATCTGATCCGAGGATCAAGTCTCTCAAAAACCAGACGGGCAACATCAAGCCCTGCAAGGATTATATCCTCCTTGGCAACAATTATTCCTTTTCCTGAAGCATCAAATGGAATGAGACTGTCAGTAGTAATGTCTCCGGTTCCTATATCTTCTTCCAGTGCCATTTCAATCAATTCAGATACAAGATTAATCATGACGGGCTCTTAAAAAAAATTGTGAAACGGCAAAATAAAAAGCTCCGGGTTCAAGGCACTCTAATCTTGAGAAATGAGGCAAAAGTATGCCTCAATGACTACGGACAAAGTGCAACCCTGAAAATGAACTTTTCAGAAGCCAGAAATCATATGAAAGACTTGATCTTATCGATGGTTAATTGAAGCTGCTGCTGCTTTGCTGACAGCATACCATGTTTTTCCTTTACCTTTTCAATTATATCGGGGGGCGCCTTCCCAAGGAAATCCTCGTTGTTCAGTTTCCTGGAAACCCCGTTAAGCTCAATGCTGAATTTCGCGATTTCTTTTTCGAGTCGCTGAATTTCTTTGTTGAGGTCTATGATACCTTCCAGAGGAACATATATGACTGCCCCTTCAATGAATGCAGTAGCAGCAGACTTTGCTCTTTCTCCTGTTTTTTCAACCCTTAGATCCGATATTCTTGCCATCTGAACGATTATGCCAGCATGGCTCAGGACAGTATCTCTCAATTGGGGCTCATCTGATTGAATGATTACCTTAAGCTTCAATGACGGCAGGAGATTCATCTCTCCTCTTATGTTTCTGACACCCGTGATTATATTCGTAATCACAGACATCTTTCTTTCTGAATCAGGATTTTCAAGCCAGGCGGTCTTCTGGTCATCCGGAGAAGGAAAACTTGAATCCATTATAGACCCATGGGTTCCGGGCAGTTTGTGCCAGATTTCCTCTGTTACGAATGGTATGAAAGGATGAAGTAATATCAATGTGTTTTTAAGGACATACATCAACACAGATTTTGTTTCTTCCTGAACGTCTTCCCCTTCTTTCCCGTACAACGCGGGTTTTGCAGCCTCAAGATACCAATCGCAGAATTCGTGCCATACAAATTGATAAAGAGCGCCGGCTGCATCATTGAAAAAATAGGAATCAAGAGCGGAACAAGTCGTTTTTACAAGGTTTTTATACCTTGAGAGTATCCATTGATTTGGAAGAGACATCACTTCGTCCCTGATATCAGGCGAATCTTCTCCAATATGAATCAAGGCAAAGCGTGAAGCATTCCAGAGCTTGTTTATGAAATGGCGGTATCCTTCAACCCTCTTCTCGGACATTTTTATGTCTCTGCCCTGAGCAGCAAATGCTGCAAGTGTAAAGCGGAAGGCATCTGTGCCATACTGATCCATAACGATAAGCGGATCTATGACATTTCCCTTGGACTTGCTCATTTTTTTACCTACTTCATCGCGTACCAGGGCATGAACATAGACATCTTTGAAGGGGACATCTTTCATGAAATGAATCCCCATCATCATCATTCTGGCTACCCAGAAAAAAAGAATGTCAAAACCCGTAACAAGAACTGATGTAGGATAAAATTTCCCAAGCAGGGGGGTTACATCCGGCCAGCCCATTGTTGAAAAAGGCCATAAGGCAGAACTGAACCAGGTATCCAGCACATCAGTTTCCTGGATCAGGGCAGGATGATTGCATGATGGACATGAATCAGGTGCTTTCATGGATACGATTAGTTTTTTACAGACTTCACATGTCCAGGCAGGGATTTGGTGTCCCCACCAGATCTGTCTGGAAATACACCAGTCCCTTATATTGTTGAGCCAGTCATAATAGTTCGGTGTCCATACTTCAGGTATGATCCTTGTTGTTCCTTGTTGAACTGCTTCTATTGCTTTTTCTGCGAGCGGTTTAGCCCTGACAAACCACTGCCTGGACAAATTTGGCTCTACAACAGTTTTACACCTGTAACAATGGCCTACATTGTGATGATAAGGCTCTATTTTTACGATGAGATTCTGTTTTTTCAAAGCGCTTACAACTGCTTCACGGCATTTGAAACGATCCATTCCTGCAAATTTTCCGGCACCTTCTGTCATCTTTCCATTGTCATCTATTACCTTGAGTCTTGGAAGGTTGTGCCGGTTGCCTATTTCAAAGTCATTGGGATCATGTGCCGGAGTTACTTTAAGTGCCCCTGTCCCGAATGACATTCCAACATAAGTGTCCCTTATGATTTTTATGTTGCGACCAGCAAGAGGCAGTACCACTTCTTCTGAAGTCAGATTCCTATATCTTTCGTCTTCCGGATGAATTGCTACAGCAGTATCGCCAAACATGGTCTCTGGTCTTGTTGTGGCTACAACAAGTCCTTCTTGTTTGTTGGGAAACGGATAGCGGATATGATAAAGATTTCCTGATATTTCATCGTGTTCAACCTCAAGGTCAGAAAGTGCGGTGTGACAACGGTGACACCAGTTGATGATGTAGTCGCCTTTATATATGAGGCCTTGATGGTAGAGCTCCACAAAAACTTTTCTGACTGCCAGTGAAAGCCCTTCATCCATTGTAAAGCGTTCCCGGTCCCAGTCGCAGGAGGCTCCAAGACGTTTTAACTGATGGATTATAGCACTCCCAGATTCCTTTCTCCATTCCCACACCGCATCAATAAATTTCTCCCTGCCTAGCTGGTGCCTGCTGCGCCCTTCAGCAGCAAGTTTTTTTTCTACAACATTTTGAGTGGCAATCCCTGCATGGTCGGTTCCCGGCATCCACAGAACATTGAAGCCTTTCAGCCTCTTGTACCTGCAAAGAACATCCTGAAGAGTTACATTAAGAGCATGCCCCATGTGCAGGACACCTGTAACGTTGGGCGGGGGAATAACGATCGAATAACTAGAGCTGGTGCTTTCTTCACTTGCTACAAATTTTTGCTGCTCTTCCCAGAAAGCATACCAGTGTTTTTCTACATTCTGGGGCTCATATCCTTTATCCAGTTGATCCATAAGTGCTAATTACTCCTTCAAATGGAATTGGGGATTAATACTTAATCCCCAATTCCAAAAATTCAGGCTTCAAGATAAGAATTAAAAAACACTTCAAGTCTTGCCAAGAAACGGACTCAATCTAATGTAATCGAAAATAGCCTTTTTGAGATTCTCGATTTCCTGATTCGCTATGGTCTTGATGAAATCATCCATCAGAGGCTCATGATTTTCACCAAAAATGCTTCTGATTGCCCTGTCCACTGCAGCGTCTGTTTCAGCTCTTGAAAGTGATGCCAGATCCGCTTTAAAGATTTCAGAGGGTTTAAAGTCTTTGCAATCAGTATCCTGGGGATCAGTCGAAAAATTCAGCATCTGAGGATGAGATTCGTGAACCACCTCATTGATAAGCCTCTGAAGCTCATCTGATTCTTTATCATCTTTTGCCTCTTTTTGCAGTTCTTTTTCTTCCAAAACTTCACTTAGATCAAAAAAGTCTATTCCGTCATCGGAAGTCTTCTGAGTTATTTGATCCAGCCTTGTTCCTGGTTTTTTATCGTCAGCAGACTCAATAAACGACCCGGGCTTTTCACTCAACGATATTTCTTCTGTAAGAAGGATTATACCATCATCGTCATCAGCAATGATATCTTTATCTGTAAATGGTGGGATAGGGCTTGTCATGTTTATTCCTCGGGTTTGTGCTCCTTGCCTGCGAGCATTTTTAAGTTGCTGTCCGAATTCTGACTTTTTCGATCTCGTCAACTTTTAGACCGGTATCATAAGGACTAATTTGTGTCAATATATTTGCCCTGCAGCCAATAGATTGATTGGCCTGACACGTACAGAACTGAACTGCTGCTCGCATAACAGGAAACACTCTTTTCCCCTTTAAATAAAAGGCTTTCTTATAAAAGAGTTGAATTTTTGTTGAAGTTATGAGAAAACACATTCATTAAATACAAAGGAGGTGATCGGTTGGGAAGTGTTATAAAAAAACGAAGAAAGAAAATGAGAAAGCACAAGCATAAAAAACTCTTGGCTCGTACTCGTCACCAGAGAAGGAAGGGTAAATAAAATGCCTGGAATCTTTTCTGTACAAAGAAAAAGCACTTTGGCCAACTTTTGTTGAGCAAAGTGCTTTTTCTTTTAGCAGTCAGACTTTAACCTTTTAAGGGGAAGAGATGAAAACCCCATGTCTTCTCGGTCTAAACATCTGAGGAGTTATTTATTTGAAGCCTTTGAGATACTTCAGAAATTCAGAATTGGTTGAAAGAACTAAAGAGCTTTTATCCAGAGTTTCACTATAAATTTCAAGGGATCTGGCAAAAGAATAAAACTCGGCATCAATACCGTATGCCAGGGCATAAAGTCTTGTGGCTTCAGCATCTGCCTTTCCTTTAATTTCCTGTGCAGTCCTGTAAGCTTCAGAGGTAATGCGCTTCAATTCCCTTTCTTTTTCACCAAGTATTTTTGCAGCTTCTCCTTTGCCCTCGGAACGGAATTTTTCAGCAATCTGTTTGCGCTCTGCAATCATTCTTCCATATACAGATTCTCTGACCTGCTCCACATAATTTATGCGTTTAATTTTCACATCTACAAGCTCTATCCCGAAGGGTGTCAACTTAGGCTGAGCCTGTTCCAGAATACCCTGAGTTATTTTATCCCTTCCTGCCGTAATTTGTTCCATAGGTTCTTTTTGTATGTCTTCAAGACCTATTTCAAAAGTATCAAGATCACGGTTGCTTCGCCTTACTGCTTCGATCAGCCTGTATGACGTGATAAAGTTACGGGTTGCAGGGTCTATGATGTCATCGAGTCTTCCCTGGGCACTTAAAGTGTTATTGACGGTCTGGAAGAATTTAAGAGGGTCAATTATTTTCCATCTGGCAAAAACATCAACCCAGATAAAGGTTTTCTCCAGAGTTGGGATCTGACCTGGATCACTTTCCCACTGAAGGAGATTTTTGGGAAAATAGTTGACAACCTGAATCACAGGAACTTTAAAATATAAACCAGGAGAAACCTTAGGTTCGCCAACCACCCGACCAAACTGAGTTATAACAACCTGCTCTGTTTCATCCACTATATAGGCAGACGTATAACCTATGAAAATCAATACGATACCTGCAATAATTGAGAGAAATTTATAATTCATTTTATAGCCTCATTCTGTTTTCCAAGGTTAAGAAAAGGAAGAAGATTTTTCTGTTCTGAATCCACTATGTATTTTTCGTTAATCTTGGGGAAGGTAGTACTCATCATTTCGAGATATAGTCGCCGCTTGGTAACATCCTTGGCCTTGTCATATTCGCTGTAAAGAGCTTTAAATCTTGAAGCATCACCTTTTGCACGGTTCACTCTATCGAGTGCAAAACCTTCGGCAACTTTGATGGTACGCTCTGCCTCACCGATAGCTTCGGGAATGGCCTTGTTATAGCTTTCCTTTGCCTGGTAAATCATTTTCTCTTTTTCCTGCACAGCCTGGTTTACTTCGTTGAACGAAGGCTGAACCGGCTCAGGAACATTGGTTCTTTTCATTTCTATGGTAACTATATCGATGCCTGCTTCTGCATTGTCGAGCTCTTTCTGTAGAATTTCCCTTGCTTCGACTGCAATTTCTTCACGTTTGCTTATGACTTCGTTCACGCTGCGATCACCGACAACTAGTCGCATGGCAGCTTCTGACATATCCATGAGTAAAAGACGCACGTCTTTAACCTTGAAAAGAAAGTTGTACGGGTCTTTTATTCGATATTGAACTATCCATGGCACTATGGCCACATTCAAATCGCCTGTAAGCATCAATGTAACATTGGCATCTTCAGAGGCTGAAAGCCTTCTTGCTGGCGATGCCTGAGTAACACCACCGGCACCGGCCCCGAATTCTTCCTTATAAACTCGCCTGACCTTGACTTTCGTTACCTGTTCAATACCGGTCGGGAATTTGAAGTTGAGTCCAGGCTGGGTGGTTCGTACAAATTTCCCGAAACGCTGAACTACGCCAACCTCATCCACGTCAATTGTATAAACCATTGAAATCCCAAAAAACGCTGCCATGGCGAGCACTATAAGAATCGGCCCGCCTGGGATCTTGAAACTCTTCAGTTTTTTGGTCAGCTCATCCATTTCTGGCATTTTGATCCCGCCTTTGCCTTGCTGCTGTTCTTTTAATTTTTCCCAGTCCCAGCTCATAAATTTTCCTAAATATTTGTTTAATTTGTTGCTGATTTCTTTTTCATGGCATCAAGAAGCATCTTTGCATTTTTCACAGCAGATTCTTCTTCCTGGGCACGGGCTTTTATCCTGGCCTTTTCCATGAAATCATATCCTTTTTCAAAATTCCCTAAACGCCCATATCCCAGTCCCAGTCCCAAATATCCTTTGGCATAATCAGGATCCAGCTCGATTGCCCTGCAGAATTCCTGGATTGCAGCATCAATTTTATTGATTTCCAGAAATTTCATTCCGTTATCCACATGCCTGGACGGAGTGTCAATTGCAATATTCTGGTACCTGACTATAGAGCTGCACCCTGAAAGAAAAAACAGGGCAAGAAGACAAAAAAACAATGTCTTATTTCCGTAGACTCTTATGTTTTTCTCTGTTAAAAAAACATCTTGCATATCTTAGGCCAAGTTTGGATTTGAAAAGGCACCCTTCTTCTGGACTTTGTTTGATCAAAGTAGCGGTCACATATAGAAGTCAGGGGATTTTTGTACTGGTAACATACTGTAACAAATAAGTCAACAGGACTATGCCCTTCCCCCGCTCCACCTCAGTTTCGATTTAAGAAGGTCAAAATAGCCCTGTCCATGAAGACTTATCATTTGGACTGAATAAGGACTTTTTTGTATCACAATCCTGTCATCAGGATAGAGTTCCAAACCGGACTGTCCGTCAAACGTCACCAGGATTTCAGGAGCTTTTTTCTCAAGAACAATGGTTATCACAACAGATTCAGGAATGATCAGCGGGCGGATTGTCAAGGTAAAAGGGCAGATAGGAGTAAGAATTATTCCTGGTACATCAGGATGTACTATAGGGCCTCCTGCTGCAAGCGAATATGCAGTTGAACCTGTAGGAGTAGAAACAATGAGCCCATCTGCCCTGTATGTAGTAAGGTAATGGTTGTCAAGCAATGTTTTTATGCTTGCCAGACGGGCAAGAGCTCTTTTGTTGATGACTATGTCATTAAGCGCCGTTTGGCTTGTAATGATTTTATTGTCTCGTAAAATATCAGCCTTCAGGCACATTCGGGTTCGTATTGTAAAGTCTTTGTTGATTATGGCAAGGACAGCATCAAAGAGATTGTCCTCAGAGATTTCAGCCAGAAATCCGACCTCTCCGAATTTTATTCCAAGGATCGGTATGGGCAGGTTCCCTATCCAGCGTACTGCGCTCAGAAAAGTGCCGTCCCCTCCCAGAACCAGAACACATGACAGATCGGCAGGAGGAGGTGAAGGCAGGTTCGAAGTGAAGCTTTGATTTGACAGGAGGTTTTCTTTTCTGTAGACTTCAATCTGCTTATCTTTAAGCCATTTTTCAAGCTCGTCAGCTTTCCTGACTGCATTAAGATCATTTTTAACTGCCAGCCCTATGCGTTTCACTATTTTCAGTTGCCTCAGAAATTCGTCAAGTTTTTTCATTTGCTTGTAATGATTTTTACATTAAAAAGCAAACTCTTTTATCTTGACTCGTTCGGCGGCTTTTTATTATAAGGATACTAGGTTAGATAATTTTTTTACAACTTTTTGCCCCAAAAAGGAGAATTTGGTTATGAAAAAGAATATAATGAAGAAAATGCTTGCCACCTCCATCGCCTCATGTTTTTTATTGCTCATGTTAACAGGTGTTTCAACTGCATCAGACACCATAAAAGTCGGTATAGCTGGCGCCCACAGCGGTGACCTTGCATCTTACGGCCTTCCGATTGTAAAAGCAGCCAGACTTGTTGTTGAAGAAGTAAATGCTAAGGGCGGGATTTTAGGGAAAAAAGTAGAAGTCATTGCAGAAGATGATGTCTGCAAACCAGAAGTTGCCACAAACACAGCAACCAAACTTGTCACCCAAGGGGTAACAGTTGTTGTAGGCCATGTTTGCAGCGGTGCAACCAAGGCTGCCCTCGATATTTACAAGGATGCAAAAATTGTAGTCATGTCAGCATCTGCAACTAACCCAGATCTGACTCAAAGCGGGAAATATCCCAACTTCTTCAGAACAATTGCTTCTGATGACGCTCAGGCTAAACTTGAAGTGGATTTTACTTTAAACACCCTTAAGGCCAAGAAAATAGCAGTGCTTCATGACAAAGGCGACTATGGCAAGGGTCTTGCTGAATATGCAAAAGGGTTCGTAGAAAAATCAGGCAAAGCCGAAGTCGTTTTCTTTGAAGGAGTTACCCCAGGGGCCGTTGATTATTCAGCAGTCGTAAAAAAGATCAAGAAATCGGGTGCAGATGCCGTGATTTTTGGCGGCTACCATCCTGAAGCTTCTAAGATTGTCAGCCAGATGAGAAAAGACAAGATGAAAACATTCTTTATCTCAGGGGATGGAGTTAAGGATGATACATTCATCAAGGTTGCAGGAAAATATGCAGAGGGAGTATATGCAACCGGCCCAAAAGACACATCTGCTAACCCCATGGATATTGCTGCAAGAGCTGCATATAAAAAGGCTTATGGTGAAGACGTTGGCGTATTTTCCATTAATGGATATGCTGCGACCCAGGCTCTTTTAAATGCCATTCAAAAAGCAGGCTCAACAAGCTATGATGCTATTGTGAAAGCTCTTCAGACAGACCTTGTTGACACTCCTCTTGGAAAAATCAAGTTTGATGAGCGTGGTGACGGTGTTGGCGTTGGTTTTTCAGTTTATCAGGTCAAAGACGGAAAATATGTTGAACTGAAGAATTAGAGCTATGTTTTTGTAATTATGTAGAGATGCACAGCCCACCGCGCATCTCTACATCCAGCAGCGAAATTAGAGATGATAGTTCATGGAATATTTCACAGAGCTTTTTCTTGGAGGTCTTACACGCGGAAGCATTTATGCTCTTATTGCCCTCGGCTACACAATGGTTTACGGGATAATAGGGCTGATTAATTTTGCCCACGGCGAAAACTACATGATAGGAGCGTTTACAGCTCTTATTGTGGCCAGCGTTCTGACAGTTATAGGTCTTAATGAATTTGCAATTCTTGTTCTTGCTGCCATTGTTGCAGCGGTCTATTCATCAGCCTACGGTTATACTGTTGAAAAAATAGCATATAAACCGCTTCGCCATGCACCGCGACTTTCTCCTCTGATCAGTGCCATAGGGATGTCCATATTTCTTCAAAATTATGTCCTCCTTGCTCAGACATCTGATTTTCTTCCATTCCCAAATCTGATTCCGGATATGGAATTCTGGGAACCTTATTCGCATTATCTGCGCTTCACTGAACTTGTTATTCTCTTAACAACAACAATAATCATGGTGATGCTGACACTTCTCATCAAATATACAAAAATCGGAAAATCCATGAGGGCAACTGCCCAGGACCGAAGCATGGCGATGCTGGTCGGCGTTAATGTTGATCGGGTCATCTCCGTGACATTCATCATTGGATCTGCCCTTGCTGCTGTAGGAGGTGTCTTGATTGCCTCTCATATCGGCCAGATCAATTTCTTCATAGGTTTTATTGCCGGTATAAAGGCTTTTACCGCAGCAGTGCTCGGCGGAGTCGGCAGCATTCCTGGAGCAGTGCTTGGAAGCTTCATTCTAGGACTTACCGAAAGCTTTGCAACAGGTTATGTTTCAAGTGATTATGAAGATGTTTTTGCGTTTGCCCTTCTGGTTTTGATACTGATATTCAGGCCTGCAGGGCTTCTTGGAAGATCAACAACTCAAAAAGTATAGATGACAAGGGCAAGAAAGCCTTAAATCATGAAAAAATCTTATGATGAAATTTTCTGAAATTAAAAAATCATTTCTTGTATCCTTGTGGTTCATGTTTTTGACATTTCCTATAATGGTTATCCGCGTCAATACTACCGAAAGACTCATTGTATGGCGCTGGGAAAACATGCTCTACATAGGAATCGGCAGCTTCTTTCTTTCTTTCCTTTGGCGTTATCTGATGAGAAGAAAAGAAAGGGGGGGAAAGCCTTCGGAGGCTTACGAGTATGAAGGCCATGATTTTTTTCAGAAAATAAAATCAGACCGCAGATACTCGATTCCACTTTTGATTGCAGGTGTTTTGATTGTCACCTTCTTTCCTTTTGTCATGGACACCTACCAGACCAATATTATGATTACTGCCCTCATGTACGTGGTTCTGGGACTGGGCTTAAATATAGTAGTAGGACTTGCCGGCCTCCTTGATTTAGGCTACGTAGCTTTTTATGCAGTAGGCGCCTATACATATGGTTTGCTGAATTATCATTTTGACTTAGGCTTCTGGACAGTACTTCCTATTGGAGCACTGATCGCAACTTTTTTCGGAATTATCCTTGGTTTCCCCGTATTGAGACTTCGCGGAGATTACCTGGCCATTGTCACCTTAGGCTTTGGCGAAATCATTCGCCTCATACTGGAAAACTGGAATGAATTTTCAATGGGCCCAAGCGGAATCGCCCAGATTGCACGGCCATCATTTTTCGGCATTCAGATGTCTCTTACAGATTCCATAATATACCTGTATTTTTTAATGATTGGGCTGGTCGTTTTTACCATCTTTGTGGTCAATCGCCTTCAAGATTCACGCATAGGCCGCGCCTGGATTGCTTTAAGGGAAGATGATGTTGCCTGCCAGGCCATGGGGATCGACAAAACCAGGACAAAGCTTACAGCTTTTGCACTTGGAGCAACCTGGGCCGGGATCATTGGCGTTATTTTTGCCGCCAAAACTACATTCATTAACCCTGCAAGCTTTACGTTTCTAGAGTCCGCCATGATACTGGCTATTGTTGTTCTTGGTGGAATGGGATCTATTGTAGGTGTTGCCATTGCAGCCCTGGTTTTGATTCTTCTCCCTGAATACCTGAGGGCTTTTTCAGAATATAGAATGCTCATTTTTGGTGCAATCATGGTCATAATGATGGTTTTCAGGCCTCAGGGAATCATCGCGAATATCCGCAGAACCTATAAATTCAAACCTGATGACAATGCCTGATATTGAAATGGGAAATATACTGGAAGTAAGCAATCTCACCATGGATTTCGGGGGTCTTCGTGCTCTTGACAATCTGAATATAGAAATTCATGAAGGTGAAATCGTTGCCTTGATCGGCCCGAACGGTGCAGGCAAGACCACTTTCTTTAATTGTATCACTGGAATTTACATGCCAACTGGCGGCGATATCTTCATTTCTCCTCCAAAGGCAAGATCTTCAAAAAAACGGGTAAGAATTAACGGTTTAAAACCCAACATCGTCACTGAAAAAGGGATGGCCCGTACATTTCAGAATATACGGCTGTTTCAAAATATGACGGTTCTGGAAAACGTCATGATGGGCAGGCACTGCCGGACACGTTCCGGGATTGCCGGTGCAATATTCAGAAACCGGAAGACTGTCAGGGAAGAACAGGCTACTGTTGATGACAGCTACCGCATCCTGAAAAAAATCGGACTGACCCGTTATGTCAATGATCTTGCCAAGAATCTTCCCTACGGCGCCCAGCGAAGACTGGAAATCGCCCGAGCCCTGGCAACTGACCCTTTTTTACTGCTTCTTGATGAGCCTGCTGCAGGAATGAATCCTCAGGAAACAATGGAATTGGATGACTTGATTACAAGGATAAGGGATGAAGAAGGTATATCCATCTTGCTAATCGAGCATGACATGAAGCTAGTAATGAGCATTTCCGACCGGATTTTCGTCATGGATTACGGGAAAAAAATTGCTCAGGGAAATCCTGAAGAAGTCCGGAATAATCCTGTAGTCATCAAGGCTTACCTCGGAGAAGAAATCAATGCTTAGGGTCAGTGGTATTTCTACTTTTTACGGCAACATCAAAGCCATCAAAGATGTCAGCATTGAGATTTCAGAAGGTGAGATCGTAACACTTATAGGTGCAAACGGTGCCGGAAAGACAACTGCTCTCATGTCCATTTCAGGAATAACGCCACCAAGGACAGGTGAGATTTTTTTTCAGGGTATGCCTATTCACGACATTAGTCCTGACAAGATCGTTTCTCTTGGAATAAGTCAGGTGCCTGAGGGCAGAAGAATTTTCCCTTTTCTAACTGTTGCTGAAAATCTTGATATGGGTGCTTTTTTACGCACAGATCACGAGAATATTAAAAAGGATCTGGCCTATATATGGAATTTGTTCCCGATTCTTTCTCAAAGACGGCATCAGGCAGGCGGAACTCTTAGCGGCGGGGAGCAGCAGATGCTTGCTATTTCAAGAGCACTCATGGCAAGGCCTAAACTTCTCCTTCTGGATGAACCTTCTCTTGGACTTGCCCCTCTGATTGTAAGACAGATCTTTGAAATCATTAGAAAGATCAACGCAGAAAATAATACCACTATCTTTCTGGTAGAACAAAATGCCAATCTTGCCCTCAAAATCGCTCACAGGGGTTATGTCATGGAAAACGGTATAATAACAATGTCAGATTCAGCCCAAAATCTTCTGGCTAATGAAGGAGTCAAAAAAGCATATCTAGGACTTTAACTAGGGATTTTTTTCTGCCTGCTTATTTGTACATACGCCTTTCTTCTTGTCTCCTTGGAATCTATTGTGAATAATTCAGACGATATAAAGATGAGGGTTGAAACTCTTCGAAGCAAACTTCATCATCATAATTACCTCTATCATGTTCTGGACAGCCCTCAGATATCTGATGCAGAATACGATCAGTTGATGCAGGAACTTCAAGCACTTGAAGATGTATACCCGGATTTAAAAGACCCATCTTCTCCTACTGCAAGAGTAGGGGCTCCTGTACTTCAGGCATTTGAAACAGTTTCGCATACAATTCCTATGCTAAGCCTTGATAATGCTTTCTCTTTTGAAGATGTCCTCGACTTCGACATCAGAGCCAAAAAACTGCTTCAAATAAACGGGAATATTCGTTACGTAGCAGAGCCGAAACTGGATGGGGTTGCAGTTGAACTGGTTTATGAAGACGGCAGATTATCAATGGCATCCACAAGAGGCGACGGAACAACAGGTGAAGTAATTACTGACAACGTCAAAACCATTCGTTCGGTTCCTCTTTGGCTTCAACCTTCTCCTGTACGAGGACTTCTTGAAGTCAGAGGCGAAGTTTTCATGGACAAAAAGAGTTTTGATGCTTTAAATAAAACCCGGATGCATGAAAATCTCCCCCTTTTTGCAAATCCCAGGAATGCGGCAGCAGGGTCTCTGAGGCAGCTTGATTCATGCATCACTGCAGAAAGGCCGCTTGACATCTATATTTATGGCATTGGACATGCTCCTGATCTGAAATGCGATTCCCACTGGGAAGTTCTTAACAGGCTCAGAACCATGGGATTTAAGATCAATCCTTTGATCTGCTCATGCAACAGCCTGGACGAAGTGTTAACATATTACAGGGAAATGGAAAAAAGCCGCTCCACCCTTCCCTACGACATAGACGGAGTGGTCATTAAAGTTGACAGCACCATTTACCAGCAGACCCTTGGTGTAAAATCAAGGAGTCCGAGATGGGCTATAGCCTGGAAATTTGCCGCTGTTCAGGGTACAACCCTAATCAAGTCCATAGAAGTTCAGGTTGGCCGCACAGGAGTGATGACCCCGGTAGCTCATTTAGAACCTGTAAGAATAGGTGGTGTTCTTGTAAGCAGGGCAACCCTTCACAACGAAGAAGAGATTCAGCGCAAGGACATCCGTATCGGTGATACTGTTCTTGTTGAAAGAGCAGGTGACGTAATTCCAAAAATAGTAAAAGTGATTACAGAAATAAGGACCGGACAGGAAACTGCCTTTCTCATGCCTGATAAATGTCCTTCCTGCGGATCATTTCTAATACGTTCCCTTATGGAAAAAACCGATAGACCCGAAGCAGCCCTGAGATGCACCAATATTCTATGTCCTGCACAACTGAAAGAAAACATAAGGCATTTTGCTTCCAAAACAGCATTTGATATTGACGGTCTTGGAGAAAAGCTTTCCGAACAACTTGTGGATGAAGGGTTGCTGTGCTCTTATGCCGATATTTTAGAATTAACCTCGGAAAAACTTCGGAAGCTCGACCGAATGGGGCAAAAATCCGCCGATAATTTGATCCAGGCCATTGACAGAAGTAAAAAAATCAGGCTCAGCCGTTTTCTCTATGCTCTTGGCATAAGACATGTAGGAGAAAATACCGCTGATATCCTTGCCAGAAAGTTTGGAAATCTGGACACCTTAATGATGCAGAGCGTAGAATCCCTTTCACAGGTTGAAGGCATTGGAAAGACCGTTTCAGAAAGCATACATAACTTTCTAAATGACATCAAGAATAAAGAGATAATTGAAAGGATTCTAAAAAACGGGGTCGAAATAATTAACGAGCCATTTGTACGAAAAAAAACACTGGACGGAAAATCTTTTGTTCTTACAGGAACACTTTCCAGCCTGACGAGATCTCAGGCTAAGGAATTGATAGAATCAGCCGGCGGAAGAGTGGTTGCTTCTGTTAGCCGTAATACTGATTATCTGGTAGCCGGAAAAGATGCTGGGTCAAAACTTGAAAATGCCAAAAGGCTTGACATAAAGATCATGGATGAATCTTCCCTCATTCAACTGATTGAAGGAAATTTACAATGAAAACACTTTCAAGGGCCAGGGTGATAATTAAAGGAAAAGTTCAGGGAGTATATTTCAGGGCAGAAACTCAGAGAAGCGCAAAGCTTAATGGCGTAAAAGGATGGGTTAGAAATCTTTCAGACGGTAGTGTTGAAGCCTTGTTTGAAGGAAATGAGCCTTCTGTAAAGGCCATGCTGGAATGGTGCTGGAAAGGATCACCTTTTTCAAGGGTCAGACAGGTAGATGTCAAGTGGGAAACTGCTTATGGTGATTTGGAAGGGTTTGACATAAGATAGCCTAACTGCCCGGGTTAAAAACCTGAGCAGTTATATGATATTGCGGGTAAAGGCTTATTATCAAATGCCGTCTTTAAGTTTTTTCCCAGGCCGGAATTTGATTACGTTGCATTTTTTGATTTTAATGACTTCCCCCGTTCGGGGATTTCGCCCTTTTCGGGCTTTTCGTGTAGTTTTCAAAAAAGTCCCAAAACCAACCAGTGTCACCTTTCCGTCTTTCTTGTCTTTAAGTGCTTTCCCGATGCCATCCATGAAGGAATTGAGAGCTGCTCCTGCAGATGCCTTGGTAATTCCTGCATCTTGTGCCATCTTGTCAATCAATTCTGACTTAATCATACTTTATTGCCCCCCTTTTGATTGGTTATTACTTATGATACCTTGTCAATGATCCTTGATTACAGAACAATAATTGCCATGTCAACATAAAAGCGCATATATATAAACAGTTTATGACTGTACATCAAAAAAGGGCTTTGACGAATTCTTCGGGGTTAAAAACTTGAAGATCATCAATCTTTTCACCTACCCCAATATATTTCAGGGGAATATTGAGGTCATGGCATATACTGACGACGATTCCGCCTTTTGCAGTTCCATCCAGCTTGGTTAAAGCTATTGAATTAATTCCTAAGGACTCATGGAACATCCTTGCCTGAGATATTGCATTCTGACCTGTTGTGGCATCCAGTACAAGTAGAGTTTCATGAGGTGCGTCAGAGATTTTTTTTGAAATCGCTCTCTTGATTTTCTTTAACTCTTCCATGAGGTTGATTTTTGTATGAAGCCTTCCTGCTGTATCTACAATGACCACATCTATATTGCGGGCAATTCCTGCATCGACTCCGTCAAAGGCCACTGAAGCAGGATCAGAATTGGCTTTTTGCCTTACAAAATCAGCCCCTGATCGCTCAGCCCAGATCATCAGTTGTTCGACAGCAGCAGCCCTGAAAGTATCTGCTGCTGCAATCAACACTTTTTTCCCTTCATGGCAGTATCTCGAAGAAAGCTTTCCTATGGTTGTTGTTTTCCCAACGCCATTTACTCCTACTACCATCATGACAAAAGGTTTAGGTGTGATCTCAGGAAAAGAAAGGGGGCTGAGGTTCATCAAATTCAGAATTTCTTGTTTCAGGGCTTCCTTAACCTCTTCTGAATCAATGCTTTTTCCCGAAAACCTGTCTTTCATCCGTTGAATCAGTTCTGTAGCCGTCATAACCCCGATGTCTGCAGTAATTAAAATCTCTTCGAGTTCTTCTAAAAGCCCATCGTCAAGTCTTTGACTTCCTGAAAAGAGTTTATCAATGTCTGTGGTAAGGATTTTCCGGGTTCTGGAAAGCCCTTCCTTCAGTCGCTGAAACAGACCAGCACTTTCACCCCCGCCATCGGTTTTTTTTTTCTTGAACCAGTCTATCATTGACAATCCCTAATATAAAATTTGGCTCAGGAATAATTTTGTTCTTTCGTGCTGCGGATTTTCAAAAAATTCTTCCGGAGTATTGGATTCCACTATAAGACCAAAATCCATGAAGAGTACCCTGTGGGCAACACTCTTGGCAAAACCCATTTCATGAGAGACAACTATCATCGACATTCCTTCTTCAGCAAGATTAATCATAACATCCAGAACTTCTTTAACCATTTCAGGGTCTAATGCTGAAGTAGGTTCGTCGAAAAGCATTATATTGGGCTTCATACACAGACTTCTTGCTATTGCAACACGTTGCTGCTGACCGCCTGAAAGCTGTCCGGGAAATTTTTTAGCCTGTTCTGCAATATGAACTTTTTCAAGAAAATACATTGCAGTTTTTTCTGCATCGGCCTTGGACATTTTTCTTACCCAAATGGGGCCAAGTGTTAAATTTTCAAGAATGGTAAGATGAGGAAAGAGATTGAAATGCTGAAACACCATGCCGACCTCAGCACGAATCTTTTCAATATTTTTCAGATCGTTTGTCAGTTCGATTCCATCAACAAAAATTTTTCCACGCTGGTGTTCTTCCAAACGGTTGATACACCTGATAAGTGTTGATTTTCCAGAGCCGGACGGCCCGCATACGACTATGCGCTCCCCTCTCTTAATGGTTAAGTTTATGCCCCGCAAGACATGAAAATCACCAAACCACTTGTGCATGTCTATGATCTCGATGATATTTTTGGATGAAGGGTTCAGATCAGCATTGGCTGTATTCATAAATACTCCGTAAAACACGCATTACTAAGGACAGATTTTTTCCTACTTAGTAGCAAGTTCTTTTTCCAATTGTCTGCTGTAATTGGACATGGCATAACAACAAATAAAATATATAAGGGACAAAAACAAAAAGGCTTCAGTAGAAAAACCCATCCAGAGAGGGTTTGCCAATACAGACTGGGTGGTTTTCAAGATATCGTACAGACCTATTATTACAACAAGAGAAGTATCCTTGAATGCTGAAATCAAAATGCTCACTGAAGGAGGAATCACAATTTTTAGTGCCTGCGGAAGAATGATAAGGCGCATGGTCTGAAAATAATTGAGTCCCAGGGATGCCGCAGCTTCATACTGACCAGACCCTATTCCCTGGAGCCCGCCTCTTACAACCTCAGCAATATAGGCTGCCGTAAAAAGTATAATAGCCATCTGTGCACGCAACAGCTTGTTGACAGTTATGCCTTCTGGCAAAAACAGCGGAAAAACAACTGCCGACATGAAAAGGAGGCTTACAAGAGGAACTCCACGGATAGTTTCTATATAAATAATAGTTAAAACTCTTATGACCGGCATCTTGGATCTTCGTCCTAAGGCCAGAAGCACTCCAAGCGGATAGGCAGCGGTCAGTCCGAATACTGCCAGAAGAAAGGTAAGCGGAAGGCCTCCCCACTGAGCACTTTCTACGGAGACTAAACCTAACACACCGCCTTTCATTAATACTGCCATACATAATAGGCCAGCAATCCATGCATAAAGCAGCATCTTGTTCCATAGTTTCCGGTTTCTGCTGATAAGAAGCAGGAAAACAAGCAGAATAATGGCAGAAAGAGGTCTCCACTGCGATTCATACGGAAAAAAACCAAACAGAATGAATCTGTAGTTTTGAGTTATTATAGACCAGCAGGCTCCGTCTGCAGAACGGCATTCAGCCGAAGTAGTCAACCACAGGCTGTCGATGAATATCCATTGCAGCAAAGGAGGAATCACTTTCCATAAAAAAAATAATGTGACAATTGTCAATATGGAATTGAATACCCCGTTAAACAGATTCTGTTTAAGCCACCCGATTATACCAACACTTGTTATAGGTGGCTTAATCTTGTCTGCCTGGATATCAAAAGATTTACTATTATTTTGCATGATCTTTAGCTTTACAAATAAATTATCATCTTTCGACAAGCGCTATTTTTTTATTGTACCAGTTCATAAATGCTGAGGTCAGGAGGCTGAAAAACAGATAAACCACCATTATCATTGCAATGCCTTCGACTGCTTGCCCTGTCTGATTTATTGTGGTGTTGGCAACAGAGACAAAATCAGGATACCCGATAGCCACAGCCAGGGTGCTGTTTTTGGTAAGATTCAGCATCTGGCTGGTCAAAGGGGGAACTATGATTCTAAGAGACTGAGGAAGGATAACAAGATTCAGAGTCTGCCAGGGTTTTAACCCTATCGACAATGCAGCCTCTGTTTGTCCCTTGCTTACAGCCTGAATCCCTGCGCGAACTATTTCGGCTACAAAAGCAGCAGTGTACAGAACAAGACCTAGAAGCAGCGCTGTAAACTCAGGGCTTACGTTCATGCCTCCTGAAAAATTAAAACCAGAAAGCTCCGGTATGCTCATGGCCGTAGGCGCACCAAAACCAAGCCATACAGCCAGAGGAAAACCAATCAATATGGCAACCCCTGAAGAAAAGACAGGGAAAATCTTTCCGGTCAAATCCTGTCTCTTTTTTGCCCAACTTCGAAGAAGCAAAACGCCTATACATCCTATAAGAAAGGCTATCCCCATATAAAAATGAGCAGGATGAGGCACAGGAATCGCAAAAGCCAGGCCTCTGTTACACAGAAAGAGGCCTGGAAAAGGTTCAAGGGCCTGTCTTGGAGAAGGAAGAGAATCGTAAAAAACAGCATACCAGAATATGAGCTGAAGAAGTATAGGAATATCCTGGAAGAATTCTATATATGCAGCAGCCAGCCGTGAAACCAGCCAGTTTGAAGACAGCCTTGCGATTCCTATGATTGTTCCAAGAAGGATAGTAAGTAAAATGCCAATGAAGGCAACCTTGAGTGTATTGAGCATTCCGGCAAGAAGGGCCCTTGCATAACTGTTGGCAGCAGAATATGAAATAAGAGATTCCCCAATCTCAAATGCAGCTTCTTTATCGAGGAAATGAAATCCTGTTGCAATCGATTGCCGCTTAAGGTTAGTCACAGTATTGGTAAAAAGGTAATAAGAAACAAGGGCAACCACTAAAAAAGTGACAAGTTGGAATACTATGGCTCTTTTGGCTGGATCATGCCAGAACGGAATTGAATTTTCAGATTGGCTTGTCGGAGATAAGGACTTATCCTTGGGCATAAATTATTAACTCAATGAAAAAATGACGTGCGCTGCAGTGACGAACTTGATAACCATGTGTAAATTTTACTTTCAAAAAAAGTATTCAAGGGGCACATTGCAAAACGCGCCCCTATCATCATTCATGTGAACACCCCAAGGCTCAGAGAGTCAGTCTATTTGAATGGTGGTGAATACATCAAGCCGCCGTTTATCCACAGCGCATTCAAGCCACGTTCCAGAGCAAGGGGAGTTTTAGGGCCAACATTACGTTCAAAAATTTCTGCATAATTACCGACAAGCTTAACTATATTATATGCAAATCTTTCATCCAGTCCCAGGGCTTTCCCATTTCCTGGAACTACTCCCAGAAAGCGCTGTACGGCAGGATTAGTGCTTTTAAGCATTTCATCAACATTTTTGGAGTTGATGCCAAGCTCTTCTGCTTCAATCATGGCAAGAACTGTATAGTTGACAACATCTTTCCACTGATTGTCGCCATGACGAACTGCAGGGGCAAGTGGTTCTTTTGAAATAATTTCAGGTAAAATTACATAATCCGCAGGATTGGGTGCTACTGATCTTGCACCTGCAAGCTGTGAAGCATCTGAGGTCAGGCAGTCACAGCGGCCTGCAAAAAAAGCCTTGTTAAGCTCCGCATTGTTTTCGATAACAACCGGTTTCATCTTCATGTTATTTGAACGGAAATAGTCTGCAACATTCTGCTCCGTGGTTGTTCCGGGAAGCACGCAGACCGTTGCTCCATCGAGCTTTTTGGCTGTGTTGATGTTCATTTTCTTGGGAACAAGAAAGCCTTGTCCGTCATAATAATTTGGCTGAACAAAATCAAGGCCAAGGGCAGTGTCACGACCAAGTGTCCAGGTGGCATTGCGGCACAAAACATCGACTTCTCCTGACTGAAGAGCAGTAAACCGCTGAACAGCGGTAAGCGGAATGAATTTTATTTTTTTAGTATCTCCAAAAATTGCCGCTGCAATAGCTCTTCCAGTATCTACATCTATTCCTTTCCACTCTCCTTTTTCATCCGGTATCCCAAAACCTGCAAGCTGCCCATTGACTCCTACCTGAACAAATCCTTTGGCCTTGACATCATCAAGTGTACCTGCTGTGACAATGCCAGCACTCATAAAAATTACAGCTACCGATACCAACAAAAACAGCTTTCTCAATTTCATGCCTTCCTCCTTGGATACTGATTTGTCTTTTTCGAAATAACAGGGCTATGAACACGCATCAATAATAAAATCTTATTTGACCAGGCTTTAGCATATTGTCATTATCAATGGCAAGAAAAAACATTGAGTTGCGAAAAATACGGAATGTCAGATTACAATAGTGGTAAATACTCAGGCTGAGAGGCTGAAGGTGTTTGGGCTGAAGAACTGCCCAAACACCCGAACACTTGACAGCGCCCAGAGAGACATGCTCCTTCTTTTTGAAGAAACCTGTCTCTGGGTGCAGAGAGCCATCACTATGGCTTTATTGAAGGCGGGGGTGGTGGATAAGCCTGGGGGGCTCCCGAAGGCTGCTCACCTGGAATATAATCCCGCTGAGGCGGCGGGGGCGGCGGGGCATATCGCCTATATCTATTCTCAATTCCCGGAATCTGATTCCCTTTAGAGTACATGCACTGCTGATAGGCTATGTCATATCGCCTCTGAACCTCATTTCCTGCAACATTTGCCTGATTGCTCGATGCTGCAAGACCTCCAATCACTCCGGCAGCAGCCCCTATTGCTGCTCCTGAACCGAAATTACCAGATGTTGAACCAATTGCACCGCCCAATCCAGCACCAAGCAATGCCCCTATTCCGGATCCGCTCAATAGGTTTTGATTAGCTGTTTCATTTGCTTTCCAGCCTGTTTGGCTCTCAGCCCATTGCCTGCAACTAATATCGTCTGCGCTGAAAGCATCAAAGGATTTTCCTGAAGCTGGCAGAACCATTACACTTGGTCCTGGTGGTTTAGTCGCACACCCGCCAATTAAAATTACTGCTAAAAACAATAAAAGACACCGTTGTCTGTTCATTACGCCATTTCCTCCTGCCTTATTGATTGGGTGGAACTGTCTGAGGAACAACTTTCATCCATCCCCCTGGACAGGTTTTTATATAAGGATAATAACCTTGCGGATTATCGCAGTAATACCAGTAGGATGCCTCATCCTGGGCCTGATCGACATATACAGGGGCTTGCCGTTGAATATATACAGGAGTCGGTTCATGTATATATACAGGGGGCCGATGGATGATCATCGGTGTCGACAGGTGTAATCGAAAACCATGAAACGGCCTTACAAACACTCCAGGATATCCTCTGTGCGGCCAGTGATCAATTCCATGACGATGAAAGTCATTATAATAATATGATCTGCCCCTGTGTGGCCTGTCAGCCAGAGAAACATCAGCCATCATGACTGTTGTAAAAATCACGCTGAAAAAGATTAAGCCCAATTTTTTCATTCCGTCCTCCTTCTTATTATAATACCCAAGAAACTGAAAAAAGATCAAGCCCAATTAGTAATAAGCAAGATTGGAGCCAATTTCTATAAGGCTTCAAATCAAGTATAAAAAACCCTTTTCAATTCCTGCACCCGGATTTATGGATATTTATTATCCACAAATGGATATTTATTATCCTTCCATAGTGATGCGCTGTTTTTAAAAAAACCACTATTTTGTATTTTACATCACTCTGTCACTCAACGCAACAGTGACCAATTGCTCTGTCACACCTGGCAGCAGCTTTTCAGTTAAGGTGAATCATTCATGAGAATAATATGTTGTATAAACATATACTTATTTCAAAAGGCATAGGGAACGTAACTTGCGGACAACAAAGGAAGCAGAAGTAACAGCCTTATGTAATGGTCTGGCTCAACGGCTACGGGAAGTTCTCCGGGAAAACACTTGGAGTATCATTGATTATCTGGACAGTTGTAGGGCTGTGGCTGCCAGCCTTCTACCTGCTGGCAGCAGGAAAACTGCCGTTTTATCCTGGACGATTAACCCTTTCACAATGAACAAAGGGGCGTCTGGCAGCAATACGCCCCTTTGCGGTTAATGATTATTCATCTTCTTCAGACTTCTCTTCACCTTCAACTGCCGCAGGACCTGCCATTGCTTTCAAAATTTCATATCTCTTCATGATTTCCTTTTCTATCTGCAGCCTGAGTTTTTTGGATTCCTCAGGGAAAGACTGCGCAAGCTGTGCATAGCGGTTTTCGCCAGACAGATATTCCTGCAAGGTTCCATCCGGCGCCTTGTCATAATCCAGGATAAAAGGATTTTTCCCATCATCTTCAAGAAGCGGGTTATAACGATAAAGGGGCCAGTAACCTGACTGAACCGCAAGCACTTCTTGATATTGGGTTTTCCCCATGCCTTTCTTGATTCCCTGACTGATGCAAGGGGCGTAACATAAGACTATAGAGGGACCAGGATGCTGATCTGCTTCCATGAATGCCTTTAGAAGCTGCTGTTTGTTTGCTCCCATGGCAACCGAGGCTACATAGACATAACCATAAGTCATGGCTATACGGCCAAGGTCTTTCTTCCCTGTTTTCTTTCCTGAGGCTGCGAATTTGGCTACTGCTCCTGTTGGAGTCGCCTTTGAAGACTGGCCCCCTGTATTTGAATAAATTTCGGTATCCATTACCAGGATATTTATGTCTTCTCCGGAAGCTATAACATGATCCAGTCCACCGTAGCCGATGTCATATGCCCAGCCGTCTCCACCGAATGCCCAGACAGATTTTTTCACGAAAATATCTTTCATGCCATATATCTGCTCCAAGAGCTGGTTTCTTTCCATGGATCCGAGGATATTCTTCAACTGATCACTGTATGTTTTCGAGGCTTCGGCATTATTCATTCCATTAAGCCAGCCTTTCATAGCGTCTTTAAGTTCATCCGACACTGGAGTATCGAGGGCTGCCTTCATTAAATCAGCCAGTTTATTTCGCCGCTGAATAAGAGAAAGAACCATTCCGTATCCAAATTCTGCTGTATCCTCAAAGAGAGAGTTGCCCCATACAGGGCCGTGTCCTTCCTTGTTCACCGAATAAGGAGTTGATGGCGCTGATGCCCCCCATATGGAACTGCATCCTGTTGCATTTGCTATGATCATCCTTTCTCCAAATAACTGGGTCAGCAGCTTCACATAAGGAGTTTCACCGCAACCTGAACAGGCTCCTGAAAACTCCATAAGAGGTTTCACAAGCTGACTTCCTTTTACAGAATTTCGTTTGAGAAGGTTGTCCTTGAAAGCAATGCCCAGAGAAAACCTGTGGTTTGGCACCTGAATAGCTGTCTGGGATTCTATTGGCTTCATTACAAGAGCTTTTTTCTTGGCAGGACAGATGTCTTCACAGTTTCCGCAGCCCTGGCAATCGAGGGCATTGACCTGAATTCTGTATTTATATCCTTTCAGCTCTTTTCCGAGTGCAGGTTTTGTCTCAAAAGTCGAAGGAGCCCCTTCAAGCTCTTCTTTAGTTGCAACAATTGGTATTATGGCTGCATGCGGACAGACAAATGAGCATTGGTTGCACTGGATGCAGTTTTCTATTATCCATTCAGGAACATGGATGGCAACTCCTCTTTTTTCGTACTTAGCTGTATCGACTGGAAAGATTCCGTCAGGCTGAAAAGAGCTTACCGGGAGTTTATCTCCTTGCTGTGCTAGAATAGGATTCATGACTTTTTCTACAAAAGCAGGAAGCGTATCTCCGATAATATCACTTCCGGCAGCATCTTTCCATGACTCCGGATATTTTACTTCATTGAGGTTGGCAAGGGTCTTGTCTACTGCATCCAGGTTCATCCTGACAACTTTTTCGCCCTTATTCCCATAAACATTCATAATTTCACCTTTTAAAAGCTCAATTGCTTCTTCAAAAGGCAGAACATTTGAAAGTTTGAAAAAAGCTGTCTGCATTATCATGTTGATTCTGCCGCCCAGGCCTGTTTCGTTGGCGATCTTTACAGCATCTATATTGTAAAACTTGAGTTTGTTGTTTGCAATGCATCTTCTGGTACTTGCAGGAATCAAGGTTTCCATTTCTTCCAGTGACCAGTTGGAATTCAGTAAAAAAGTTCCTCCCGGTCTGATGCCTTCCAGTACATCGTAAATCTGGACATAATTGGATTTATGACAGGCTATGAAATCAGCAATATTAACGAGATAGGTTGACTGAATAGGCTTGTTGCCGAAGCGCAGATGCGAGACTGTTATACCTCCTGATTTCTTGGAGTCATAGGCGAAATGGCCCTGCGCATACATGGGAGTGTTATCGCCAATGATTTTGATTGCTGTCTTGTTTGCTCCAACAGTCCCATCTGCTCCAAGACCCCAGAACTTGCACTGCACGGTACCTTTTGGGGTTGTGTCTATCTGTTCTTCGACATCAAGAGAGGTTCTTGTAACATCATCAATGATTCCGACTGTAAAATGATTCTTCGGACCTGCTGAATTCATGTTTTTGAAAACGGCCTTGACCATTGCCGGATTAAATTCTTTCGAACCAAGGCCATACCTTCCGCCGATAATCTGGGGCGCCTCTCCTCTTTCCATGAAAGCTGTGCATACATCTAGATAGAGTGGATCTCCTATTGCACCAGGCTCTTTTGTTCTGTCGAGTGTTGTTATTCTGTTACAGGATGCAGGAAGCGCTTCAAGAAAATCAGAAATGGAAAAAGGCCTGTAAAGGCGAACTTTTACAAGCCCAACCCTTTCTCCTGCTTCATTCATGCTGTTTACTACTTCTTCAATGGTTTCACAGGAAGAGCCCATGGAAATAATCACCCGTTCAGCTTCAGGGTCTCCTACATAATCAAAGAGCCTATAATGTCTTCCGGTCAATTTACCGATTTTTTTCATGTAATCTGAAATAATACCAGGGATCTTAAGATAAAAGGAATTTGCAGCTTCCCTTCCCTGAAAATATATGTCAGGATTCTGTGCGGTGCCTCTTATATGGGGATGCTCAGGATTCATTGCCCTGCTTCGAAAGGCTTCCAGTGCTTCATAATTGACTAGTTGAGACATGTCTTCATAATCAATAATTTCTATTTTCTGTACTTCATGGGAAGTTCTGAATCCATCGAAAAAATGCAGAAAAGGAACGCGTCCTTCCAAGGCAGAAAGATGGGAAACAAGTGCAAGATCCATTACTTCCTGAACAGAACCCGAACACATCATTGCAAATCCTGCCTGGCGGACAGACATTACATCCTGATGATCCCCGAATATTGAAAGTGCGTGGGCTGCAAGTGCCCTGGCACTGACATGAAAGACTCCGGGCAGAAGTTCTCCTGAAATCTTGTACATGTTTGGAATCATAAGAAGCAAACCCTGGGCTGCAGTAAAGGTTGTGGTCAAGGCTCCTGCTGCCAGGGCTCCGTGGACAGCCCCTGCTGCCCCGGCTTCGGACTGGAGCTGCTTTACAAGAAGGGTTTGGCCAAATATGTTTTTTCTTCCCTGAGCTGACCACTCATCTGCAATTTCGCCCATAGGGGTAGAAGGTGTGATCGGAAAAATAGCTGCAACATCACTCAAGGCATAAGCGACATGAGCCGCAGCAGTGTTGCCATCGATGGTTTTCATTTTTTTGGGCATAAACTTTCTCCTTTAATCTGTTTTTAAAAAACTCCCCCGACAGGTGAACTCGTAAAAAGTAAAAAACGGAAGGCCACCCAAACATTATTATGAGTCCGTATTAACTTATTAATACCATTTTGTAAATCGGTTAAAAAATAACTTTATTGTAAAGACTTCCATAACCTGTTAAAGCTGAAAAGCATCATGGATTTTTATCCTTCATATATTATTCTTGCCGCTTTCATACTCGACCTGATAATAGGAGATCCTCTTTGGCTGTTTCACCCTGTTCGATGGATGGGTATGGCCATAGCCAGGACGGAACCGGTTTTCAGACGGCTGCCTGTTTCCCTGATCCTGTCCGGGACATTTTTTTCAATTTTTCTGGTCGTTGGCTCCTGGGGCGTTACTTGTGCAATAATCCTAATTTCAGGCTCCATTCATCCGGCCTTCAGGCATATTCTTGAAGTCATTCTGATCTATTACTGCATCAGCGCGTCTTCTCTAAAAAAAGCAGCCATGGATGTTCACACTGCCCTCGAATCCAGAGGATTGCCTGAGGCCAGGAAAAAAGTTTCATCCATTGTTGGGCGGGAAACCCGAAACCTGACAGAACAAGGTGTTGTCCGTGCAAGCATAGAAACCGTTGCGGAAAATCTGGTAGATGGTATTATATCTCCGCTCTTTTATGCAGCCATTGGAGGCGCCCCCCTGGCCATAGCTTACAAAATGATAAATACGCTGGATTCTATGGTAGGCTACAAAAATAATCAATATATTTTTTTCGGGAAGGCTTCTGCCAGACTTGATGATATCGCAAACCTCATTCCAGCAAGGCTTTCGGTTCCAGTAATAGCCCTTGCGGCAGAGATCCTGGGGAAAACGGGCAAACGCTCATTCATGACCGCTGTCAGGGAAGGAGCAAATCATGCAAGTCCCAACTCTGGCTATTCTGAAGCAGCCTTTGCAGGTGCCCTTGGTGTTAAGCTAAGTGGCCCGAATGTCTATCACGGCAAGGTTGTAAACAAGCCTTTTATCGGAACAGCATTTGGAGATGTGAAAAGGATACATATCCTGAAAGCCTGCGATCTCATGCTTCTTTCGTCTTTCTTGTGGGTCTTTTTTACTGCAATAATGGTAGCTATGCAATGAACCTTCACTTTTTAAAATCATACAAAAACATGTACCCGTTCAGAGTCGGTGCCCCGTCTTTTGTCTTTCCTGGTGACTATGTCTCCAACGTCAGGATACTGGGCAAATATCTGGATGAGATTGAACTGCTTTTTCTGGAAAGTACAGAATCTTCCTTCCCATCTGAAAAAACGATCAAAGAGCTCTCTTTTCTTGCAGAAGATTTAGGATTGACATATAATTTACACCTTCCTGTTGACATATATCCGGGAAGCAAGGAATTTTCCGTCAGGCAACACTTTGTTGATACAATCCTGAGGTTCATGGATATTGCACTTCCCTTACGCCCTACAACCCATACGCTTCATCTTCCATACGACGAATCCTTGAATCCGAAGATCTGCGACAAAGCCTGGATCGAAAGAATTTCAGGAAGCATCCGTAACCTAGTTGATTCAGGAATAGAAAGCCATAGTCTTTCCATAGAAAACACAAGCTACCCTCTTCAGTGGATAGAGCACGTCATAAGAGAATACGGACTTAGGATCTGCCTTGACATAGGACATCTCCTCCTGATCGGTGAAGATGTTGAGGCATCTTACAGGCGTTTTGAAGACATAATGGTTCTTGTTCATCTTCATGGCGTAAAAAACGGAAAAGATCACCAGTATCTTGGTGAACTCAGCCAGGATTTGCTTGACAAGCTCTTTTTCCTTCTTCGAAAATATACAGGTGCAGTGTCTGTTGAAGTTTTCTCCCCTGACATTCTCGTTTCCTCTCTTGCAGAGCTTGAAAGAAACATGGATCTAAACAGGCACTCATGACCCGTCACTCAAAGGGAATCTTGATGATAAGCATCACTGCCCTGATGTGGGGAGTGCTTGCCATAGTACTTAAGTATGCTCTTCTTCGTTTCAGCGGCAATACCATAATCTGGTTCAGATTTACTTTTTCATTTGTATTCCTTGCCGGATATTACCTGATTCACAGACCACAGTTTTTTGAAATTCTTGCCAAGCCGCCTTTTTTAGGAATTCTTGCGGGACTGGCAATGGCAGGAAATTATCTAGGTTTTACAAACGGAGTAAATCTCACTCATCCAAGCAATGCCCAGATTATCATTCAGATCGCGCCTCTTCTTGTAGCTATAGCCGGAATAGTCTATTTCAAAGAACGTCTTACCAAACTTCAGAAATCGGGTTTCGGGATTGCAACAGCAGGTTTTCTCGTTTTTTACTGGGATCAGATTCAAAATCTTGCAATCTCTTATCAACAGTACACAAGCGGAAATCTCTGGATAATATTTGCGGCCATTACCTGGGCTTTTTTCGCAGTATGCCAAAAACTCCTGGTAAGGGTCTGGACTCCTCAACAGACAAATCTAGTGATTTATCTTGTTGCTGCCCTTGTGTTTTCACCTCTTGCAGATTTTAATGAATTCAGGGAACTATCTCTTGGTGACGCTTTGACCCTGATTTTTCTTGGAGCCAATACCCTGATCGCCTACGGAACTCTTGGTGAAGCCATCAAACTGATTCCTGCCAATCAGGTAAGTGCCATAATAGTCCTGAATCCATTGATTACAATGATTGCTGTTGGGATTCTTTCCGTGTATAACCTGCCATGGCTTTCTTCCGAAAACACGACCATAGTCGGTTATGCCGGAGGACTGCTGCTTTTGACAGGAGTAGGGCTTGTAGTCAAAAAAACCTAATAGAAACAGACTGTTCAGGCCTCAACAGTGAACCTGAACAACCTTCGTTTTTTCAAGGAGAAATGAGACATGACAAGGAAGTTCACAATAAATGACATTATACAAAAAATTGTACCTGTTGATGACAATTGGAGAAAAAAAGCAGAGCTCAGAACTTCCAAGCTTTGTCTTCCGCCGAGAGCATTAGGAATGCTTCACAATATTGCAGAACAGCTCTGCGGAATCCAGCAAACACTGAAACCGTCAGTAGATTCAAAAGCCGTCCTCGTAATGGCCGGAGACCACGGGGTAGTTGCCGAAGGTGTCAGTGCATTTCCCCAGGAAGTGACAGGCGCCATGGTACAGACTTTTCTTGGAGGAGGTGCAGGCATAAATGCAGTATGTCACGGTATTGGTGCAGAGGTCTGGGTAGTAGATATGGGAATTATACCCGAGATAGAGCCAGGATCAGTAAGAGGAGGGGATCGCCTTATAATCGAAAAAACTGCCAAAGGAACAAGAAATTTCACAAAAGGCTCTGCCATGACCAGAGAAGAGGCTGAAAAAGCGATCATGGCCGGTTTTATCCAGGCAACCACCCTTTTTGAAAACGGGATAAAGATTCTTGGAACTGGAGACATGGGAATAGGCAACACCACCCCTTCGGCAGCTATTGGGGCTGTCATCACGGGTGTAAGCCTTGAAGAAATGGTTGGCCCGGGTACAGGAGTTGATTCCGAAGGGATCAGGAGAAAACAGAATGTCATCAAGAAAGGAATCGAGCTCAACCAGCCTGATCCCGATAACGGGCTGGACGTTCTTGCCAAATTAGGTGGGTTTGAAATTGCCGGAATTACAGGCTGCATTCTTGCAGGAGCATACCATAAAAAGCCAGTTGTTGTGGATGGTTTTATTTCAACAGCAGGTGCTTTAATTGCCTACTCACTTTGCCCAAAGATAATTGATTATCTCTTTGCAGGTCACTGCTCTGAAGAACCTGGCCATAAACACATGCTAGGCCATCTTGGATTGAAGCCCATCCTTAATTTGGGTATGCGGCTTGGTGAAGGAACCGGCGCAGCCCTTGCCATGGGCATAATTGACTGTGCAGTAAATGTTTTTACAAGGGTAATGACCTTTGAAGAAGCAGGCATTGGTTAACCTGCAAATTGGTAATACCTTTAACCAATTCATGTTTTAATACTGAAGAAATCCCTTGATATATTATCGGATAAATGATAGCGAATTAATCACTTATCGTTTTTTATGGCAAAAAAACAAATTGGTAATACCATTATTTTAAAAGAGACAGGGGAAGACTCATGATCAAACCTTCACTGGTTAAGGAATTTATTGAAAAACTTGGGGCTGATAATGTTTTTCATGAAAAAGAAGACCTTCTGACATATTCATATGATTCGGCTGTCCTTGATCCTGTTCTGCCTTTTATAGTTGCAAGGCCATCTACAAGCGAAGCACTTTCACACGCCGTCAGGATTTGCAGCGAAAATGAACTGCCAATCACGGTAAGGGGAGCAGGAACAAATTTAAGCGGTGGATCAATCCCTGTCTCAGGCGGAGTAGTCATTCTGACAAACGGCCTCAATTCAATAAAGGAATTAAATGAAGAGGACATGTATGCAGTGGTTCAGCCAGGGGTCATTACTGCAAGATTCGCCGCTACTGTTGAAAAAAAAGGGCTTTTCTACCCTCCTGACCCGGGAAGCCAGGCGGTTTCAACCCTTGGTGGAAATGTGGCTGAAAATGCAGGGGGTCTCAGGGGGCTAAAATATGGTGTTACCCGCGATTATGTGATGGGAATTGACTTTTTTGATTCATTTGGAGAGCTTGTAAAATCAGGTTCCAGAACTGTTAAATGTGCCACAGGATATAATTTATCAGGGCTTCTTGTCGGCTCTGAGGGAACGCTTGGGGTTTTTAATGAGATCATCTTGAAACTCATACCGTTCCCTGCTCACAAAAAATCCATGTTTGCGGTATTTGATGAAATGGACATGGCATCCAGGGCCGTATCTGCCATTATTGCCGCTCACGTAGTGCCTGCAACGCTGGAATTCATGGATAATTTCACCATAAAGGCTGTTGAAAGCTTCAGCCATGCAGGGCTTCCTGTGGATGCTGCGGCGCTGTTGCTCATAGAAGTTGATGGTCATCCTGGGCAGGTTGAAGAAGAGGCCATGAAAGTTGAAGAAATTTGCCGCAGGTTCAAGGCGGTTTCGATACGGGTTGCAAGAGATGCTGCGGAGAGAGACGCTGTATGGGCTGCAAGGAGAAGCGCTCTTTCTGCCCTAGCAAAGTTAAAGCCTACAGTGGTTCTGGAAGATGCCACAGTACCAAGAAGCAAAATCCCTGAAATGATAGCGGCTGTTCAGCAAATAAGTAAAAAATATGATCTTACAATAGGAACTTTCGGCCATGCAGGAGATGGAAATCTTCATCCCACAATCCTGACTGACCGCAGAGATGAGGCTGAATGGAAAAGGGTGGAACACGGAATAAGCGCCATATTTGAAAAAGCACTCTTTCTTGGCGGAACCCTTTCAGGAGAACACGGAACAGGGCTTGCCAAATCAGGTTTTCTGACAAACGAAATAGGTCAAGCAGGCATTCTTTATTCCAGAAGAATAAAATCTGCACTCGATCCTAAAAACATTTTAAACCCTGGTAAAATTATCGGAGGCTGATCATGATCCGAATGGATGAACTGATCAGACTCATGAAAGAGCTCGAGGATCAGCTTGTGGTATGCATGCGCTGCGGCATGTGCCAGGCAGTGTGCCCTCTTTATGCTGAAACGGGAAGGGAATCTGATGTTGCAAGGGGAAAACTGGCTCTTCTTGACGGCTTGATGAAATCCATGTTCAGCGACCCGGAAGGTGTAGGCAAGAGGCTAAACAAGTGCCTGCTCTGCGGGTCATGTTCTTCAAACTGCCCAAGCGGGGTCAAGGTAATAGATATTTTCATCAAGGCAAGGGCAATCATAACAGCTTATTCAGGTCTTAATCCTGCAAAAAGAATCGTTTTGCAGGGAATGCTTTCTCATCCCAAGCTTTTTGACAGATTGATGGAATGGGGTGCTAAATTCCAGAAACTCTTTATTAGTCCTGTAAATGAAATCATTGGAACATCATGCTCCAGGATTGTCTCTCCACTGTTATCGGATAGGCATTTTCTCCCGCTTGCCCAAAAGCCTTTTCATCAGGTTGTACCTTTTTTGAACACAGCAGGAAAATCAGGAATAAGGGCGGCATTTTTCACAGGATGCCTTATTGATAAAATCTTTCCTGGAGTTGCCGAATCAGCAATAAAAGCACTCGCTCATCACTCCATAGGTATTTTTATGCCCAAGGGACAGGGCTGCTGCGGAATACCTGCACTGTCTTCCGGGGATATTTCGGCTTACAGGAGACTTCTCAATCACAATATTGAGCTTCTTGAATCAGAAAAATGGGATTATCTTGTTACAGCATGCGCTACCTGTACATCTACCATAAAGAAAATCTGGCCTGCAATGCTTGAAAATGAACCTGAACGTTTCAAGGAGCGTGTTATTGCCTTATCTGAAAAAACATTAGATATAAGCCAGTTTCTTGTATCGGTCATGAAGGTGGATTTTCCGTCAAAAGACATTGCAGGCAGCACTTGCCTGGATGTAACTTATCATGATTCCTGCCATCTGAAAAAATCACTTGGCGTTTTTGCCCAGCCCAGGGCAATGATAAGGTCAAACAGTAACTATAACTTGAAGGAAATGCCCGAACCAGATTCATGCTGCGGAATGGGCGGAAGCTTCAATTTACAGTATTACGATTTGTCATCCAGGATTGGCTCCAAAAAACAGACTAATATTTCATCAACCAGTGCTTCAGTGGTCGCAACCGGTTGCCCTGCATGCATGATGCAGATAGCAGACATGCTGTCCAAGGCAAAGAACAGCATATCTGTAAAACACTATATTGAGATTTATGCAGAGAATCTTCTATAAACTATGATGTCACCAATAACACCCATAAAACCCAAAAGCTTGTCTGATCAGGTATTTGATCAGTTGAGAGAACTCATATTCAGAGGTGAATTCAAACCCGGAGAAAAGATTCTTCCGGAAAGAGAGCTTGCAGAAGCCTTGAATGTAAGCAGGCCGACACTTCGGAATGCAATCCACAAACTCACTGTCATGGGACTGTTAGAGCAAAGACAGGGGCAGGGAACTTTTGTCACCGTTCCGGAATTCAAATCAAAAAATCCTTTGGCCATTGCCATGGAAACCCAGGATGCTTCACTTGAAGACCTTCTTGAGGTCAGGATGGGCCTTGAGTGCAATGCAGCATCGCTGGCAGCTAAAAGAGCTGATGAAAGCGACATCCGTTTTCTGGAAAAAAGCATAATCGAGATGAACAGGGAAGTAAGATCCGGAAGACTTGGATTTGAAGCAGATACTTCATTTCATATGGCGATATCTTATGCTACGAAAAATCCTCTTCAGATTTATATCATGAAGAATTTCTTCGATTTTCTTTTCGTGGGAATAAGGGAAAATCTTGCTTGTCTATATACGAAGCCAGGCAATATCGATTTGATTCTTGATCAGCACCAGGCTATCTGTGTGAGCATAAAAAAACATGACCAGGAGCAGTCTTATATCGCAATGAAACAACACATAAAATTTGTACAGGATTTTTTTTACAGCTACAAAATAGATGGCCCACGATAAGTCAAAACAGGACCGATGAGTAAAAAGTTTCTGACTGCACTGAGATAGATACTGTAGGAAGAACCC
>JBBIWB010000002.1:56854-116101 GCA_037439445.1 Desulfobacteraceae bacterium | reverse complement strand
AGCCCAAGAATATGTAAATGTTTTGAAAATTAAAAAGACGATCAGCATTTTCTGAATAATATGTCTCTTATACTTGTCACAGGTGCAACCGGCGCTGTCGGGCCTCTTGTAGTAACTACCTGTCATGATGCAGGTTATTCTGTACGCACTCTGTCCTTAGGCTCAAATCCTGTCGGAATATGGCCTGAAGATGTGGAGACTCGCATTGGCGATGTAACCGATTTGTCTGCCGTGCAGGCTGCAATGAAAGGAGTTGATGCAGTTGTCCACCTTGCAGCCCTGCTGCACATTGTCAACCCTCCGCCAGCTCTGCAAGAAGAATATGTGAGGATTAATGTCGGGGGCACTAAAACTGTGGTAGCAGCAGCAATTCAGGCGAATGTAAGGCGTATTGTGCTCTTCAGCACCATTGCTGTTTATAGGGCATCGGGTGAAAGAATTTTAACAGAAGATACGCCCCCAAACCCAGATACATTCTATGCCAGGACAAAACTTGATGCCGAAAGAATAGTGCTTGAAGCAAAAGGCCTTGATGGAAGACAAATTGGAACAGTTCTACGCCTTGGTGCAGTTTATGGCGCAAGAGTCAAGGGTAATTATCAGCGCCTGGTGAAGTCTCTTTCAAAGGGCTGCTTCATACCTGTTGGAAATGGCAGAAACAGACGGACACTTATTTATGACAAGGATATGGCAAGTGCAGCAGTATTGGCTTTAAAGCATCCGTGTGCTGCCGGAAAAATTTTTAATGTCTCTGACGGCAAATTTCACACTTTAAATGATATAATTTCAGCTATCTGCCTTGCCCTTGGCAGAAAACCCCCTTCTTTTTCCCTGCCGCTTGCTCCTGTACGGATGGCAGCAGGTATAGTTGAATATGCGGCAGGGATTTTAAGCTTCAGGTCTCCTATAAATAGTTCAACAATTGATAAATATACTGAAGACGTGGCTGTTGAAAGCAAACGTATTCAACAGTATCTAGGCTTTATACCAGAATATGATTTGGTGTCCGGATGGAAAAAAACAGTTATGGAAATGAGACAGTCGGGAGAATTGTGAAAATAAAGCGCATTTTTGATATCCTGATGTCCTTGGCTTTAACAGGCTTTTTGTTCATACCCATGCTGATCATAGCATTTATAGTGAAGCTTAGCTCAGATGGACCAGTTTTATTCTGGTCTGACAGGGTTGGAAAAAACAACACTATTTTCAGGATGCCAAAATTTCGAACCATGCACACAAATACCCCTGTTGTACCAACCCATCTCCTGAAAGATCCAGACCGCTATCTGACAAAAGCAGGCCGGTTTCTCAGAAAATCAAGCCTTGATGAACTTCCTCAGCTATTCAGTGTAGTCAAGGGTGACATGAGCATGGTGGGTCCCCGTCCGGCGCTGTATAATCAGGATGATCTGGTAGAGCTCAGAACAAAAAACGGGGTTCATGTTCTAACGCCAGGGGTAACAGGCTGGGCTCAGATTAACGGTCGGGATGAACTTACAATTCCTGCAAAAGTCGAGTTTGACGTCTATTATCTGAAGCACCTCTCTTTCTTTTTTGATTTGAAGATAGTTTTTTTAACATTGGTGAAAGTACTGCTAAGCGATGGGGTAAGGCATTGACAAACAAACAAGACTTGATCAGAATCGGGGAAAGACTATTGAAGTACAGGCTCTTTATGATTGTACCAATGCACGTGGCTTTAATAGCCATATCCTATTTTCTTGCATTTGCATCCCGCCTTGAAGTCTCCTTCTTTAATTCAGACATGTATCACCGTGTTTTTATTTCAACACTGGCACCTCTTCTTGCAGTTCGTCTTTTTTCATACTGGTACTTTGATCTTTTTCAGGGTTTGTGGAGATATGTCGGAGTAACTGACTTAAAAGACATAATAAAGGCATCCCTTCTGGGTACAATGCTCTTTGCCCTGTATGTTTTTATCGTAATGAGGGGAGAAGGGTTTCCCAGGTCAGTCCTGGCAATAGACTTTATCTATAATATCGTTCTGATCGGCGGTATAAGAATGATTGTACGGATGTTCAGAGAAGCAACGGTTAAGTCCAGCATAAAGGATCTGCCTGAAAGCAAAAATGTGCTTATTGTAGGAGCCGGAAGTGCAGGCGAAATGATTCTAAGGGAAATGCGCAATAATCCACGGCTTGGTTACAATCCTGTCGGTTTTGTAGATGATGATGTCAGTAAGCATAAAACCAGGATGCATGGAATGAGTGTTCTTGGAAGCTCATCAGACATTACAAGCATTGCGTCCCAATACGGGGTTGAGGAAGTTATTATTGCCATACCCTCCGCAAAAGGAAAGACAATAAGAAAAATAGTCAGTACCTGCAAGACGGCTGGAATAAGGTTTAAGACTCTTCCATACATAGGCGATCTTATAGACAGCAGAGTGAACACAAGTCTGATCAGGGATGTAGCCATAGAGGATCTTCTAGGAAGAGATGCAGTAAGTCTTGATATGTCGCTGATTGCTCAGCAACTGGCAAATAAAGTAATAATGGTGACAGGGGCTGCCGGTTCTATAGGCTCAGAAATTGTAAGGCAGTTAGCCCGATTTCATCCTCAGAAGGTGATTCTTTTTGAGAGGGCTGAAAATGATCTTTTTCACCTTGAACTTGAATTGAAAAAACGGAAATTATCCGCTGCCTATGTCCCTTTCATAGGTGACATAAGGGATGAAGACAGGGTAAGAGAATGCCTCGAAACTTATCATCCATCCCATATATTTCACGCTGCCGCATACAAACATGTTCCGATGATGGAGGAAAATCCTATTGAAGCTGTTAAGAACAACATTTTCGGCACAAGAGTCCTGGCAGATCTTGCCATTGATTATAAAGTGGATAAATTCGTGTTGATTTCTACAGACAAGGCGGTTTGTCCAACCAATGTGATGGGAGCGACAAAGAGGGTGGCAGAACTTATCCTTCAGGAAAAATCCAAAATTCATGACTGCATGACCCAGTTTATAGCAGTTCGCTTTGGTAATGTCCTGGGAAGCAACGGCAGCGTAATACCTTTGTTTAAAAAACAGATAGAAGAAGGAGGCCCTGTAACCATCACACATCCTGATATCACCCGCTATTTCATGACCGTATCAGAGGCCGTTCAGTTGGTCATTCAGGCAGGTGCCATGGGTCGTGGAGGAGAAATATTTCTTCTTGAAATGGGAGAAGCTGTTAAGATCAGAGATCTGGCAGAAAATCTGATATATTTGTCAGGCCTCACCCCGGGAGATGATATCGAAATTGTCTATACCTCGCTCAGGCCCGGGGAAAAAATATATGAGGAGTTGCTGTTAAGCGGTGAAAATGTAATAAAAACAGATCACAATAAGATCTGGGTGCTGAATCACCAGAATGAAGAAAGTGAAAGATTATTGCTTAATCTTAAGGATCTGGATTCTCTTGGAAAAATACACAACCTTAGTGAGGTGAAAGATATTTTAAAAAAAATAGTGCCCGAATACAAACCTTATTTCCCACCAAGAAGTCCCTGAACGGACTTAAGGATGTCAGCAGGAAGTGCCACGATTTTGGCGTTTGGAGAAGATGCGATATCTTTATAAGCTTCAACGTAGCGCTCTCCAAGAAGATAAAGTGCAGGAAGCTGCCTGTCACCGATTGCATCTGAAACCTGTTCAATAGCCCCTCTTGTTGCATTTGCCATGATTATCTTTGCCTGTGCGTCTCGGCGGGAGGACTCGAG
This sequence comes from Desulfobacteraceae bacterium, assembly GCA_037439445.1. Lineage (GTDB taxonomy): Bacteria > Desulfobacterota > Desulfobacteria > Desulfobacterales > Desulfatirhabdiaceae > JBBIWB01. The sequence goes on along the minus strand of JBBIWB010000002.1, from coordinate 112,375 downwards.
TTTTCCCTCTGCTTCGAGGATCAGAGCTTCTTTGGCTCCTTCGGCATTCAATATTGCCGCAACTTTCTTCCCTTCGGCCTCTGTGATGGCAGCCCTGCGGGATCTTTCAGCAGAAGCCTGCTTTTCCATAGCCTGCTGCATTGTCGAGGAAGGTTTAATGTCCTGTATTTCAACTGTCTTGACCACGATCCCCCATGCAGCCACATCGTCTGAAATTCCAGTCTTGAGTTTTGTCTTGATAAGCTCCCGTGAACTCAAGGCATCATCTAGATCCATCTCTCCTACAATGCTTCTAAGAGATGTCTGAATAAGATTAATTATGGCAAACCTGTAGTCATCAATACCGTAAACTGCTTTTTGGGGATCGATGACATTTACGAATGCTATGGCATTTGTTGTTATGACTGCATTGTCTCTGGTGATCACCTCCTGAGTGGGAATATCAAGGGAAATATCTTTTGTAATCACCTTATGAGCTATGACATCGAGATAGGGAATTATAAAATTAAGGCCGGGATTAAGGGTTGTGTTATATTTTCCAAGGCGCTGCACAACATGTTTGTAGCCCTGGGGAACGATACGTACTCCTAAAAAAATAGTTATAATAACAAGGACTGTCAAAATTATAATGACAAAAAGGGTTCCGTCCATTTCAATGTCTCTCCTGTCCAGGGTTATTCTTTTCAACTTTGAGTACATGCCCTTCTATGCCTATAATTCGCGCATAATCACCTGTATGCAAGATGGCTGAAGATGTAAAATCCCATTCTTCAGCACCTAGAATGGGCACAGTGAATCTTATTCTTCCTTTGTCAAGTACAGTTGGATTCGATTTTACAACCATCCCTGCTTCTCCCTTGATAGCTTCACTTGACATTCCTGAAGTGGTCTTATCCGCCATTACAGGCTTTAATAGCCGGAACCAGAGAAAGGCCAGAACAGATGAAGCCAATATCCAGACGAACAATTGCATAGATAAGGATGCCCCGGGAATGAAGTACAAAAAAAGACTTGTCAGGCAGGCTCCAAGACCAAACCAGACTATTGTAAAAGAAGGAATAAAGAGCTCAGCCCCTATAAGAATCAGGCCAAAAGATAACCAGTGCCACCAAAGAACCATCACTGTGAATACCTCTCTTTGCATTTAATTATTTGCTCATTTCCAAAAGCCTGCGGTTTGAAACCGCGCATGGGTTGAAAACCCTGCTTTTATTATTTCCCGGGCATGGAAAACAGGGAAAAATACTTAAGGGCTCATGTTTTTTTTGGAGCATGAATGAACATTCACACTATATACCGGTTTAACCTATAGGAATGCCAATGACATGTCAAGATTCAAAAGAAAAACAAAAGACTGGATTAAAAAAACACTTGACATTTAAAAAGTATAGGTGATAGAGATCGTACAAAAAGGAAAGATAAAATGATTAAAAACATTACAGGCAGTTTTTTTTACGGGTATTTTTATTACTTTAGCACCTGTTCTGCCTGTGGTGTGCTGATACCCTGACAACAATCAAGCACTAAGCCGTGGGCAGAACAAGCCCACGGCTTTTTTGTTTTTTGAGGCCGTGGAGAATAAAATCTTCACGGCCTTTCTAATTTTGATGGAGTCGTAAAAAGACATAATTCGGACGACTTTGTAAAAAGTTCGCAGACAAGGCGCACAAATCCTTAAGGAATGAAGCGTACTTTTGGGTACGCTGCAATGACGAAGGATGCAGTGCAACACAGTATCCGGACTTTTTACGAAGTCGTCAATTTTAAAAGGAGGCATGAAAGATGAGCATTTTGGGAAAACAGATAAGGATGGAGAGAATAATCAACAGAAACACAGGAAAAACAGTCATTGTTCCTATGGATCACGGCATGTCTATTGGGCCGATCGAGGGCTTGATAAACGTAAAAGACGCTGTTAACAAAGTGGCAGAAGGTGGAGCCAACGCGATTGTAGAACATAAGGGTCTTGTAAAGGCCGGTCACAGGGGCAAGGGAAGGGACATAGGTCTTATCATTCATATGTCGGCCTCAACCAGTCTTTCTCTGTATCCAAACGCAAAAACCCTTGTGTGCTCTGTTGAAGAAGCCATCCGCCTTGGAGCAGATGCCGTATCAATTCATGTAAATCTTGGCAACGGGGATGAAAAAACCATGCTGAACGACTTCGGAAGGGTAAGCTACGAAGCAAGAAACTGGGGAATGCCTCTTCTTGCCATGATCTATCCGCGCGGGGAAAACATCAAGGATGAATTTGATGCAAAAGTAATAAAACATGCTGCCAGAATCGGGGATGAAATGGGTGCTGACATAGTAAAAGTTTCCTATACAGGATCGACTGAATCGTTCAGACATGTCGTCCAGGGCTGCTCCATACCGGTTGTAATAGCAGGAGGGCCTAAAATGGACTCTGACATTGAGATACTTGAAATGGTCAAAGGATCAATAGATGCCGGAGGGGCAGGTGCTTCAATAGGGAGAAATGTATTTCAGCACAGTAACCCGACTGCCATGGTCATGGCAATTTCTGCAATAGTGCATGATGGCGCTGACGTTGATGCTGCCTTATCATTTTTGAGGTGAAATAAATGACACGTACAATCTGGGTCAGGATCGACTCCTGGGATAAAGATCTTATCACTACAGCCATAGAAAACGGGGCAGACGGGATAATGACTATTGCTGGGGTTTCTGAAAGAATCAAGGAGCTTGGAAGAATTCAAACCATTGCACCAGACGGTGACTTAAAAACAGAAGAAGATCTGGCTTTCTGCAAAATTACCTGCAAGGAAGACGAAGAGGCCGTCTTGTCGATGTGCAGAAACAGGAAAGTAATAATAGAATGCAAGGACTGGAGCATAATACCCCTCGAAAATCTGATTGCAAGAGGAGCCGATGTAATAGCTCAGGTTCACAGCCTTGATGATGCAAAAACCGCATTCGGGATTCTGGAAAAAGGCGTAAATCATATACTTCTGCATGCCTCAGACCCTATATCTTTGAAAAATACTTTAGTAAAGTTGAAGGAAAAGGATGAAAAAACCTTTCTCGAGTCTGCCAGAATCCTAAGCATCACTCCAGCAGGGATGGGAGACAGGGTATGTGTCGATACCTGCACCATCATGACAAGAGGCCAGGGTATCCTTGTTGGAAACAGCAGCAGCGGCCTTTTTCTGATTCATGCTGAAAGCATTGCCAACCCTTATGTTGCACCAAGACCTTTCAGGGTAAACGCAGGAGCAGTTCATGCCTATACAAGGGTTCCTGGGGGAAAAACCCGCTATCTTTCAGAGCTCTCCACCGGAGATATGGTTCTGATCACAGATCATCTTGGAAATGCGACACCAGCAGTTGTAGGCAGGCTGAAGATAGAAAAAAGGCCTCTCATGCTCATCACTGCTGAAACAAGCGGGAAAATCATCACAACACTTGTTCAAAATGCAGAAACCATAAGACTGACAGCATCTGGCGGTGAACCGGTATCACTTATCAGTTTATCCCCAGGAGATGAAGTTCTGGTTGCAACCGAACAGGGTGGAAGGCATTTTGGATATGCAATTGAGGAAACCATAACTGAAAAATGAATTCATTAATAAAGACCCGATTCCCGGAAGAGAATCTGGATTCCCTCAGAATGTCCATAGATGAAATAGATGAAAAAATCCTTCATCTAATTTGCGAAAGGCTTGATTTAGCCAGGAGAATAGGAAAAATAAAAGCAGAGAACGGGGGGCCTGTCTTTGACAGTTCAAGGGAGAAGTCCCTGTTAAATCGTCTTAACAGAATCAACCGCGGCCCACTTAGTTCTGCTGCCCTTCATCATATTTTCAAGGAGATAATTGCAGCATCCCGCGATATTCAGAAGACCCTGACAGTTGCCTATCTCGGACCTGAAGGAACCTTTACACATATTGCATGCCTCAGTCATTTTGGACGCGGCATAAATATGACCCCTCTTGTTCAGATAAAAGACATATTTGCCAGCGTCGATAAAGGCATATACCCTTACGGGATAGTTCCTGTAGAAAATTCCATTGAAGGGGCCGTTAATCTTACGCTTGATCTTTTCTGGGAATCAGATGTAAGAATATGTGCAGAAACCTATCAGACAGTTTCACACGATCTATTGTCCTCCTGTGCAAAAAACCTCGGTGAAATAGAAGTCATATATTCCCATCCCCAGGCATTTGCCCAGTGCAGAGAGTGGATTGACCAGAACCTTCCATACTGCCGCCATGAATCATGCAGCAGTACAGCCATTGCAGCTCAAAAAGCCTTCAGTAACAAGAAATCAGCCGCAATTGCCAGCAAGGAAGCCGGACTTATCTATCGACTCAGGAGTCTGGCCACAAGAATAGAAGACTGCGTCAGGAATACGACCCGCTTCCTTGTGATAGGAAAATCAATGCCTGGTCGAACGGGGCAGGATAAGACATCCCTTATGTTTGCAACCAAACATATTCCAGGGGCTCTTTACAAGGTCTTGAAGCCTATAAATGATGCAGGAATCAACATGGTGAAACTGGAGTCGCGTCCATCAAGACATGAAAACTGGAGCTATCATTTTTTTGTTGATATTGAAGGCCATATGGAAGATTCTAATGTTCGGGATGCGGTTGAAGAAATGAAGACTCTTTGCATGGTTCTGAAATGTCTGGGATCATATCCGAGAAATGAAAAATGATTGATGCGACTACAAATGTTTTTGCAGTAATGGGCAATCCTGTCAGCCACAGCAAAAGCCCTGCCATCTTTAACAGAGCCTTTGCAGAAACAGGATATAACGGAGTTTATGTGGCTTTCAGGGTAACTGAAATAGAAAGCGGGGCTGATGCAATACGTTCACTCGACATAAAGGGTGCAAGCATAACCATCCCGCACAAAATATCAATACTTGATTGTCTTGATGATCTTGACCCAATGGCCCGGAAAATAGGTGCAGTCAATACTGTAATCAATGAGGATGGGAGTCTGAAAGGGTATAATTCTGACTGGATAGGCGCCTTGAAAGCTCTTCAGGAAAGAATAAGTCTTGAAGGAAAAAATATCATAATAATAGGGGCAGGAGGAGCAGCAAGGGCCATTGGTTTTGGTGTAAAATCCAGTGGTGCAAATCTCACCATCTCAAATCGTTCATATTTGAAGGGGAAAAGACTGGCAGAAGACCTTGAAGCAGATTACATTCATTTTTCAGATTTTAAAAAGCCAGGACACGATATTTTAATCAATGCCACATCAGTTGGAATGACCCCTCATATAAATAAGATACCGGTTCCTGAAAGCGTTTTAACCCCCGGACTTCTTGTCATGGATATTGTGTACTCCCCTCTTGAAACCTTACTGCTGAAAAAAGCCAAAGAAAAAGGATGCAAGACAATAAATGGTCTTTCCATGTTCATTCATCAGGCTGGAATTCAATTTGAATTGTGGACAAGAATTCCTGCTCCAATAGAAGTCATGAGGCAATCCCTTCAGATATTTTTCTGAGGTGATTGCAAAAGTCCCTATTTCAAGAAAACTATCTATCCATAGATAAGTTTAGGAAGCCAGGTTATTATCTGTGGAAAGACAATGCACAGAGACAACCCGATAATCTGGAGTATTACAAAGGGTATAACCCCACGATAGATGTGGGCAACCTCGACACCAGGAGGAGCAACCCCTTTAAGATAGAATATGGAATAGGCAAATGGAGGTGTGAGGTAAGATGTTTGCAGATTCACGCAAATCAGGATGGCAAACCAGAGTGGATCAAATCCAAGACCCTTTACGATTGGCGTCAGTACAGGAATAAGTATTAGAAGTATTGCAATCCAGTCAAGAAACATGCCAAGAACAAAAACTATGAACATCACAAGGGAAAGGATGCCATAAGGAGACAGTTCACTTCCAATGAGGAATGACTCTATGACTTTCCCACCCCCAAGAGCAAGAAATACCCCTGTGAAGACATTGGCTCCCACTGTCAGGATAAGAATCATGGCAGAGGCCTTCATGGTCAGGTAAACCACATCTTTTAAATTGGCCATGGTAAGCTGACCATAGGCAGCACATAGAAGTGTTGCACCCAGACCACCCATTGCCGCTGCCTCTGTGGGAGCTGCCAGACCGAAAAATATTGATCCAAGCACTGCAAGAATGAGGAGCATAGGCGGCATGAGCCTGGTTGAAAGCTGTTTCAGAAGCTCTGTAGACGTCATTGTCCTTTGATCTTTGGGAAGAGATGGCCCTAGTTCAGGCTTCAGATAGCAAAGAACAAGTATGTAGGCTATGTATAATGCAGCCAGAAGGAGGCCTGGAAAAACTGCGGCAGCAAAAAGCCTTGCTATGGAAAGTCCTGCCATCGGACCATAGAGAATAAGCATTACGCTTGGCGGAATCAGTATGCCAAGAGTTCCTCCGGCAAGAATTGTCCCTGTAGCAAGAGGTATATCGTATTTTCTCTTAAGCATCGGAGGAAGAGTAATAAGCCCCATCATGGTAACAGATGCACCTACTACCCCTGTGGTTGCAGCCAGAATTGTGCCGAGAACAACTGTAGTAACAGCAAGGGACCCCTTAAGCTGTCCCAGGGCTTCCTGCAAAATCCCGAAGAGTCCGTCTGCAATACCGGATCGCTCCATCATATAGCCCATGAATATAAAAAGAGGAACAGCCACAAGGGCATCATTTGCCATGATGCCAAATGTCCTTGAAGCCATCTGGTCAAATACTGCTGTACCCCACCCCATGAGGCCGAAGAACATTCCGGTGCTAAGAAGAACGAAAGCAAGAGGAAAACCCGTAAAAACACCCACAAGAAGTACTGCAAACATAAGCATGGCAAGATATTGTGCTTCCATTCTAATCCTTCCTCCCTGCAACAAACTGCCATGTGCGTATAAACTCCACTACACCCTGCAGTATCAGGAGGAAAACTGCCACAGGCAAAACCGCCTTGAAAGGTACCATGGAAACTCGCCACATTGTCATGCTGGTTTTCTCGCCTATTTCCCAGGCATAAAAGAAATGATTGATTCCTACTAAAAAAAGAGCGACAAGCGGGGGAAAGAAAAAAACAGGGTAAAGAAAAAGATCGAAAATACCCTGTTTCCTGGGGGACAGGTATCGGTAGAAAACATCAATCCTGACATTTCCCTTGAGACGTAGAGTGTAGGCTGCTCCCATCATGAAATGGGCACCATAGAGCATGTAGCTTAAATCCCACGCCCAGACGGTAGGAGAATTGAAGAGATATCTTGCCCCAACCTCGTAAACAATCGATAGAGTAAGAATAACAATGATCCAGGCAAACAGCTTGCTGCTCTTCTCGCTCAACTTGTCAACAAAATTAAAAAATTTCTGCAAAATATCTCCTCCTTAACAAAATGAGTCCTTACCTTTCCCCACACAAGGCATGTATACAGGCAACCAGAGCCATAAAAACCAGCAGTGCTGTCCTTTCATCAGGATAGAAACCATAACGGTACAAGCTAAGCTGAATAGACTTTAAAGCCCTTGAAGCTCAATCATATTGTAAAAGCCTGAATCAAGCCTTTCCAAAAACCTTCTTCAGGGCCTTCAGTCTAAAAATCTCAACAGTTATCACTTCTTTACAGGCCAGTAATAGTCTGCTGTTATTCGGTAATCAGGATAGAAGCTCCTCTTGTAGGGAACCATCTTGCCGGCAAATTCCTTCTGTGAAGCATAAACCTTTGCAAAGAAAGGATCTTTAGCAACATAACGCGCAGCCACTATGTCCCATGCCTTCAAAATATCGATGAGAACATCCTTGGGAGTCTCAACAAGTGTAACTCCATGTTTTGTTGTCAAGGCTTCGAGGTCTCGGACATTGTTGGCCACAAGATCAAGCCATGCCCTCATCATGTTTTCCTTTGCTGCTGCATCGACAATGGCCTTCAGATCTGCAGGCAGTTTATCATAACTGTCCTTGTTTACGATTAGTTCCAGTATGCCGGCAGAACGGTGCATTCCAGGTGCATGATAGAATTTCACAACATCCTGAAATCCCAACTGCCTGTCGGTCGTCGGGCACATGAATTCTGCACCATCAAGAATGCCTCGCTCCAGTGCAGAAACAATCTCTCCACCTGGAAGGGTGATTACAGACATTCCAAATTCCTTGTATATTTCAGCAGTTATTCCAGATGCCCTGAATTTTATGCCTTTAAGGTCAGCCACAGATTTAATTGGTTTTTTAAACCAGCCAAGAGGCTCTTCTGCAATGATGTCCGATGGGAACACTATGACTTTCATCTTAAGGGCATCAGCATAAAGTTCCCTGTAAAGTTCAAGACCGCCACCCTGATAGAGCCAACCGGCATAATCAACATTATCCATCCCGAATGGCCCTCCTGCCACACTCGAAAAGAGGTTGGCAGCAGGGTGTTTCCCTATCCAGTATGCAGACCACCCATGAGCAGCATCAAGAGTACCCCTGTTCACTGCGTCGAGAACCTCAAATGCAGGCACAATTGTGCCTGCAGGTGTTACATCAATCTTGAGCCGTCCTCCGGAAAGCTCCCCTATTCTTTTTGCAAGAGCCACTGCACTTGAGTGAAGAGCCATGCCTGCAGGCCAGGTCGTCTGCATCTTCCAGGTAATGGTTTGAGAAGCTGCAGGCTGAACTGCCAAAACTGTAAAACCAGCAACTGCCAATGCCAAAATCAAACTTAACGAAATCAATTTTTTCATGTTCATCCTCCCTTGAAATTGTTTATAAAAAATCCCAATTCAATGAAAAGCAAGCTGTTTCCTTACAACCATAACTTCACTTTTGTCAAACAGTTTTCGGGGAAAACATTCACTTCCTTGCGAATGTGTCTTCTGGTCTGTCATTTCAAAACTCAAGGCTTGACGGCATCGTAAAAAGGCCGGATGCTGCGTTGCGCTGCATCCTTCGTCATTGCGGCGTACCATAAGTACGCCTCATTCCTTAAGGATTTGCGCGCCTTGCCTGCGGCCTTTTTACAAAGCCGTCCGAATATTGACTTTTTACGAGTTCATCAAGCTTCACGGTGTAATAAAAAGCCAGGCAGATAAATTTCAATTATTACAAATCAAACAAATTCAGATGGTTGACGATTTATAACTACAGTCAGGGTTTATACAGGATAGAAAAGTCCCATCTTTTTTTGATGTTTTTTCAACTATAAATTTTGCATGACAGAGGGGGCATGGCTGATTTACAGGTTTGTCCCAGATAGCAAAAGTGCAGTCCGGATAACGGTTGCATCCGTAAAAAACCTTTCCGCGCTTCGATGTTTTCTGAACAAGGGAGCCCCTGCATCCTGATTCAGGACAAAATGCCCCCGTATCATTGGAAGTCCCTGGTATAGTCACTGACTGGGTGTTCTTGCATTCAGGATAATTGCTGCATGCAAGGAAATGTCCATATTTTCCCTGACGCATTATCATTGGGTTTGCACATTTTCCGCAGACCTGATCAGTTGTAGTTTCGGAAGCAGATTCAACAACCCGTATCATACCTTTTGCATCGCGGTTGTAATTGCTTGTAAATCTGCAATCAGGGTAACCGCTGCATGCCAGAAAATGACCGTTTTTCCCTATCTTGATATGGAGCTTTCGAGTCTTACATGCAGGGCAGTCAAGCTCAGTCTGTACTCCTACCCCCTTCATGCTGATCATTCCAGATGAGGCAGCCTCTATCTGCTGTTTGAAAGGACCATAAAAACGGGCCAGAACTTCTATTGCTGCCGCATCTGCTGTTTCTATACGATCCAGATCGTCTTCCATTCTTGCCGTAAATTCAATGTCGAAAATCTCTGGAAAATTTGCAATTATAAGATCATTTACTATGAAGCCGAGTTCGCTGGGAACAAAAAAACCCTTGACCATCTCCACATATGCTTTCCCGCGAATAGTGGTCAGTATGGTAGCATATGTGCTTGGCCTGCCGATTCCGTTTTCTTCCAGCGCCTTTACAAGGGAGGCCTCTGAAAACCTTGGGGGAGGCTGGGTAAAATGCTGTTTCGGCTCAAGCCTGTTAAGCATAAGGACTTCTCCACTTGCAAGCTCAGGCAGCCTCAATTTATCAGCTTCACCTTCTTCTTCATCGTCTGCTGAAATGTACAAGGCCATGAAACCAGGAAACCTGATCACAGATCCTGTTGCAGTCAGCTGATAGTCTCCAGCCTGAACACTGACAGTGGATCTGTCGATAACTGCTTCTGTCATCTGGGATGCAACAAAACGCTTCCAGATCAATGTGTAGAGAGCCTGCTGGTCTTTTGAAAGATAAGATTCCGTTTTTTCGGGGGTCAAAAACACAGACGCCGGTCTTATAGCTTCATGAGCGTCCTGGACTTTTTTTCTGTTCTTGAAGAACCTGGGTCTTGACGGGGCATATTCGTTTCCGAACTTTTCGCGGATGAGAGAAAGTGCTTCGTTTGCAGCTTCCGCAGAAATACGTATAGAGTCTGTCCTCATGTAAGTAATCAGACCGACAGGTCCCCCTGTTCCAATCTCCACACCTTCATAGAGTTCCTGTGCAATTGTCATGGTTTTTTTCGCTGAAAACCTGAGCTGCCGAATGGCTTCCTGCTGGAGTTTGCTTGTGATAAAAGGAGGAAGAGGGTTTCGTTTCGCTGTTTTATTTACAATATCAGCAACTGTAAAGATTTGCAGACTCAGTTCATCTCTTACATAAAAAGCGGTTTTTTCGTCCTTGATCTTTATTTTTTTCCCGTGATGCTTGACGAGTTTTGCTGAAAACGCAGGTGGCAGACTTGCTGAAAGATTTGCAGCAATGCTCCAGTATTCTTCTGTTTCAAATGCCTGAATGGCTCTTTCCCTCTCGCATATCATGCGGACTGCAACTGACTGTACACGGCCTGCACTCAGCCCTGTCTTTACTTTTTTCCAGAGCAGGGGCGACACCTGATACCCGACCAGCCTGTCAAGAATCCTTCGGGCCTGCTGGGCCTCAAATTTATTGATGTCTAACTCTATGGGAGATTCCATGGCTTTTGTTATAGCGTTTCTTGTAAGCTCATGAAAAAGGACCCTGTGAAAGACCCTCCCCTTCTTCTTCAATATCTCCGCAGTATGCCAGGCAATAGCTTCTCCTTCGCGATCAGGGTCAGGGGCAAGAAATACCTCATCAACATCTCCTGCAGCCTTCTTCAATGCGGCTATTACTTTCTGCTTGCCGGAAATTGTGACATATTTAGGCTTGAATCCGTCTTCGACATCTATTCCCATCTCTTTTTCAGGAAGATCACGGATATGTCCGACTGTGGCTGCAATACAGTATTGTTCGCCAAGATATTTCTGAACGGTTTTAACTTTAGTTGGTGATTCGACTATTATAAGAGGTTTTGACACAAAAAAATCCTTCATTCTTTAAGTGAAAAAAAATTGCCTGGACTATGCTGAATCAACCCTTTTATTTCAAGCTGAAGCAAAATTGCCATTAGCTTTCCGGAATTGAGAGAAAGCTTTCGGACGAGCTCATCGCTATGAACCGGATAATAATCAAGTGACTTAAAGACCGCATCTTCTTCAGGAGAAAGAAGCTGCCTCGCAGCCACTTCGTCCGGACTCCTCAGAACACCGGATTTACAATCAGATAACTGTCCCTGCAGGTTAAGCTCGTCTATGATATCTTGAACATGTTCGACCAGTTTTGCACCTTGTTTTATCAAAACATGGGTTCCTGCGCTTTTAAAGGACTTAATGCTTCCAGGAATCGCAAACACTTCTCTGTTTTGTTCTGCAGCAAGGCGCGCTGTAATCAGAGAACCGCTTCTTCGTGTTGCCTCCACCACAAGTGTTCCAAGAGACATTCCGCTTATGATGCGATTTCTGAGAGGGAAATGGTGTGCTTCAGGAAGGGCATCGAGGGCAAACTCTGAGATTACTGCCCCGTTTTCAGAGATTTTTTTAAAGAGCCTGTCATTTTCAGCAGGATAAATATGTTCCAGGCCGCTTCCAAGAACAGCAACAGTACGCCCTCTTCCCATCAATGCACCCAGGTGCGCTGCAGTGTCTATCCCTCTTGCCATGCCACTCACTATTGTCATGCCTTTTTCCACAAGATCACTGCAAATTCTTCTTGTTGTTGAAATTCCGTAATATGTTGCATTCCTTGAACCTACCACTGCAATGAAATTCTCTGAAGCATTCATTGTACCTGAAACATATAAAAAAGGCGGAGGATCGGGAATTTCTCTTAGGAGCGGAGGATAAAGAGTATCTGTGAGAAAAAGGAGTTGATAGCCTTTTTCTTCGACAAGCTCTATTTCCCTCAGGGCTTCATCTGGCAGCCTGGCCTGCCTTATGGAAGCAATGAGTCTGGGTGTAATGCCTTCTACTTCAGAAAGGTGTTCATCTGAGGCTTCAAAAACATTTTGTGGAAATCTGAAATGATCAATCAGTCGCTTAAATAAAAGATTGCCTATGCCTGGAACGTGTTTCAGCAGAAACCAGGGCTGATATTTTTCCATCTTTCACTTCTTTTTTCCAAAATCCTGCCAGGCCAGGAGAATGGGGCTAGCAACATAAATAGATGAATAGGTTCCTGTTATTATGCCTACAAGAAGTGCAAATGCAAAATCATGGATGATCCCTCCCCCAAGAACCAGGAGAGCAAGGACAGCAATAATAGTGGTTGCAGCAGTCAGAATCGTCCGGCTCAGGGTTTCATTCACACTTCTGTTTATTATTTCTCCGAATGATTTTTTCGAATGTTTGCGCCTGTTTTCTCTGATACGGTCAAACACAATGATAGTATCATTTAAAGAATATCCCATTATTGACAAAATCGCTGCAATTATGGGCAGAGAAAACTCTTTGTCGAAAAGTGAAAACAGCCCAACCGTTATGATGACATCGTGCATTAGGGCCACAACTGCACCCATTGCATATTTAAGATTAAAAAACCAGAACAGCACAAGTGTTAAAACGAGTGCTGCTATGGAGAGAAAAACCATGCTCAGTTTCAACAGGCCCAGCAGATATACCCCTCCTATAAGGGCTGAAGCAATGGCGCCACACATAATCCATTTGAATTCAAATCTGCCTGAAATGTAAATGGCGATGAAAAGCATTGCATAGAAAATGGCAAGCATAGCCTTTTGCTGAAGATCTTTTCCAACCTGAGGCCCAACCATCTCTACCCTCCTGATTTCAGGATCTTTTCCGGTAATTTTCAGCACAGAGGTTTTTATGTCTTGGGTTAAATTCTGCTCTGCCTGCAGAGGTATTTCAGTCCGGATCAGGTATTCGTATTCTTTTTGATCCCCGAAAGTCTGGACAGTGGAATTTTGCAGTCCTACTTCTTCAAGAGCTGACTTGATTTCACTGATGGCAACATCAGAAACAAACTTTATCTGAATTATGGTCCCTCCGGCAAAATCGATACCATACTTGGGTCCACCCTGCCAGACAACGCTTATGATGCTGATAAGGATCATTGAAAGTGATATACAGTAGGCGATTTTTCGTTTCCCGACAAAATCGATGTTAATATTGGGTTTAATAAACTCCATGAAAAAATCCTTATTATATGCTCAATTTTTTATTTTTGCGGGTTACGACAAAATAATCAAATATTACCCTGGTTAAAACGAGGGCCGTAAAAACGCTTGCTAGAATACCAAGGCTCAGTGTTACAGCAAATCCCTTGATAGGCCCTGTTCCGAACTGAAAAAGCACAAGGGCTGCAATGAGGGTTGTAATGTTTGAATCAAGAATCGTCAATGTAGCAAGGTCAAAGCCTGCATCAACAGCAGCACGCGGTGTTTTTCCAAGCCTCAGTTCCTCACGGATCCTCTCGAATATGAGCACATTTGCATCAACAGCCATCCCTATGGTTAGAACTATGCCTGCAATACCAGGAAGTGTCAGTGTAGCCTGAAACGCAGCTAGCCCGCCAAAAATCATGACTATATTAAACATGAGGGCAATGTCTGCTATCAACCCTGCGCCCTTGTAGTAAAATGCCATGAAAAGAATTACCAGAATACCGCCTATCAGCCCTGCAAACATACCCTGATTTATGGAATCAGTTCCAAGAGAAGGTCCGACTGTTCTTTCTTCCAGGATTTTTACAGGAGCAGGAAGTGCACCGGCTCGAAGGACTATGGCAAGATCGCGGGCTTCATCCGAAGTAAAATTACCTGTGATTCTGGCTTCTCCGCCGCTTATCTTTTCCTGGATAACCGGCGCTGAATAAACTTTTTGATCAAGAACTATGGCAAGCCGCTTTTTTACATTTTCTTCTGTTATTTTTTCAAAAAGCATTGCACCTTTCTTGTCGAATTTAATAGAGACGTAGGGTTCATTGTACTGCGAATCGATCTGAACCTTTGCATCTGTCAGATAAGCACCTGTAAGAAGGGCTCGCTTCATGATAAGATAGGGGGTTTTCGTGATCCTTCTGGTTTTAGGGTCTTCCTTCACTTCATAGAGAACTTCTGTTCCCGGCGGAACAATTCCCTTTAGAGCTTCGTCTACATCATGGCTCTCATCAAGAAGCTTAAACTCCAGGAGTGCAGTCTTTCCAATGAGATCTTTTGCCCTTTGCGTATCCTTGACACCAGGAAGCTGAATCAGCAGTCGATTTTCCCCCTGAAGACGAATGTCTGGCTCACTTACACCGAACTGGTCTATCCTGTTTCTTATTGTTTCAAGAGCCTGTTCCACAGCCATTTTCCTGATATGGTTGCTTTCCTTCTCCGGAAGATCAAGTATCATGGTCAGAACATCATTATCAAGGGCCCTGGAATTTATTCTTAAATCCTTAAAATCTTCATTTAATATCTTTTCAAATTTATCAATCTGATCCTTTCCATCGACACGTACAGAAAGCCCTGCATTAAGCTGTTCTATCCCTGCGGAACGAATCTGCTCTTTTTTCAGTTTTGTCCTGAGTTCCTGACCAATCCGTTCGACAGTACTTTCAAGAGCCTTCTGGTTCTGGACCTCAAGAACAAGATGCATACCGCCCTGGAGATCAAGACCAAGATTCACTTTTTTATATGGCCACATTCCAGGGCTCAATATTGGAATGGTATATATGACTGAAACCAGAACAACAATGATGCTGGCTGTCAGTTTCCATGAAATTTTCTTCAATTATCAAATCCTTTCACTGATAAAACCAACCCTTCCGGCCTCATGTCTTCTTTCAGGCCGGAAATTTCAACGTTTGAGATTAACTGGATTTTTCAGCCTCTGTCTTCTTTGCAGGCTGTGACTGGCTCTGAACAACTGCCGAGACATTCGCCCTGCCCAGCTTCACACGTACTTTATCGGATATTTCAACAGTGAGAATTCCATCATCTACTGCAGTAATCTGACCGTATATGCCGCCACTTGTAATGATCTTATCGCCTTTCTTAAGGTTGGCGATCATTTCCCGATGCTCTTTGGCTTTTTTCTGCTGAGGTCTTATAAGCAGAAAATAAAAAATCACAAACATCAGTATTAGAGGTATAAAAGATGCAAAACCTCCGGCTGATCCTGCGTCAGCCCCACCTTGCCCCATTGCATAAGCCATATTTACCACGGTAAAACCTCCTTAACGAGTTCTTAATATGATTTAAATTATTTCATCAGTTTTCAATTCCCCGAAAACCCTATGGAAAATAGCGCTGATATACTTTAAATGGTAATTAACGTCAAATATTTCTTTGATTCTTTCCTTTCCGAGCAACTCCATTATCCTGGAATCATTCATGATAAGGGTCTGAAAATCCTTTTTTTCATTCCAGACTTTCATGGCCTGAAACTGCACCAGTTCATAAGCTTCCTCACGTGTAATGCCTGCTTCAGCCAGGGCAAGAAGAATCTGCTGTGAAAACACCAGCCCCTTCATCTGCTCAAGATTTTCCTTCATGCGTTCAGGATAGACTATGAGTTTTGTGATTATACCGGTAAGACGATTCAGCATGTAGTCCATAAGTATTGTGCTGTCAGGCGCAATTATCCTTTCAACCGATGAATGGCTTATGTCCCGCTCGTGCCAGAGGGCAATATTTTCAAAAGACGCAACAGCGTTGGAACGGACTATTCTTGCAAGACCGCATAGATTTTCAGAACCTATCGGGTTTCTCTTGTGAGGCATGGACGAAGACCCTTTTTGTCCGCTTGAAAAGAATTCTTCTGCTTCCCTGACCTCTGTTCTCTGAAGATGCCTTATTTCAACTGATATTTTCTCAACTGAAGACGCCATTATGGCAAGGGCCGTAAAATATTCAGCATATCGATCCCTCTGAACTATCTGGGTTGACACAGGCTCAGGTTTAAGCCCGAGAATTCTGCATACCATATCTTCTACTTCAGGAGAAATATTTGCAAAAGTTCCAACAGCACCTGAAATCTTCCCGAAGCTTATGTTCTCGACCGCCTGTTTGAAACGGAAACGGTTTCGTTTCATTTCCTCGTACCACACGGCAAGCTTAAGGCCGAATGTTATTGGTTCAGCATGAATTCCGTGAGATCTGCCTATCATGACAGTCTCTTTATGTTCAAAAGCACGCTTCCTTATCGCGGCCATGAGTCTGTCACAGTCATCAAGAATAATTTCTCCTGCCTCTTTAAGGAGACAGGCCATGCTTGTGTCAAGAACATCTGAAGATGTAAGTCCTAAATGAATATAACGTGAATCAGGGCCAACAAACTCTGCAACGCTTGTCAAAAAAGCTATGACATCATGTTTTGTCTCGGCTTCTATGGTTTCGATTCGATCAACGGAAAAACCGGCTCTTTTCCTGATCACTTCAAAAGCCGTCCGGGGAATCCTTCCCATTTCAGCCATAGCCTGGCAGACAGCAATCTCAACATTAAGCCAGGTTCGGTACTTGTTTTCTTCTGTCCAGATATTACCCATTTTATTAAGGGTATAGCGTTTTATCACGTTACTGACTCCTGATGTTCTTTAACAATAATGTCCTGAACCGTTTTCTTGTCGCATATGATTCTACTTTCTCCAGGAATCATCTGAGGATCAGCTTCAATTAATATCTTGAATCCCCTGCTGTCCTCAATATCGAGAATTTCACGGCGTTTGCGGTTAAGCAGAAAAAATGCCACCTCAGAAGGAACTATGCCCTTTACGCTTGTAATATCATCTTTTAATGTTTCTAAGCTGAGCTGGCGTAAAAACCCAAGGCTAAGAGTTTCTGCAGAAGGCATAACCCCTTTTCCCTTGCAGAAGCGGCAGGGCTGGTGACTTCCAAATTCGATTGATGGACGTATGCGCTGCCTGGACATCTCAAGAAGGCCGAACTTTGAGATTTTACCTACTTTTGACTTGGCTTTATCGGTTTTAAGATGGTTTTTTATGGCTCTTTCAATTTCAGCCTTATGTTTTTGTTCCCTCATATCAATAAAATCAAGGACTATGAGACCCCCAAGATCCCGCAACCGCAATTGCCTTGCTATTTCTTCTGATGCCTCAAGATTTGTTACAAGGGCAGTCTGTTCTATCGACCTGCTCTGTGTAGCTTTCCCTGAATTGACATCTATGGCGACCAGGGCCTCAGTTTGATCAATTACAATAGATCCGCCTGACTTTAAACTGACCCTGCTCTCAAAAATGGATGCAATTTGGGTTTCCAGTTCGCATTTTGTAAATATGGGCTTTGCCCCTTTGTACAATTTGACTATGCTGGTTTGCCTGGGTGAGATAATATCGATAAATTCCCTGGCATCACGATAAACTCCAGGATCATCTATGAGAATTTCTGTGATATCAGGTGTAAAATAGTCTCTGAGAGATCTTAGTACCAGGTTTCTTTCCTTGTAAAGAAGGGCAGGTGCTTTTTCCTTCATTACATTGCCCTTTATATTCTTCCAGAGTCGCATCAGATAATTCAGGTCTTTTGATATGTCGGTCTTAGTGCAGTCAACCCCTGCAGTTCTTACTATGAGTCCATGGGCTTCAGGCAGTTTAATCGCATTTATGATTTCTTTAAGTCTCTTCCGTTCTTCTTCGTCTTCTATTTTTCTGGATATTCCGCGGTTTTCACTTCCAGGCATCAATACAACATGTCTTCCTGCAAGCGAGATGAATGTGGTCAGCATGGCCCCTTTTTTCATGAAGGGTTCCTTGATCACCTGGACAAGAATCTCCTGACCTTTCTTTACAATATTTTGAATGGAATAATCGCCTGTTGGAACATCATGATAATAATCTGTATGAATTTCAGTTCGTTGAAGAAAGCCGTGACGATCTGCCCCGTAGTCAACAAAGACAGCCTGAAGACTGGGTTCAACACGGGTTATTACAGCCTTGTAAATATTTCCCTGTGTGATTTCCCGAGAGGCTGTCTCAACATAGAATTCTTCAAGCTTGTTGTTTTTTACTTTAGCCATCCTGCATTCAGCAGGATCAATCGCGTTTATGATGATTTTACAGCTCATAAATGATTTTGTGGTATCCCCCTCCTTTCGTTTTCTATTTTTCATAAAAGTAACCACCCAGGTGTTCAGATTAAAAATCTAAGGCCGTCGTCGCTTCCAATGGACAGAGAGAAGCTACCTATAACCATTTGCTCTGTATCCATTTTTTTTGGAGCGTTCCTGCGGTCTGTCTGAGTAATTACCGATCCTGTTAAATATGAAATTGTCCAAAACAAGTCAAATGAATTCTCTCGTTTTTATAGATAGTTGCTTCTTTAATCTTTCCAGCGGCGCCCAGTGGAAGGCAGTCTTCTGACAAGGAAATATTGCATTGTTTGTAAAGACTGGGTCAGATTCAAGATCATACCTTGACGAGGAGACGGCCTCGCTCCACAAGGCCGTGTGCGGTATTGGCGTATAATATGCCAGAACTGGCATGATCCCTGCCTTCAGGACAAAATCTATTGAATCGGCAACTGAATTCATGCCCTGTCCCGGAAGGCCTGTCAGCAGATATGCGCCTATCTGATGAGCTTCAAAGCCTGCAGCTTTGAGACACGACAAAGCCGAGATAAATTCGCTTCTGGTTACTTTCCTGTCAAAATCGTTTCGATCCGCAGATGCTGTTTCAAGTCCTAAACGAAGGGTTTTGAAACCAGCCTCTGCCATCAGCCTGGCTGTTTCATGTGTTATTTCTCTGATGTGTACGGCATTGGGCGTATGAAACCTTATTTCTTTCCCTAATCCAGATTCTATGATCTTTTCCAGTATCGGAACAGCATGATGACAGGGATCGACAAGAAGGGCATCATCATAAAAAACCATGTCCATTGTATTAAACCCTGATTTCCAGAACCTTATTTCCTCAACTATCCTGTCGGCAGATTTCAGCCTTCGTTTCGGGTTCAGATAGTCTGATGCACAGTATCTGCATGAAAAAGGACAACCTTTTGATGTCAGCAGAGCTACATAAGGCAAATATTTATAAAGGTCGAAGGCAGGAAAAGGGTATGTATCAAGGTTATCAGCATCAATCCTTATATTTACAGACCATCCGGTGAGCCTTCGAATGACCTCAAATATCTTTTCTTCGCCCTCACCTTCAACAACAATGTCTGCTCCCGAAAATTTTACTGCATGTTCACTGCAAAGAGTGGCATAGATTCCACCAAGAACAACCGGAACTTCAGGAAACGACCGTCTTATCATGATGATGGTTTCCTGAACCCCAGGATACCAATATGTCATCATGGATGTTATCAGAACAACATCAGGCCTTGGAATGGATTTTAAGTCCTCAGAAAACCATTCAGGCAGAATTCCATATCTGGAATAATTTCTCCGGACATCACCAAGTCCATCAGGTTTATCGATCCTTGTTTTCAGATAAGGCCCCCTGCCAAATCTTGCCGACGGCTCTGAGAAAGGCATCCTGGAATGAAACCTGTCAAGGCAGTCTATATAAGTAATCCTTGCCCCGTGAACCCTCAGAATGGAAGCTATGGTAAGAAGCCCTAAAGGTTTTGCCCAGAAATCATATGCTGCAAAATCGTGGATCCAGGGATTTACCAGAAGAATGTGGGGATTGTCTGATTTCAAGATAAAAACTGCCGTTTTCCGTAAGCCTTATCCATCAAGGCAGCCATTCGGAAAATATTCCATCGATGTTTTCTTCAATTCCCTTCTGCTGAAAAGAAGCCTGTAGGAGTGAACACCTGAAGCATCTGCAATTCTTCTTGCAATATCAACACATTCTGCTTCATCTTTGGCATGGATCATGGTGTAAAGATTATATGGCCAGTTGCTGCATGGGTTTCTTCTATAACAATGAGAAACTTCCCTGAATGAAGCCATTATTTTGCCAACTTCATCGATTATAGATTCATCAACCTCCCAGGCTGTCATGGCATTAGCTTCAAAGCCTGATTTCTGATGGCGAATTGTTGCTCCAAACCTTCGAATTATCCCCCTGTCGCACAGATCTTTGAGAGTTTCAAGAAATAGGGTTTCAGAGACTCCGATTTTTTCAGATATTTTTTCAAAAGGCTTTGAAATAACGGGAATGTCTTCTTGAATGGAAGAAATAATTTTTTTTTCAGTCTCTGTCAGCATATTGCTGCCTTCATTTCTCAAGGTAATGAAAAACTAAGATTTTGAGGAAACAGTCTAAGTATATCTTCCTCATCCGGCCTGCATACCCCTCTTTCTGTAATGATTCCTGTAACAAGCCTGGCAGGTGTCACATCGAATGCATAGTTGACACAAGGACTTTCTGCAGGTGTAATTAAAACCTTAACAACTTCGTTTCCGCTAAAACCCTGAACACAGCGAACTTCATCAGGGTCACGGATCTCAATCGGTATCCCCTGAATACCGCTTGAAAGCCTCCAGTCTATAGTGCTGGAAGGAAGAGCCGCATAAAAAGGAATGTCATTGTCCTTTGCAGCAAGAGCTTTCAGATATGTTCCTATTTTATTGGCTATGTCACCTGACCTTGTAGCGCGATCCGATCCAACAATTACTATATCCACCATCCCATTCTGCATGAGATGTCCGCCTGCATTGTCAGTAATCACAGAATGTTTTATACCTCTTTGGCCAAGTTCCCAGGCAGTAAGGCGCGCTCCCTGATTCAAAGGTCTTGTTTCATCGACCCAGACATGAATGTCCATGCCTCTGTCACAGGCAGCATATATGGGGGCAGTGGCAGTTCCATACTCAACACAGGCAAGCCAGCCTGCATTGCAGTGGGTAAGAACATTTACCCTGTCTCCTGGCTTTGAATCGGCAATTTTCTGGATGAGCAAAAGCCCGTGAAGACCAATCTGACGGCAGTTTTCAACTTCTTCATGAGTTATGTTGAAAGCTTCTTCTTTTGCTGCATCAATTTTATCGAATATGTTTTTGAAGGAAGAAATTCTTTCAAGCATCCTGTCCACAGCCCATGACAGATTAACTGCCGTAGGGCGGCTATGTTTGATGCGACTGCATTCATGCCTGATATAGCTTTCAGGGTCAGCTTCCTGTCTTGAAAGAACCACTGAAAGATAAACCCCGTATGCAGCAGTAACTCCAATGAGCGGAGCACCTCTTACCACCATTTCTTTTATTGCATGGATTACATCATCTGCATTTTTAAGCTCTTTTATCTCAAGTTCATGGGGAAGCCTTCTTTGATCTATCACCATGACAGATTTTCCGGAAGAATCCAGCCATATAGGCCTTTCATATGTTTGTTTCTTCATTAATGCCTGTTTTTTGTTTCAGAATATATATTGAATCGCTTCTGTCTTAATGCTATACAGGTGCATGATTGTACTGCTCAGACGGTAATTCGCGTGAAACCGGATTCGGCACGACGAGAGAACTTCGAACTCTCACTGTTACGACTCTAACACATTTTTATGAAGAATTCATCTTTTTAGTTCAGAAAAAGCGCAAATCTTTCTTAGAAACTCCATTCCAAATACTTAGGAGGAAGCTTATGACGAGCAATGTAATCATTGTCCTTTCCTGTGGAACAGATAATCCCAACCGTGCAACACGAGCATTTTTTCTTGCAGCAGTCGCCAAGAAGCAGGGCAAAAACCCGACCCTTT
This sequence comes from Desulfobacteraceae bacterium, assembly GCA_037439445.1. GTDB lineage: Bacteria > Desulfobacterota > Desulfobacteria > Desulfobacterales > Desulfatirhabdiaceae > JBBIWB01. The sequence goes on along the minus strand of JBBIWB010000002.1, from coordinate 90,410 downwards.
TTCTTTTGGATGAAGCAGTTTATCTGGCAAAAAATGGGATAATAGCCAATTTGCGCGCTGCAACCGGAGATTCTGCAGATGATCATCTAAGTTATCTCCAGGAATACGATGTTCCCATACTCGTGTGTACCCCGTGCGCCGTTTCCAGAAAGATTACCGCTGATGAGCTTATCAAAGGCGCAAGGATGTCTTCAGGGAATGAACTGATAGAGCTTGCATGCAACGGAGCCGTCATCAGCCTGTAGTTCGTGAAAATACAGGCTGATGTAAACTTTCCGGTCAGTTCAGTTCAAACAGGAATGGCCTGTTCTGGGTGAAAAGCTTATAGATTCCGTTCTCAAGAATAAAGACCATGGAAGTCTGCCTGGTTTCATTCATCCTCTTCCCTGTCTTTATGTCTGTCCAGCCCCGGGTAAAGTTGAGCGCAACAAAAGCCTTGCCACCGCTGCTGTCCAGGGTAATGTTATTTACCAGATAACGGATTGTGAGATCGTGATGAACGCTGAACTCTCTGCCTACCGAGGTCACAGTGCTGTCCCCTGTGTAGCGCTCGCTCACAAGGGAGGCAAACTCTCTGGCATTCCTGAACTCATATGCGTTCATGAGCTTGTTCAGTGAATCCCTAACCATGGCGTGACGCTGCATGGTTTGAGAGCTTTGTCCAATGTTAAAGCCGGCACATCCCGTGGAGAAACACAGGAAAAGAACCATAAAGATGATTCCGATACATTTTGTAATGCTCATGGTCAACCTACCAATTTTTTAAATACAAGGTCGGGCAGCATTCATCGCCAGGAGGATAGGCAGGCATTACATTCAAATCTTCCGGAAATGCAACCCCCCAGAAGAGATCTGCACCTGCATTTCCGTCTGATTTTTCTGCCGCTCACTGTGTTTGCCAGAATCTTCCGGCAGAGGTTCTGAATATCTTAACCTTCCCCGAATCATCTGTTACAACCTCTTCACGAACGCTCGATTTTTCTTCATGCCTGATGTTTCTTCTATGGATTCTGCTTGTGATCGTTACATCATAGCCGACACTGTATCTTCCATCCAGCATAGTATCTATCTTCAGGTTCTGAATGTCATACCTGATTTCATCAAATACCCTGAAGCTTCTGCTGAGATTCATCTGCAGATCGACAAGGGTGGTGCCATCCCCTGCCTCCCAGGAATCGCTTATGAAACTCATGACCTGTGAGTCATTTCTGGATTCGTATGCTTTTTTGAACCTGCTGTAAAGATCCTGGACAAGGGCAAGATTTGCAGCCACCTTATTTTTCTCTTCTTCAGCTTTCTTTCTTTCTTCTTCTGCTTTCTTTCTATCCTCTTCTGCTTTCTTTCTTTCCTCCTCAAGGCGGACCTTCTCAGCCTCTTCCCACTGGCGTGTCTGTTCTTCCTGCTGTTTCCTCCATTTCTCGTAGGCAGGGGCATAACCCAGAATCAAGTTGTCAAGCTGAATGGCTGTGTCGTTTGTGGGCGGCAGAAGGGATGGCCTGAGCGCATCTGCCTTGGCCCAGAAATATTCACGTAGCCAGCTGTAGGCGTTTGAGAAGCGCCTGTGTTCGTCCTGTACGAGATTGCGGGAATATTCCGGCATTTTACCCCAGGTTTCTAAAAGAAGCTGGACCTCTTTCTGCGCCTTTTCCAGGCCATCACCTATTTTATCGCGCTCAGGTTTTGCAAGTGCGTCATAGCGTTCGCAGACTTCACGCAGCTTCTTCCAGTTATCCTGAAGCGGAACAATGATGTCAGGAGGGACTGGCTGGAACCACCCACTTGACATTGCACTTACGTAATGAGGCGCCGCCTTGTTCAGTTTGTCAAGAAGCATAGTCTGTCCTGCATACAGTTTCTGCCAGATTCCCAGAGTGTCCCAGGATTGAAAACGCGCCCAGGGCAGTGAAGCATAATCCTCCTTGGACACATATTTTCCCGCATCCGAGGCAATGGTTGACCAGGAAGGTTTAGAAAATTCCATGTTCAGCACTTCCCGGGCATTCCCTCCTCTGTCTGCATAAAAGCCTCGGTCGGTCTTTTCCCAACTGATCCTGTTCAGGGCTCCGGCAGCAGAGGAAAGACGGTGACGGTAGGTTTCAGCCCAGTCGGTATAAAAAGTTAGCTCATTGGCCTTGTTCTCATATAGGGCAGCTATACCTGTAAAATCAATTGTCTTAGCCCGTTTGAGATGCTCTGGTTCTTGAACCGTAAATAAGGCCCTGATTCTTTCAGATAACGAAGAGACATTTAGCTCAAGTTCACGGGCACGGGGGGTAAATTCCGCTTTTTCGCCAAGCCAGGGGAAACCCACCCCCCAGTAATAGCCGATAAGCCTTCCCCACTTATTGAGAAGACTTGTAAGCTCGTTCTGAGCCTGGTTTGCTATGCGAATGCGCTCTAAATTTACTTCTTCATATTTCTTTGCAGAACCTTTAACGGTTTTGTCAAGTTCTTTCAGTTGCACTGCTGTGGCCAGAAGCCCATTCCTTATGTCGGCAATACTTGAGCCCCACCGGAGGCTATACTGTATCTCCTCGTCAAGTTTTGCAGCCCTTTCTTTCCAGTGATCAACCCAATAGGGAACATCAGAGATGGCCTCATAAGCTTTAGAGTTGGCCTCACCGAATTTATTCTGCCATAGGGTGTACGTATTCCAGAATTCTGACGTCTTTGATCTTGTGGCAACTTCAATCCTTTCTCTGAAAAAATAATAAACATTTTGTATTGAATAGTGGATACTGTTAATCCTTGACAGTTCCTTATTAGCATTTGCAAGTGCTGCCGATGAAGGCATAATGCATCCACAATAACGAGGGTAACAAGCCAACCATTGATCATGGGTCCTGGCAGAGTTCATGCACGCAATATAGGATTGATAGCATGTATTTGACGCACTACCCCAGGCTGCACTTTTAATTTTGTAATCCTCTGATTTTAGCTTGTATTGATCATATAGTTTATTGTGCCAGTCTGCAACCATTGCCTGAAAATTATCAGGGTCTCCTCCGTCCTCAACCGCCCTTGTATAGGACTCTAATTGTGACAGCATAGAGGATACCTCACTTGCATACTCGCTGGAATCAAGAGAAATGACAGTTCCGTTACAAAGTGTCCATTTGCCGCCATACTTTGGTTGAGACATTGCCTCTTTTATCTTCTCTTCAATCTTCTTCTTTTTTTCCTCAAAAGCTTTTTTTTGCTGCTCGTTCCAGCCTCCCATGGCAGCGCTAATCCTTGCCTTGTACTCGCTCATCTTGTTTTCATGTTTTTCCAGAATCTTCTCGATCTGCTCTGTCTCGCGGGCTCCTTCCATGAGTGTGCTGAGGTTCTTGTCCAGCTCCGCCTTCCTGGCCTGGAGGCCCTGCTTCATCTCTGCCAATACCTTTGTTTGGTCTGCCGCTGCCTTGGTGTTATAGTAAAGATTCACGAGTGAATTAAATGCTCCTGCTACGGCCCAGGCTGTTCCTGCTGCCACGATACCAACAGGACCAAAGTAGGCACCAAGGACAATTACTGATGCTTCTCCAGCAAGGGATATCTCAGTGGGAATAAAACCTTCGATAGTATCACTCATAAGCCCTCTTGACACGTTCAACAGCTCTTTATCAACCTTTGCAATCATCTGGTTAATTTTGTTAAGCTTCTCATTCTCTTTTTTTGCCAGGTCAAGCAGTTCCTTCTTCTTGTTTTTTGCCATGTTGAGGTTTCCCTCGAAGGTTCTTCCCAAGGTAACATAGGGGTGCGATCTCTCAGGGTTTGCTGCCCTAAGTATGGCAAGATTTCTTCCGATCTCTGGCAGGTTCCTGTCTATGCTTTGTCCGAGGTCACCCATCTTTTCATCAAGTGCATGCCATTTCTGCAGATCACCGTGATTGGACTGCATCGCCTCCATCAGGACCTGACCCACTGCCCCCTCGTTCGTACGGATTTCAGAAGCAAGATTTTCAACTGCCGTGTATGCCTGCTGATAATCCTGGGCAGCGGCAAAAGAAGATGAGAAGATGAGAAAATAGGACGTAACAAAGATAAAAATCAAAAAGGTAATTACACATGCAGAAAAATCCCTTTCGCCAGCCTCTGAAATACCTGAATAAACATATCTGGTCATTGATGGATGCCTCATTTTGTCTTACTTGGACCATACGGTCTGTTCAAAAAGATCATTGATTACCTTTAATCCGTCCTCAACTGGAGCTGCCCCTTTCCATACCATTGTGTATATCTTTCCACCTGATGGTATAGCCATCGCTACCGCAGATTCCATGCCAGGGTAAGGGGTTTCGCCAGTGGACAGAAGTGCCATTTTTGCTCCTGTCAGGCTGGAAACATCCCGTGTATTAAAGAGGGGGACTGGCACAGACTCAATTTGCTTTCCAGACTCTGGGTCTGCCTTTATCATCTCTTCTCGCTTCTTTTTCATCTGCTCATAGGATTTCATTGCCTCATCGGCAAAAAGTCCTTCCGGCATGGCTTCCCTTGCCACCTTCAGGGCAATTGCAGCAGGATCTCCTGATGCAATTGCACCAACCTTAATTCGCTCGCCGTTTTTGATATTAGTCAAACCATTTTTGTCCGGCAGCCATCCCTGGGGAGGAATTAGGGTCAGTCCATCCACTGTAACAGTCCTTGCCTGAATTCGCTTCACAGCATCGCTTACGTTTATGTCATTATTCAACAACTCTCTGGCTCTGATATAGGCATAGAGAGCATCGGTAAATCTTCCAGCCTTTTCATGAAGAGAGCCAAGTAGAAAAAACGCCTTCCCGTCTTCCGGCTTCAGCTTCACGTACTCCTGCAAAACAGCCAATGCCTCTGTTTCAGCACCGATCTTCAGAAAGATTTCCCCTGAAATTAAAAGAAAATGCTGCTGGGAAGTATGTTTTGCAAAGCCTTCCCGTGCAGTAACAGCAGCAGCGCGGGGATATCCTGCCTTGTCGAAAATCCTTGACAGATCGGCAAAGCTCTCTACGGAACCCGTGACCTTGTTTACTGCCTCATATTCCGCAAGGGCAAGACCCCACTGCTGCTGCTTTTCATAAAGCACTGCTATCTGTTTTCTCTCCTGCCAGGCATCGGGCTTCAAAATCATGCCTTCACGATAAAGACGGATTGCCGCTAACGGATCACTTGGTTCAAGTCTCTTTGCTTCTTTGAAAAACTCTTCCGCCTCTTTTGGTTCTGCAACACCAAAGCTGGGCGTAGCCTCTTTTTTCATTTCGGCTTTTTCCTTGCCTGTATCCTGGGCATCGGATGAGCTGATAAGGCAAAGAACCATCATCATCACAAATAAGAATCTGCACATTACTTGTCCGCTGAGCAGTTTTGTTTTACTCATCTTAGACTCCTTATAAATCTCAGTGCATTTTTAAGAGCATCCGTCTTAACAGCAGAAATTCTACGTCTCAATTTAAAAACATCTGCTTCCATCTGGCTGATATTTATAGTCAAACTTAAGTATTGTGTAAGGAGGATGTGGAAGAATGATATTTTTAATTTCCAGGAGACCGAACTTGCCATTGGCTAATTTAAAAGCGTAGCTCTTGCCTAAATACAGATAAACAGGGGATAAAGGGGAATACCCGGCCTGGGGCGCCTCGGATATGCTGTTAAGGGTCACAGAACCCATATCTTTAATGCTGACTCCCGTTTTGAGGGTCACATACACCCTTGTTGTTTCTCCACCAGTGACCACAAAATCACCAAAAGCTTCAAGACTGTCGCCTGACTCAAAATCAAATCCATAAGGAGGGTGACCTATGCTTACCAGCTCCTTGTTCACCCCTGATTCAACAGTACCACTGCCTCCGCAGGCACTGACAACAGCACCCTGCTGGTTTACTACCAGAGTTATATCGTTTGATTTTACTGTAGTCGTACCGTCAGGATTAGAGGTTATCAGCAGGTTGTCGTCATCAACAACTTTTTCAAAAATGTTAATCGGGACCTTTGCTACATTTCCACGCTCATCAACTATCAGCATCGGATCTGCTGGTGACTGCCTTACCATGCCTGTTGCCACATTTGAGGCATCAGTCACTCCAAAAATAAGCGGGTTTCTCATGCTGAATACAAGAGGGCCCTTATCACCTGCCTTAAACGTAAATTCTGTGAGGCCCTTGTCAGTAAAAAGCCTTCCTGTCTTAGAAGAAATAAGTGATCTGTTGTAATTCAAGGATACAAATATCATTCCTTTCGGGTCGGTAGCAATGTTGTTAATTATATATCTCAGGTCAATATTGTCGAATGCTGAAAAGTCTTTTCGAATGGCCCTGTCAAGATTTGCCTCATCTCCTGCAAAATCATCGCTCACAAAAGACATGAATCTCCCGGCTTCTTTGTTTCTGTAAGCCTCTATCATCTGGTCAAGAACATTTTTCACCATAGCAAGAATGTTTTGTTCGGATACAGTCACTTCTTTTCTGGTTACCTCTATGTCATTTGTTTTTCCGGTTGTGTCCATTATTTCGATATACATCGCATAGACCTTACCAGCTTCCGGTTTAAAGCTGAAAACAAATGCACCATCATCAGAAACCATTGCATCTTTCCATGTTTCCTTGTTGTCGGTTGTAATCCTGACACTTGCAATCTTTCCCTTCTGAACGGTTGCCTTGCCTTTGATGAAAATCATTCCGTCCTGAAGGGTTTCTCGTGGCAGAGATATTTTTTGCCCGGCAGCATCATATGACATGTTATTCAGATAAAGGTAACGGATTTCAATTTCATTAGGTGAAGCACCAAATATCCACCATTTAGCCTCGGCATTATATGCAAACAAAGACACCACTAAAATGATTATGCCTGTTATTTTTTTCATTTAACCTTCCTCCTATAACTGTATGTTCAATCCTGTTGTTATGCTGTTTTCTCTGAAAATTCTTTCCCCTGTCGTAAAACGAAAATCATTCATAGAAGCTCTTAAAAACAGCATCCCGTAATAAAATTTTTCGAGGAACTTGGGCTTGTAATAAATGTTCATGGTTGCAAATGACCTCTGTGAATGATCTCCTCTGTCTTTTTCAAGCATGTTCTGCCCAACCTTAAGGTAGGAGGTTATCTTATAGGTTGGTATATCTGCCCCAAGACCCAGGGAGTATTCATAGATCCTGTCGGAAATGTTTTCAAGCTCATTTCGTGACTGCCAGCCGCCAAGATTTATGGTTGGCTTAAGGATAAACGTTTTCAGTGTGTGCCTGCTTCCAAGCGATGTGTTATAAGTGTATTCCTTGCTCCTGGAATTTGGGACAGTGCTTGAATCATAGGATGTGAATATGAGGTTTGTATCGCTGTCAAATACACCGAATCTGTCCCTGTAGCCCAGGCTTATTATGTTATCAAGTTTGGCTCTGAGGGAATTTTTGTCAGTTACGTTAAGCTTATAAGTCAGGTCTGTTACAGAAAACTTTCTGTTAAATAGTCCCTTCAGGCTAACCCCTGCTTCAGGCCTGTAAGTATCCGTTCTTCCGTCTCTTCTCTGCCCCTGAAGATTGTTTCTGTACCACAGAAGCCCTGTGTTGAAGGTAATGGTTTTGCTGTGCCTGTATCTCCATTTTGCCTTGAATTTCTCTCTGTCTGGTGTAGAAGAACCAACAAGGGTCATGAAATCAGGGGTTATCCTTTCATATTCAAGAGAAACCCTGCTGGGGTTGGCATCCCCTATGGCTGTCAGTTTATATGCATGCCCGCTGTCATCTATATAAGGAGCGCCCTCCTGATTCGACAGTTTCATGGAGTTAAAAGCCAACTCACCCAGGATTGTAGCACCTGGAATCGGTTTGTATTCTAGGTCAAAAGCATAAACATCGTTATCATAAAGCTGATCCGTTGACCTTATCCTGTCGTAGTCCTGAGATCTCACAAAACTAAGTCCTGCATTAAAATCAGGCGACATAACATACTTGATACGACCGCCATTGACCTGCCTTTCTATAGTCCTTGTATCAGAATCTTTCCATACATTGTCCCACCTTGGATACGCTATCCCATAAAGTATTGTAAATTCAGGAAGTCCCCTGGGTTCATCATAATATCTGTAAGAAGCCCCCTTGACTGCAGAACTAAGAGCATATTGAGAAAAAAACTCAAACGTGTCCCCTAAAGTCAGTGTGTGAATCTTGTTAGTAAGCCTGCCCTGAACATTGGTAAGAGAAAATTTCTTGATGTCGTTCCTCGGGTCATCTGTTGCATTAGCACCTATGTTCAAGAGATAGTCATACTGGTCAATTTTCCCGCCGCTGTATAGTCCGAAAACATCCAGAAACCGAAAACCTTCCGTCAAAGTAGAGCTTGAACTGCCAGGACCGCTGACGTCATTGTAGGTAACAGAGAATTCATTTGAAAAACGAAACTCGTTTTGGGCATGAACATTGGAAACGTCTGAGATGAGATAATAACACACCGTAAAAACCAAAAAAACTGTTTTCAAACATCTTTTCCGCAAAAGCATCATTTTCCTCCTGTTGTCTATCCGATGAACTAACATTCTCAATTTTCTTAAAACTAAAAGCTTTGCTTGCCTGAGTCAAAAATTTGACATTGCTACCGCTGTTTCAACTTTTTCCACGAAAATACTTAACAATACAAAATAAATGAAAAAGCGTGCTCTAGTTCCCGGGCTGGAGCATAGGAACAGGTTAAATGGCCTAACTGGTGTAGGCATCCCTAGTGTTTTAGCAAAACTCATGCCTATGATTCCGGATATAAAGTTAGAAAGTAGGATTCTTTTCGTTTTTGCCGGTAAGAAATATCAGGTATCCTGAGAGCAGGGCAGAAACAGCAAAGCATATTCCCATGGCGTAAAAAACTGATGCAAGGCCGTAATGGTCTGCAAGATATCCTGAAAATGCTGCCGCAGTTGATCCTATTCCGAAAGTGATAAAAAAATGAACTCCAAAACCGATCCCGTGTCTGTTCTGTGGAAGGTAGCGGTAAAGCATGTAGTTTTGAATAGGTTGGGTGGAAAAATAAAAAAAAGCATACAGAACTGCTGAAAGCATCAGGAAAAGATTGGAACTCAGCGCCATTAAAAACACGAAAACGGCTCCTATCCAGATCACTACTGAATAAATATACTCAGGACGATAACGGTCTACAAGACGGCCGCTTAAATACTGACCCACTGCTCCTGAAAGAAGGGCTATGGTTGCAACAGAGCCAGCAAGAGTCATCTTGCTGATACCCATAAATTCCATGTCCATCCTTTCTCCCATATAAACCGGAAGAAAAGTCATGATTCCTTTGTAAGTCAACCCCAGGAAAGCAGCAGAACTATAGAATACGATCAACGTCCACATGGATATCTGTTGCACTGTTGAAGGTTTTTGAAGATTTTTTTTCACAGTTTCTGCAGGGGCATCTGTAGCTATCGTAAAAGAGTAAACGCCAGCGGCTAAAGCCAAAATGCCGAATATGATGTGAGGGGCTTCCCATGAAAAGCTTGAACCAAGCGATGCGGATAGAAACGGAGCAATTGCAACCCCAAGGCTTCCAGTAATGCCATGAAGTCCAAAGGCTTTTCCTTTTTCTGATATGGTATGAGAAATTAATGTGTTTGAGGCAGGGTGATATATGCTGCAAAAGAGGCCTATGAATCCCATAAGCGCGCCATAAACCCAAAAGGTGCTGACCATGAACATGCCAATGGAAAGCCCACCGGCACCAAAAAGGAAGATAGAAATCAGATTGCGCGGTTTTATACGATCCGAAAGATAGCCTGCTGGAAGGGAGCCGAAACCAAAAGCATAGGAAAAAATGGTCACAACGAGTCCGAGATGAAAATAATCCGTATTAAATTCTAATAGCAACAGCGGAATAATGGGAGGAAGCACCCCCTCAAAGAGATGCACTAACTTGTGGGAGGCAGTGGTGAGCCTCATGATTTTTTTTTCTTGGACGTTCATTTTTGCCTTATGGTTATATTTGACGGCATCGTAAAAAGGCCGGATACTGCGTTGCGCTGCATCCTTCGTCATCGCGGCGTACCATAACTACGCCTCATCCTTAAGGATTTGCGCGCCTTGCCTGCGGCCTTTTTACAAAGCCGTCCGACGGACTTTTTACGAGTCCATCATATTTCAATTGCCGAAAATTTCAAAATGATAGTTTCAGTATATTATTTTCTTTCTTTACACAAGAGACAACTTTGACTGCACCGTTTACATCTATGACACGTAATGCCTGCCCCTCACATGAAAATGTCTCCATAAGCATTTACTGTACCTATTAACTATCAGCATTTTCACGGTAAAAAGCAATTATTGTTGACAATACTTCGTTATCTGATTAAACCTTTTATAAAAATAACTGTAATAGGCAACGCAAGTTACTCATTTGTTAACTCTTTATCACTTTTTACGAGCCCAACACTATTGGCTAATTAGGAAGGAGTCTTTGCAATGGAGAAAAAAGTCACTGTAATCGGAGCAGGGAATGTAGGCGCAACAGCAGCACAGAGATTGGCAGAGAAAGAGTTGTGCGATGTTGTTCTCATAGACATTATTGAGGGAGTGCCACAGGGAAAGGCTCTGGATTTAGCACAAGCAGCTCCAATTGAAAAACACGACGCCCATCTAACAGGCACAAACAGCTATGAAGCCTCGGCAGACTCTAACATTGTAATCATAACTGCAGGAATTCCCAGAAAACCAGGGATGAGCAGGGATGATCTCATAGGCATCAATGCTGGCATAGTCAAAAAAGTATCACAGGAAGTAGCCAAATATTCACCCAATGCCATAATTATTGTGGTAAGCAACCCTCTGGATGCAATGTGTCATGTAGCATATGATGCAAGCGGATTCCCCAAAAACAGGGTTATAGGCATGGCCGGAGTACTCGACTCTGCCCGTTTCAGAGCCTTCATAGCCATGGAGCTTAATGTCTCTGTTGAAAACACACATGCATTTGTTTTGGGTGGACACGGTGACACCATGGTGCCTTTGCCCCGTTATTCAACGGTAGCAGGCATTCCTATAACAGAGCTCATGTCAAAGGAAAGAATCGATGCCCTTGTCAAACGAACCGCAACCGGAGGGGCAGAAATCGTAAGCCTGTTAAAAACCGGCAGCGCCTATTACGCACCTGCCTCTGCTGCTGTTGAAATGGCTGAAGCCATTCTCAAGGACAAGAAGAAGATACTCCCCTGTGCTGCTTACCTTCAGGGAGAATATGGATTCAACGATCTTTTCATAGGGGTTCCGATCAAGCTTGGCTCAAAAGGAGTTGAGGAAATCATTCAAATCAAGCTTCTGGATGAAGAAAAGGCAGCTCTTCAGAAATCTGCCGCTGCCGTTGAAGAGCTTAAGAGTGTTTTGAAAAAACTGGGATAGAGCTCAGGAATCTGGCGGCCTGTAGGTAGAGACACCCGACCGGGTGTCTCTATAACTCTTTTTTCAGCTTTTATCAGGATAATGAAAAATCCTTCCTTCAAAATTTCTAATGATTATGTTGTTTTCATCCCTTCCGACCACATATTCAGGAAGAAGCGGTATTTTCCCCCCACCTCCCGGTGCATCAATAGCATAAGTAGGCACTGCATAACCTGTAGTATGTCCCCTGAGTCCTTGAATCATCTCGAGCCCCTTTGAAACCGGGGTCCGGAAATGAAAAGAACCTGGGATTGGATCGCACTGGTATAGATAATAGGGTTTGATTCGAAATTTTAATAGCCCTCGCATGAGAGTTCTCATTGTCTCGACATTATCATTAATCCCTTTGAGAAGAACTGTCTGGCTTCCGAGAGGAATTCCTGCGTCTGCAAGCATGGCCGCTGCTGTTTCAAATTCAGAAGTCAATTCTTCAGGGTGAGTAACATGAATGCTTATCCACAGTGGATGATATTTTTTAAGCATGGCAACAAGAGAACGAGTTATCCGCTGCGGAAGAGACACAGGCGCCTTGGTGCCTATCCTTATGATTTCAAGGTGTTTAATTCTGTGCAGCCTCTGTATTATCCACTCCAGAGCCTCATCAGAAAGAATCAAAGGATCCCCGCCTGAGATGAGCACATCTCTTACCTCAGGATGATCCTTTATATAATCAATGGCCTGAACCCATTTCGAAGGATCGTTTGAAATGGCATTCATTTTCCCAACCATTCTGGAGCGGGTGCAGTATCTGCAAAAAGTAGAACAATTTCCGGTTACAAGGAAAAGGACCCTGTCAGGGTATCTGTGCACGAGTCCAGGCACAGGACTGTGGTCATCTTCACTTAGAGGATCTTTGCTTTCGCCATCGGAAAAAACAAATTCTTCTCTGGTTGGAACCACAGACAGGCGAAGAGGATGACAGTGGTTTTCAGGATCCAGCAGGGAGGCATAATACGGAGTTATGCGAAGAGGAAGATTTTCATGATTTGTATCCGGCACAACACATTCAGATTGTGAAAGTTGGATCACACTGGAAAGCATTTTAACACTGGTTATGGAGTTTTTCAACTGCCAGCGCCAGTCATTCCATTCTGAAAGAGTTGCACCAGGATAGAGGCGCTTCAAAAAAGTCCTTTGCCTTGAACTGCCGAATAAAAGCGGAGGCTCAACAGGTTCTTCAGGTTCCTCGGTTTCCTTTTCAACAGTGACCGATAATTCCATCAGTATTTCCTTAATGAAAACTGAACATTGTTAATTAAATGATTCTTGATTCGGACTTGCGCCGGAAAGACTTGCAGTGAGAAATTTCAATGACTTTTACGTATCTATGAATCATCTGTCAATGTATTTATACCTGTATTTTTAAGTCTGTCTTGTACAGCCTCGGCAGTTTTTTTATTCATTCCTGGAAGCCTGCATAATTCATCGAGGGAAGCTTTCCTTATGTTGTTTATGCTTCCCAGGTTTTTAAGAAGTACTTGCTTCATTTTTGCTCCAACTCCAGGAATTTCATCGAGTACCGAGCACACGGCAGAAGATGATCTTTTTGACCTGTGATATGTGATTGCAAAGCGATGGGCTTCATCCCTTATCCTTTGGAGAAATATTAGAACATTTTCATCCCTGTCAAGATCAAATGGGTTTGCTCTGCCATATTTATATATCTTATCTGCAGTTTGCCCTTTTTTTCCATCTTTCTTTGCAATTCCTATCACATCAAAACGGCCTGTAAGATCCAAATCATCAAGAACAGACATGGCAATACCAAGCTGGCCCTTACCGCCATCAACCATCAGCAGATCAGGAAATGGCTCGGAATTTTTTCCCTTTCCATATCTTCTCTTTAGCACTTCAGCCATTGTTGCATAATCGTCAGGTTCGGAAATTGTCCTGATCTTGTATTTCCTGTAATTGGATTTTTTGGGTTTTGCATTTTCAAAAACCACCATTCCTGCAACAGGGTCTGATCCGGAGATGTTTGAGTTGTCAAAACATTCTATCCTGCTGGGAAGCTTTGAAAGATTCAACTGTTTCTGAAGTCTGATCAGCATACCCTGATCGTTTAGCCTGTCATTAATGATATGATCCAGTTCATTTCTGGCATTTTGCTCTGCCATTTGAATCAGGTGAGACTTTATCCCCCTTTTCGGCCAGATGACTGCGACCCTGCCCTTTTTAATCCCGGTTAGCAATTCCTGGATTGCATCTGCTCCATCAGGAAGTGTGGATGACAAAACCTCATCAGGGATGACAGTGGCCGTCTCATAGAATTGATGAATAAAAGAGCCCATCAATTCTGAATCTGTTGCAAGAGTTTCAGAAAAATGATAATTTTTTGAGCCTGCAAGATGCCCTGCCCTTACAGACAGAACCGTTATTAGAGTGTCAGATTTAGATCTTGCCATGCCGATTATGTCTCTGTCCAGAAAATCTGCAGTAATAACAATCTGTTTTTCAAGCGTTTTTTCAATCGCAAAGATTTTATCCCTTATCTCTGCTGCTGTCTCATACTCAGTTTCAGATGCTGCAACAGTCATATCATGTTTCAGTTTCTGTATGAGTTCAGGAGTCTTTCCCCTTAAAAACAAGGTAATATCTTTTACCATTGCCTTGTAAAGATCAGGGTCAACCTTATTGCAGCAGGGTCCAAGGCATGCTCCTATCTGATAATTCAGGCAGGGCCTGGATCTGTTATTGAATACACGGTTGTGGCATTTGCGCAGTTTGAATGTTTTTTTAATTATCCTGAGGGTTTCATATACAGCAGATGAAGATGTGTAAGGACCAAAGTAGATTGCCCCGTCCTTTGCAGTCTTGCGAACTACAGCAAGATTTGGGTACGGGCTTGTCATATCGAGCCTTAATGACGGGTATCGCTTATCATCTTTCAGAATGACATTATATCTTGGTCTGTGCTTTTTTATCAGAGTCGATTCCAGAATCAGGGCTTCTTTTTCAGTTGAAGTGATTATGGTATCTATGGATGATATTTTTTTAACAAGAACAGAGGTTTTTATATCCTGAATCTCAGGTCTGCTGAAATAGGAAGAAATACGCTTCCTTAGATTCCTTGCCTTGCCGACGTAAATCACTTTTCCGGAGAAGTCTTTCATAAGATACACTCCAGAGTCTGATGATATTTTTGCAAGAAAATCAGACTGATGCTCAAATTTAAGGTTTTCGGTTATTTCTTTCATTATTCTTCTGGCAATGGGTTTCAAACAGGAGAGAATTAATATGCGCCCCGATACAATATTTTTATTTTGATCATAAATTCTATTGAAATATTTTTCAATTACAGATAGTCGATTTATAATAGATTTTAAGCAATAATTTATGAAGCTGTAATAAGAGGTGATTAAATGGAAGAAAATATCTTACTGAAGGAAGAAAAAGATGCAGTCGTCCTGCTCACGCTGAACCGTCCAGAAGCAATGAATTCATTTAATTTTGCCCTGCTTCGAGCCTTGAAGCAAGAAATAGATGCCATACGTAACAGGGCAGACATAAGGGTTCTCATAATTACAGGAGCTGGTGAAAAAGCGTTTTGTTCTGGAGCAGACCTCAAGGAAAGGGCAACCCTTAACCCTGCTCAAGTTAAAGAATATATTTTAACCATACGAAACCTTTTTACTGATATTGAAAATCTTAACAAACCAGTAATCTCTGCTGTAAACGGAATTGCTCTTGGTGGCGGAACAGAGTTGGCACTTGCTTCTGATATAAGGATTATATCAAAAAATGCATCAATGGGTCTGACAGAAACAAGGCTTGCAATCATTCCAGGAGCCGGCGGCACCCAGCGGCTTCCAAGGCTTGTTGGAAAAGGCAAGGCAAAGGAGCTTATATTCACTGGCAGAAGAGTGAGTGCTGACGAAGCCTTATCAATAGGAATGGCTAATCAGGTTTGTGAACCAGGGGAGCTAATTGCCGAAGCCAGAAAAATGTCTGCCATGATATGTGAAACAGGACCAATTGCAATCGAACAAGCAAAGTATGCCATAAATTATGGCATGGAAACTGATCTCAATACCGGACTTGCCATTGAATCCAATGCTTACTGGGTTCTTGTTCCGACACAGGACAGAATAGAAGGCCTGACTGCATTCCGCGAAAAAAGAAAACCCGTTTACAGGGGAGCATAAGCTCGAAAAATTCGTAAAAATTCAAAACTCAGACATCTTTGCAAAAAGCACGGAGAATGTCAGGATTAAGGATTTTATTTCATGAACTCTATTAACAAAATTGAAGACCTCGATCAGGAAGCTACTGCAAGACTCGTTATTGATCTTTTCCACAGAATCATGATTCACCATGCCCTTTGGTTTACAGAAGTACGCCATCAGATGGGTATGAAAAAAGCTCTTGACACATTGAAATCAGCCTTCGACAAGAGTTACGGCATACAGATGAACCGTCTTTCCAAAACTCTGGGATTTGAAATGAAAGACAACATACCTTCAGCACTCATGAACATGCCGAAAGATTCTCTTTTAAACCTTCTTGACAGCATCGCCGCCAACTGGCTCGCAAACGATGGAATCTGGTTTCAGGCCGTTGAGTCATCAAGCGGCATGAACGATGCCAAGCGCTGCAATGATAGTTGCTGGGCTCATTTTTCCCCTTTTGAAGCAGTCGCCATAAAACAGTTTTTGAATCTTGCCGATCAGCCAGGCCTTGACGGATTAAAGACAGCCCTTAATTTTAGACTTTATGCAAGGATAAATACCCAGTCTTTCATCGAAGAAGACACTGACTGCCTTATATTTCAGATGAATGACTGCAGGGTACAATCAGCAAGAAAGAGGAAAAAACTCCAGGATTATCCATGTAAATCCGCTGGACTAGTAGAATACACTTATTTTGCCAGAACTGTTGATTCCAGAATTAAAACAGAATGCATAGGATGTCCTCCAGATGAGCATCCTGAAGAATGGTTTTGCGCATGGAAGTTTTCAATTTAGGTGATGGATATTTTTTAATTGACAAATCGATCGGTTGCTATTAAAAGAATCTGTTTTTATCCATCTTCATCATTAACCTTATCCGCTTACCTCAGTTTCCAGTTTCCTTCATGATGGTATGCGTTTTTTCAAGTATGGGAGGGGTCGATCCATGTATGTACCACGATATATGGTTTTTACCAAAGGCGTTGGTGTGGCCAAAGAGAAGCTGTCTTCTTTTGAAAATGCACTGCGCGACGCACGTATAGCACATCTTAATCTAGTTACTGTTTCATCCATCTTCCCCCCACACTGCAATATTATTGATATTGAAAAAGGGATTGACCGACTTGAGCCCGGTGAAATAACCCATTGCGTCATGGCAAGAGAACAGATCAATGAACCAGGCAGAAGAATAGTTGCCAGCATCGGCCTTGCATTGCCTGCAGAAAGAGGGCGCTACGGCTACCTGTCTGAACACCATGGCTTTGGACAGACGGAATCCGAAGCAGGTGATTATGCAGAAGATCTTGCTGCAACGATGCTTGCAAACACTCTTGGCATTGAGTTCGATGCAGACAAGGACTATGACGAACGCCGTGAAGTATATAAAATGTCCGGGAAAATTGTTAAATCCCAGCACACGAGCCAGGGTGCACTGGGAGCTGAAGGCAATCTGTGGACTACTGTCGTAGCAGCAGCAATCTTTGTAAAATAATTGACTCATGAACATCATTTCTTTCGGCGAACCAGAGTATCAAAAACCAGACATAGACAGTGCAGGCATTGTTATCCTGCCTCTATGTTATGAAAATGCTGTTTCATACGGGAAAGGAACAGGAAGCGGTCCCTTGCATATCCTGAACGCTTCATCCCAGTTAGAGGTAATGGATGAAGAAACTTTTATGAACTGGGCGCTAATAGGCATCCACACCTTGCCTCCGATGTATTTTTCACAAAATCCGGAAGAAGCCGTTCTTGAAATGAAGGAGGCTGCAAGGGAAGTTCTTGCACGGAATAAATTTTTGCTGTCGCTTGGAGGGGACCACGCCATTTCCATAGGGCCGATCATGGCTGCCGCCGATATTTTTCAGAATCTTGGGGTTCTTCAGGTTGATGCACATCTGGATTTGAGGGATACATGGAACGGAAGCAGGTTCAATCATGCCTGTGTCATGAGGCGTGTGGTTAATGACATGGGACTTCCGGCAGTTCAGGTTGGCATTCGTTCATTTTCTCCTGAAGAAGCCGTTTTTATTCAGGATCGAAGCCTTTCACCTTTTTTTGCGCATGACATTTCTTCCCATGACGAATCCTGGATAAATCAGGTAGTAGATAAACTCCCTGAAAATGTTTATCTGACAATAGATCTGGATGGCCTTGATCCTTCAGCCCTGCCTGGAACAGGGACTCCTGAGCCAGGAGGGCTGGAATACCGGCAGCTCGTAAGCCTTATAAGGGCTGTAGGGAAATCACGGAAAGTCGTGGCAGCCGATATAAACGAACTGGCAAAGATCGAAGGCACGAACGTGTCTGAGTTTACTGCCGCAAAACTTGCAACAAAGATATTCGTTTACTGTGTTTAAGCCCACTCCCATTTGACTCTTTCTTCAATGAACGAATATTTTATGAAACCGTTTTCAAATGCATGACTCATTCCGTTAAGAAGTTTTTCTCTGCCAACGCCTGTTTTAAATCCGAGTCTGTTCACAAGATCATTTAACAAATACTCTTTTTCCCTTGAAAAAAGAACCTGCCCTCCGTCCAGGCTTTCAAGTGCATTTTCCATCATAAGGTTATAAAACAGAACTGTCCGCTCAAGATTCACAAGCGGCCATGCTTCATCTGCTGAAGCTTCACCGGATGAAATCCTTTCTGCCAGCAATCCAAGATATTTATTAAAATCGTTTTCCCAGTTGATGACTATGTCATCGAGCATTTTTCTGCTTACAGAAGAAGTCTCAACGATTGCCCTGTTTGCATGATAATCCGACCAGTTGCCGGAGAGAATTGAAAGTCCCAGAGACTTGCTCTTCTCTCTGACCATTGTACCTGGAAATGGAGCAAGAAGATGAAATCCATAGGAAACACCCATGGCTTTCAGTTTTTCCCCAAAGGCAAGGGTTTGTCTCAGAGTCTCGGGTGTTTCACCCGGGAGGCCTAAAATGAAAGAACCATGGGCCAATAACCCCACCTCATTGCATAGAGAGACTGCATCTATCACCTGCTCCAATGTAATGCCTTTTCTTATGGTCTTTAGAATTTGAGGATTCCCTGATTCGATTCCAAAACTTATGGCCTGGCATCCTGCTTCTTTCATACTTTTAAGCATATCGGGTGAAACTGTATCTACCCTTGAAAAAGATGTCCACTTCACTTTAATGTCTCTTTCAAGAATTTCTTTGCAGACAGCCAAACAATGGCCTGGATTTGCAGTAAAAAGATCATCTGCAATATTTATCTGAATAAAACCATATTTCTGAAGCGATTCCATTTCATCCACTACTTTTTCAGGATCCCTGTATCTTATCTTGTGGCCAACCATTTTTCTGCCTACACAGAAAATACATTTATAAGGACACCCTCTGCTCGTTGTCATTGAAATCGGCATTCCAAGTGCCCTGTATCTGCCAAGTGATAGAAGATGCCTGGCAGGTGTTGAAAGGGCATTGATATCTGCAAAATTGGGCCTGTTTCCTGTTGAAACAATGCTTTCAGCTTTGCGATAGACTATTCCCGAAATACTTTTCCAGTTTTTTCCACCGTTTCCCAGCTCAGTAAGAATCTCAATTATCGTTTCATCTCCCTCACCAATAACCGCAATATCCAGTTCAGGAAAGTTTCTGAGAGTTTCTTCAGCGCAAAAGCTGATATGTGGACCACCCATCAAAGTAAGACAGTTCTGATTTATTCTCTTTACGTCCCTGATTATACTGATGGCATTGTTAAAAGTCATTGTGACGGAAGTTGCACCAACCATGTCGGGTTTGAAGTCCTCCATTTCATTTCTGAACCGATCAGGGCTGTAAGGGAAAACAACAAAGTCGAGTATTTTTACGACTGCTCCTTCTTTTTCAAGCGCTGCTCCGAGATAGGCAAGACCCAATGGAGGTGAAGGATTTTCAGACAGCGGGTAAAACGGATTGATCAGCAAACAGCGCATATAAATCTTTTCCTATAAGAATAGCCAAAAAAAAGGGCCAAAAGCAAAGCTTAAGGCCCTCATAAAAAACAATCAGCTATAATTAGAACAAGCCGCTGACTTTTCCTGTAACAGGATCAACATCTATTCTTCTGAATGCAGGATTCGAGCTGGTTCCGGGCATAAGACTAATGGAGCCTGCACACGGACAGAGGAATTTCGCACCTGAATAAATGAGAACGTCACGGATGGGAAGTGTCCAGCCCTTGGGCACACCCTTTAAGGCAGGTTCATGGCTGAGACTCAGGTGGGTCTTTACCATCATTGTGGCATAATCAGCATATTGGGGATCATTTTCAAACATCTTGGCCTTTGCCTCGGCATCCGCAGTCCATGTAACGCCATCAGCGCCATAAACTTCTTTTGCAATCAAGGCAACCCTGTCGCGCAGCTTTGTTTCCAGCGGATAGAGGAATCTGAAATCATTGTCTTCCTTACATGCGTCCATTACAGCATCAGCAAGCTCAAGAGCGCCGTCACCGCCGTCTGCCCAATGGGTAGATTTGGCACAGCGGGCTCCTGCTGCTTCCGCAGCCCTTCTTACTACTGCAACTTCAGCATCAGTATCTGTATGGAAACAGTTGATGCATACAACAGGATTGATGCCTGCTTTCCTTATGGTTTTAATATGATGAACCATGTTCTCGCAGCCTTTTTCTACAAGCTCACAGTTTTCCTTGACATAGGCTTCAGGCAGTGCAATGCCTGGAACTACTTTTGGCCCGCCGCCATGCATCTTGAGGGCACGGATTGTAGTTGTCAAAACGGAAACATGGGGTTTAAGACCGCTGTATCTGCATTTTACGTTCCAGAACTTCTCGAATCCGATGTCTGCTGCAAATCCGCTTTCTGTAACGTGATAATCAAACATTTTCAAACCAACCCTGTCTGCAATGATTGATGACTGGCCGATTGCGATATTGGCAAAAGGTCCTGCATGAATCAGACATGGCTGATGTTCTGCAGTGCTCAAGAGGGTTGGATTTATGGTGTTTCTCATGAAAGCAGCCATTGCATTGCCTACTTCAAGGTCACCTGTGGTTACAGGTTTTCCGCTCTTATCGTAGGCTACTGTAATTTCATTGAGCCTTTTCCTGAGATCAGCCAGATCTTTTGCTACAGAGAGTATAGCCATACACTCGGAGCCAACAGCAATGCCGAATTTCGACTGCATCATGTATCCATCTGTCCTGCCGCCGATCCCGATGATAATGTTTCTTAGGGACTGCACACAGAAATCGATTATCCAGCCCATTTCCACACGTGTCGGATCAACGTCCAGCCTTCTCATCTTGGTGAGTCTGGCAAGCTGTTCGTCATTGTAATTTCTTTCATGCTGCATTCTTGAAGTCAATGCAACCATTGCAAGGTTGTGTGCGTTCATGATGTCATTGATGTCACCAGTGAGCCCCAGCGAAAACTCTGTCATTGGGATGATAAGAGCATTTCCTCCGCCTGCAGCAGTCCCTTTAACATTCATGGTTGGCCCACCTGATGGCTGACGAAGTGCTCCTCCTACGTTTTGACCACGTTTGCCAAGCCCTTCCATCAACCCGACAGAAGTAGTACTTTTCCCCTCACCCAAAGGAGTAGGAGTGATTGCCGTTACCTCAATATATTTGCCGTCCGGCCTGTTCTCAAGGCGTTTCATGATATTAAGAAAATCCAGTTTGGCCAGTTTTCCCATTGGAATTACTTCATCTTTTTCCAGGCCCAGCTCATCGCGCCATTGATCAGGTGTCTTCATGTTGACTTCTGCAGCTTCTGATATCTGCCAGTCTTTCATTTCTACTGCGTTGTAAGCCATTGTTGCATTCCTCCTCTGTTTGAATGTTGAATGATAAGAGAGAATTGGTTAATCATCTGGGAGTCCTAAGCGGATTTTAAGCTCAACTAAATGGAGATACTCTCATATAGAGAGAAACATCTCACTGCCTTCAAACATAGGTTCAGTATCACGGGATATTTTTTTTGGCAAGCAATAAAAATGAAATGCATGGTAAAAAGCACATGGGTTATTTTTATTTAAAATAGTTGAACATGCTGATCCCCTTGTGATATTTAAATATTTTAGCTATTGAGATCATGCAGAAGCATCTTTGCAGATATTCCTTTAAGAAATGCCTATAATGAGGTTGAGTTGAAAAATCGTTTTGATCATAAAATCTATCATGCTGCATGGTCTCTTCTTGCCTATGCTTTTTTTGCTGCCATTCTTCTTTTGCCAGGCAGAAACATCATCGGAAGCATTTATTATTTAATAGGCTCTGCAGGAATGTTTTTCAGCATGCTCTGGGTCATGAAGAAATGGCATGGGAAAAACATGTTGATTGCTGTTCTTTTCCTTGCTCTTATCGTCAGATTATTCACAATTATACAGTTTCCTACAAACAGCGACATCAACCGCTATGTCTGGGAAGGAGAAATACAGGTAGCAGGATACAATCCTTTTATTTTTTCTCCTGAATCCAGCAAGCTGGAACATCTCAGAAACCAGAACTGGAAGGATATTAACCATAAGAGTATGCCTGCAATTTACCTGCCTTTTGCACAAATGCTTTTTAAAGCAGGGGCTGCAATTTCACCAACCCACCATTTCTTCAAAATCATGCTTGTTTTCTTCGATGTGGGCACTATTTTCCTGCTCCTGCTCATGATCAGAGCAACTTCGCTGGATTGCAGAGAGATTGTCTTATATGCCCTTAATCCATTGACCATAATCTATATTGCAGGGGAAGGCCATCTTGAAAGCATCCTGGTTTTCTGGATAGTGCTTTCGCTTTATGGATGGAAACAGAAAAAATACTGGCTGATGTACTTGGCAATCGGCTTTGCCTTGATGACCAAGCCAACTCCCATAATATTTCTGCCACTTTTGCTCGAATACAAAAACCTGAAATATTCACCTTTCCTTATTCTCCCCATGACCCTCATGCTGCCTTACTGGGATGCAGAAGCGTCTTTTCTGTCGAGCTTTGGCCTTTTCATCTCGAATTATTACTACAATGGTTTTTTCATTTATATTGTTGAGTCGATTACCGGAAGTTTACCTGCATCATGGGTGGCAATGCTGATTGCTGCTTCCTTGTGTGGATTTGTGTTCTTTCTGACACCTGACAGAACCCGCTCGGTTTTCCTGGTTTCAGCAATCCTGCTCGTTTTCACCCCTACTTTTCATCCATGGTATCTTCTTCTGATAACACCTTTCCTCGTATTCTACACCTCAATCCCATGGCTGATTCTTCATCTTACAGTGCTTCCCCTCATTTTCTCTTTTCACCCTGCTTCCTGGGTTAATTACGCTTTCTGGCACAATAAATATCTCTTACAAAGCATTGAATATCTTCCTTTCATTGCCGCAGGCCTGTGGTGTTTCGGAAGATACCACCATAACCGGCTCGTATCTTTTCCTGAAGCAGCAAGTGTATCCATAATAATACCGGTCCGGAACGACGAAAAAACTATCGGAAATTGCATCAACTCTATACGTAAAAACGCAAAATTCTCAGAGATCATAGTTGTTGATGGCGGTTCAACTGACAGGACCCTGGAGATCCTCAATCAGTTTTCAGAAGTCAAGCTTCTTTCTTCAGCCTCTGACAGAGCATCTCAGATCGAAACAGGCCTTAGCCATGCAAAAAACGATGTTGCAGTCCTGATAGGGGCTGATACAAGATTGTTACCAGGGGCAATATCTCAAATGATACTTGAACTGAATCTGAATCCAGGTGCTGCAGGCGGTTTTTTCGGAACAGTCCGTAATAACCCAGGGTTTAAATATCATTTCAAAGAAAAACTGGAAAAATTGAGAATCCTTGTTGCAGGCATTTCTTTTGGAAGTCAGGCACTTTTTTTCAGGCGCAAAGCATTCGGGGTTAATTTTGCAGAAACAAAGCTTATGGAAGACTTAGAGCTTTCCCTTAGAATAAAGGAAAACGGTGACTGCCTCTTCATACCAGATGGCATTGAAGGTTCGGGGAAAAAAACAAAATGGAATTTTTCAATTTTTCTCAAATTTACATTTTCTGCAATCATCTATCTTACCAAGAGAAGATTAGGAATGTTAAATGAATCAAAAAATATTTCAACTCGGCCTTTCAACCGAAACAGTATCCCTTTATCTTCTTTGCTGCGGCTTGTCAGATTCAGGGGCCACAATTTCAACAAAAAATCTTCATGATATCTGGAATTCTTCAGAAGAAAAAATGCATGAAAGTCTCCTTGAACTGGAAGAAAGATGTATAATTTTAAAAATCATTTCAGACGGAAAAACCCATCACATTTACAAGCTTTGTGATCCTAACAATTGGAAATAAGTTTATGGATTTTTCTGGTACTGTCAATTTAATTGTGTGAATTTATCTTCTGCCAGTTTTTTTAATGAAGGCAGATTATTGGGCACTTTTCCGATGGGTTTCGATCTCCATAGGAGTTCCATTTTTAAACAGATAAAGGTCAACAAGGTATAACAGGCACGCTCTCCGGCCACGATTTCCATCTTCATGGCGCTTTTCTTTAAGGTTGTTTTTGGCGAAACCCTTATAACGGAAAAGCGCCTTTCTTTTCAACAAGATGTGAATTCACACATAAAATATTACACTACCTTTTCTTCATATACATTCTGATAAACGAGTAGTGTTTCTTTGGCCATTTTCTGCCAAGAAAACTTCTTGATCTGTTCAAAACCACGTTCAATCAGATTTTTTCTTAAAATAGGATCATTCAAAAGGGCTAACAATGTTGTCTCTAATTCACTGTGATTCCTCGGATTTATCAGAAAAGCAGCATCACCAACCACCTCAGGGATAGAGGTTATATTTGAAGCTATAACCGGTACGCCACAAGCCATAGCCTCCAGAACAGGTATTCCGAACCCTTCATACAGGGATGGGTATAAAAAAACACTGGCGCAATTATAAAACAGTACTAAATCTTCTTCTGAAATAAATTCAGTAAATATGATATCTTCCGTAGAGTTTGATTGCACAATCGTATTATAAAAATTAGTTTGCCTCCAGTCTGGAAGTCCTACAATGATCAACTTCTCTTTAATCCTTTTATCTCTCTTTAATTCGATATATTTCCTTATGACAAAGCCCGTATTCTTCCGTGGATCATTGGCGCCAAGTAACAGAATATAATTTTCTGTAATACCAAATTTATTCTTAATCTTATCACGGGCATCGTTTCTATTAAGTGGAAGAAAACTTTCAGCATATGCCTCATGTGTAACATCTATCACCGCGTTTTTCAGTATTGGTATGTGCTTCTTAATATCAGCCTTGGAAAAACAAGATACAGTTATAATCCTCTCAGCGTACTTAGCTACTATCGGAACGTTAATCTTTCTATATGTTCTGCCCCATCTCTGATATAAGGATGAAGATTCAGGCAAAACAGAAGAATTTATTAAAAACATTACATCGTGAATTGTAATAATCAGCTTAATCTGCTTATCTAACCTTATCGGGCCTGTATTTCCGGTACAATGAAGGATATCAAGGCCATCTTTTTTAGCCTGCATAGACAAAGCAATTTGTTCCCATACCAAATAATTTGCTGGCCGGAGTCTTTTAATCTTAAAATTCTTCTGCTTAGGTAAGACATTTTCTGAGTCAGCCCTATCAATGTAGAGAATATATTGATTATAGCAATCGATTTGAGCTAAGTTTTTTATTAAATTAAGAGTATAATTCCCAATTCCACGGCGGCTTTGCACCGCAAAACGAGCATCAATACCTAAAATCATGATAGTTTCACTTTCTTTTTCAGTTCATATATTATGTAGAAAGCAAAAACCCTCGACAAGAAAATAAAATCATCTATTGGAGTTACACTGCAATTATATTTGTGCATTGATTTTCTAAGCATCCAAAGATATTTTAATAATTCAATTATGTTGGATGATTTTCCAGCATCAAGAAAATATGTGGTATTGAAAGGAAGCAAAGTAAACCGCTCTTCACCCTTAAAAGCAATCCTGATCCAATATTCATAATCCATAGCCTGCTTATACTCGAGTTTGAACAGGCCGTGCTTATTAAAAATATCTTTGGCAAGAAAAGTGGATTGATGGGGAATGCAGTTTTTTTTCAACAAAACTCTGTAATCAGAGCCTGCTTTATATACATGCCTCACGATATCTGCATCATCTATCACTATGGTGCCTGCAACCCCCCACCTCCATGTACGCTTAATATATGACTCCATTACTTTTTCAATTACTGAATTATTTATGTATCTATCACCTGCATGAAGGTGTGCAATAATTTCTCCGTTTGCAAGTAATACTCCTTTATTCATAGCATCTGAAATCCCTTTATCTGGTTCTGAAAGGATTTTAATCTGTCTCCCAGGATAATTACTTATAATTTCAGTCAGAATTTTCAAAGTGTTATCTGCTGATTTACCATCAATAATTATATACTCAATGTTTGGGTAGGTTTGTTCCAAAACGCTTTTGGCTGTTTTGGCGATAAAGGATTCAGCATTTCTACAAATAGTAATTATGCTGATTTTTAGAGTGTTTAACATTTTGAAATACCAACTATTTCTTGAAGGCTTCTTATTTTATTTTCAATATAAAAAGCAAGAAGGGATGTAATCAACGATGGCTTTAAACTCCCAATATAAGTAAATGAACCTGCCGCAAATAAAAATGACAAAACGAGAATTGCCTTAAGGTACTTTATTTCGTTTTTATCTACTTGATATCGGAGCTTTCTAATTTTATTAAAGTTTATATTGTAGTAACGTGCTAAAAAAAAAAATAAGCATATTGTTCCAATAATACCCCATTTATGTAAAAGAGCAGGTGGTTCAAAATTAAATATAAACTTTACAGGCATACTTATGGCTTCTTCTGGTGTGCTTCCAACAGATGTCCCTACAGAATATATATCCGTTTCTGATATCGGTATATATTCAAACCAGGTGCTTCCTAACCCTTTCCCAATAACTCCGGGAATATTGTGACTAAAATTTTCTATGGCATTTTGCATTTGAATCTGTCTTGTTAAGGCACCATCTGCCTTTAAATCCAAAAAAAACCAACCAAAAGGATTTTGTATAAGCAGAATTGAGCCAAGATTAACTGCAAGAATAGCCCCCCCAACAGTCAAGACTCTCAGCCCAAATTTAAGATTCCATCTAAGAACAAAAATGAAAAACAAGGATGTTATCAATGATAGTATAACACCTAAAGAGATTCTGTTAACAGCGTTCATAAATTCAAAGCATAAAAAGATAAAAAAGAAAAGTTTGTGCAATTTATTGTGCGAGTAGATTATACCAACCGCTAAAACACTCATAGGAAAGAGTACTGGTATTGCAATATACCCTAAAAACTGAGCATACTCGGATTGTCCAAATAAATTAACAATGGTGAAATCGATCAATCCAGAGATTGCTGTATAGATGAAGATTCTTTTAGGGGTTAACAAGCCTATAATGCCGGTTTTATTTTTAATAGTATTAAGAAATAAATACGGTATAATGAAATATAAAACCACCTTAAAATCGTATAGATAAGTTTTCCAAAAAGTAAATACACTCAAATTGTAAATTAACCCTATATATAAATAAAACAGGGCGAGCGCACAGAGCGCAAGATAAGGAGACGATGGAATAACCGGTTTTTTAAGAATTTTAAAGAGAGTGATAACTGTTATGGTAATAATTAATAAGTCAGCAATGGAAAAAAACCATACCTTATATAACCATAATGTCCATGCAGTGCTTCTGTCCCACACAATCGAGGTCTGTAAGGAGGATTCTACAGACGAAAGCAGCAATATCAAAAACACAACTGATAAACAGTTAATACTGAAAATTTTCAAAGGCGTATAATTGCAGGTTTCTTTATAACCACTACGAGAAGAAACAGTCATTTGAAATCCGGTTTCAGTTGAGATTTGATATCTGATTTCATCTTTTTATGGGCAAATTACAAAAAACCATTATCTCGCGGTCACAAAATCTCCCCATCAATGGTATTTTATTAAATGGATAGGCATTGAAAAAAAAACGCTGCAAATTGTTCATACTCAGCGTCATTTCAAAGGTTTCAATTTTATATTCAATAAAAAAAGCCTTGAGCATTTTTTTTAGACTCCAAAAACTAAGCTCATTGACATGGAATTGAATGTGACCAGGCGGCCTTTCTATTAGGATGGGCGTCTTTTTCCCTTTAATTAAGCCTAATATTAACCTAGGGAAAAACGACCAAATGCTTGAAACATATCTAAATATATTATTTGGTTCTGTCTGCGCTGCAAATCGGCCGCTATATTCGAGAACTCTGCAAACTTCGCTCATCATTTTTTCTAATTCCCACTGGTGGAGGTGTTCTAACACCTCGGTGCAGATGACAAGAGAAAATGAATTATTCGGAAACGGAAGAGTTTTGGCATCTGCAACCATAAAACTAAGATTATCAAATTTACCTTTGTATGTATTTGTGCAAAGCTCAATAGCAGCTCCCGAGTAATCAATCCCCGTAACATAACTGGCATGAATGGATAAGGCTGCACATAATTCACCCCTGCCACAACCAATTTCAAGAATTTTTTCTTCAGGCTTCAGTGTGAGCAGAATTCTTTTATAAAACTCCGCCTGTCTGCATGGAATCTCTGTTCCATGGCTCTTGATGAAAAGATCATATCCATCACAGTCTGTAAGAAAATATTCTTTCGTATATTTTTGCGGATCAATTGGTTTATTGACCAAAAAACACCTCCAGATAAACCCTGATCATTATAACACACTATTCCAATATGCTACCATGTCTTCAATACTTTTTTCGAGTGGAATGGTGCTGCTCCACCCAATTTCAAGTTTGATCTTCTCATTGGAACCAATCATTGCTCTGTTGTCCTGAGGTCTGAGATATCGCTCGTTCACGGATACAGATACACCCATATCGAGTTTCAATGCAATCAAGTCAATAACATCTTTAAGAGACACGCCGTGTCCGCTGCAAACGTTGTATATCTCTCCTTTTTTCCCGCGATCAAAAAGCATGTAGTATGCTGAAACCACATCTCTAACATCAAGGAAATCACGGACAACGGATGTGTCGCCAGTCATTAACTCAACCTCGTTTTTGCCATTTTTTTTTGCCTGAACAAATTGTTTTATGAAAGATGAAACCGCAAAAATTTCACGCTGATAAGTTCCTATATGGTTAAATGAGCGGGTGATAACAATATCCATGTTGTATCCGTCAACATAGACCCTTGATAGCAGTTCCTGAGATACACGGGCAACAGCATAAGGGCTGACTGGCTTCAGATCGTGGTTTTCCTTGAGTGGCAGCTCTTCAAAAGTCACATTCCCGTATCCCTCTGACGAGCCTATTGACAGGATACGGCAGTCCAAATCAAGTCCGCGCACTTTTTCGAGAAGGTTCAAAAAAATGTTTGTATTGTTTTTGAAGCTTTTGATGGGGTCTTTCCAACTAAATGCCACACTGCTAAACGAAGCTAAGTGGAGAATGTAAGTCGGTTGAAACTGATAGATGAGATTATCCACCTGGTTCTTGTCCAAAAGGTCAACTTTCTCGAAAGAGCATTGAACATGACTATACGAATCGGTTTGGAAATGAGGTGTGAGTAAATCAACGCCAAGCACTTCCGAATTGATCTTATTACTCTCAAGATAGTCGAGAAAGTGGCGGCTTACAAATCCGGAGAAACCGGTTATAAGGTATTTTCCCATATATGGCTCGTTTACGGAAATTCTGTGCTTATATCAGAGTTTTATAAACAGCTACTGTTTCCAGTGCCGTCTTTTCCCAAGAAAAATTTTTAAGCTGTAAATATCCTTTAAATATCATTTTGTTACGCAACTCAACATTATAAATCACTTTCTTAACTATTTGATGTATTGAGTTAGCATCCATAGGATCGAAGTATTCTCCGGCATCACCGGCAATCTCCGGAAAGCTGCTCGTATGACTGAGAACTACTGGGCATCCGCAAGAAAAAGCTTCTAGCACTGGTATCCCGAAACCCTCATAGATTGATGGAAAAACAAAGCAAAGGGCATTTTTATATAATTGGGTAAGAGTTACGTCTGATTGAATAGATTTAAAAATAACCTTGTTTTCAAAGCCTAACGCTTTTATCAGAATTCTTTCACTCCTGTTGAAAGGCAGACTTCCACCGCAAATCAGCAATAGTTTCTCATCTGCCGCAAGCAAAGGGGCTATTGCTTTAAGGAAAAACTGGAAATTCTTATACAGACACCTATCACCAATAAACAAAATGTATTTCAGGGGTGACTCTTCATCGCTTAAATCATCTGTACAACATAAAGAGCTAGCGAGATGAACTACGCTGATTTTTTTTTCATCTATTCTGTAAAACCTCAGTATGTCTTTTTTGGTATTCTCAGAAATAGCCAATATTTTGTCGGCTCTTTCAGCCAATGAGCGCTTAAATCCAATTGTAGAATCGTTTGTTCTAAAATACTTACCCGAATATAATTCATGGATCATGTCATATATCGTAAGTACAAAAGGTTTGTGCTTTAAATAACTTAAAAAATAATTATCGTAATTTGTAGGATGGAATATATCGAATTTTCTTTCGTTAATTTTTTCTATTGAGATAACTTTATTTAATACTTCAGAGTTATGTGCCAAACCAATTCTTGTCAAAGCTCTGTGGATTGTGCCCTTACCGGCAACTTGTATGCCAAAGCAAAAATCTTCTTTTGTCTGCCCTTTGTGGATTTTGATCGGAAGGCTACTGTTCTTCAAATAGGTATTTTCTGAATATTTTAAAGCCAGATCCCATGCAACATTTGCATTTTTCCCCAAATACTTAATAAGTTCACAAAAATACCGGGAAATCCCTCCATAATTTTGAGTGGAAAATATTTGATGGTCAAAGAGAATTTTCAATAAAATCTTTTCCCTGTAATCTTAAAGTAATCGTCTTTAATCAAGGATTTTTGTTTAAAGATAAAATCGAACCAAGAGGCTATTTTATGTATAGAAGCAATGGTCAGTATAGCATTAGAAATTTTTTTTGAAGTCAGCAAGTGTATACATTGACCGTTAGAATACAGATTTAAAGATAATTTTTCCGCAATAATCGATAATGATTTAAAAGTATAAAATGAAATATGTTGTCCGTGATCAAGAGCATAATACTGCCATTCGCCAGGCTTCGGTGAATTAGCTGGAAGTAATTGAGTAGTAAAGAGTATGTTTTTAGAAAGGGCACACATCTTTTTAACTTCATCCAATGGGCTATAAAGATGCTCAAATACCTCGAATGCAGTAACTAATTCAAACGGGCCGTTACAGTTCATAACTTCATAATCGTTAGCAAAGAGATTGGCACAAAATTTGTCATACCAATAAAAATTGAAACCGGAGTCACGCATCAATCGGACAAATAAACCGTACCCCCCCCCATAGTCAACATATTTACTCTTACGATCAAAGAATGCATAAATAATGGTTTTAGTGATCTTTGCCATTGCTAAGTTTCTGCTCACCAAACCAACATCGCTTTTGCTTATTGTGTCTACGTACGCCTCTTTAAGCCAGTAAGGTTTTTCTGTTTGAACCAATCCACAATTGCCGCATTTAAAATATGCCACTTGATATTTGTTAAGCACTTTGTCTGCAGCAAAAAAATCGCTGCCACTTGAGCATAATGGGCATTTTTTGCCCTTCATTTTCACACCTCGGTTTTGATTGACTATATTTTTATTAAATTGTGCCTAATTTCAAGAAAGTCTTCCATATATATTATTTTTAAAAAATAAGCTGCAAACGCAATATATACCAAAACAATTGCTCCAGTTATTATAACCCACTCAATTTTTGGCGGAATTTGGATGAGATTGCTTGCTGCAACAGTTAACGCTAATATCAGAATCGATTTTACTGTAATGGCAAAAAACCATGTATTGCTGATGGTTAGAAGTTTATTCAACATGTAGGCATACACAGGACATAGAATCAGTATAAACGCAAGAGCTATAGCCGCACCTGTTAATCCAAGCTTTGGAATTAAAATAAAAGAAAAGCCAATCTGACAAAAAGTACCAACAAGAGAACAAACCATATTAGCACTGCTTTTCCCCATTCCATTATAATACCAATACGCTGGAGCTAGTACAGCCAAGAAAAAGAAGATCAATGAAATTATGGGAATAATATGGGCTGATTTTTCTGCAAATTCTTCTCCCATCCATAAGATAAGAAAAGATTTTCCAATCAAGAGCAAACACCCGGCAATTACTAATGACAGGGTAATACTATACCTTATAGACTTCATATATAGTTGTTTTAGTCTTTTTGTATCATTACAAGAATACATACTGCTTACTATCGGAAATAAAAATTGCGATGCTGAACCTACAAAGCCATTTGCTATCTGAACGATCATAAACGGAACACTGTAATAAGCAACAAATTCAGTTCCCATTAATATGCCGATTATCAGTTTATCAGCTTTAAACGCAATGGATGCAGTGATATTTTCGACTGCTGCAAAAAAACTGAATCCAAACATCTCTTTAAAAACATAACTATCAAGCTCAGGAGCTATTTTTAACGAGGGTAATATTTTTTTGGTAACATGCCAGAAAATAATTATTCCACAAAATTGAAAAAAAATCCATGTAGTTAAAATTGAGATTAGCCCCATTTCAGAATAGAGCAGTATCACAATTGAAATATTTGAAAGAAACCATACCCCATTTTGAATTTTAACAGAAAGATCGTACCGTTGAAGAGCTTTTGATATGTTAAAGAAAATACCATTAATTAGGCTAACAATGAAACCAAATCCAATTAACCTGAAAGAAGTTGCCGATAGTTGTTTATGCTTATCTGAAATATTAAATACATTGTTTGTCAAAAAGTCAGATAAACAATATGTTACGGTGAATCCTATTATTCCCATTATTAAATAAACAAATAGGGTTGTACCTACTATTTTATTTATCCTCTCATAGTCTTTTTTCGCTTCGTATTGAGATATAAACTTAATTGTTCCATGCCCAAAACCAAGATTTAAAAACGACATTACACCCATAAGAGACATAGCAATAACATATATGCCAAAAACCTCAGCAGTAAGCTTATGTACAATATAGGGGGTTGTAATAAGAGTTAATGCTACAGGAAATATGAATCCAAAGCTGCTGTAAAGGGCGTTATTGAAGTTTTTTTTCATTTTTTCTTAAATAAATGCCCATTAAGCTCCATGGTGTTAAAAAAAGACAGAATCCTGACGCAGGGGTATTTATGGTTTTCTGGTAGAAGTTTGGCAGAATAATTCTGTAAAACAAGCGGCTGCAATGGTTAGTTTGCAGCCGCCTGAGCAATCGTGCTACCTGATAAGTTAGAAAAATATCGGAATCAGCGCTTCTGGCATTTGGCTATGATTTGTTAATGGTTTCCAACCGCTGTCTGAACAATAGATGTAGATAGCATAACCAGGAAAACAGGCTATTATGTCATTCTTGCCATCTTTATTAATATCTGCAATAACAATATTATCCGCATTGTGATCGGCTATCTTTTGCCACGAGTTAACCTGATCGAAGCTATAGAGTCCTGATGCACCAAAATCACCAACAAAACCATTACCATAAGAAACAATGGCTTCCGGCATGGCAGAAGTTAAAAAAGCCCAGCCGGCTGTAGAATAATAGGCGTAGATACCATAACCGGGAAAACTTGCTATTATGTCATCCTTGCCGTCTTTATCAATATCTGCAATAACAATATTATCCGCATTGTGATCGGCTATCTTTTGCCACGAGTTAACCTGATCGAAGCTATAGAGTCCTGATGCACCAAAATCACCAACAAAACCATTACCATAAGAAACAATGGCTTCCGGCATGGCAGAAGTTAAAAAAGCCCAGCCGGCTGTAGAATAATAGGCGTAGATACCATAACCGGGAAAACTTGCTATTATGTCATCCTTGCCGTCTTTATCAATATCTGCAATAACAATATTATCCGCATTGTGATCGGTTATCTTTTGCCATGAGTTAACCTGATCAAAGCTATA
>JBBIWB010000002.1:0-56754 GCA_037439445.1 Desulfobacteraceae bacterium | reverse complement strand
AAGCTATAGAGTCCTGATGCACCAAAATCACCAACAAAACCATTACCATAAGAAACAATGGCTTCCGGCATGGCAGAAGTTAAAAAAGCCCAGCCACTTGTAGAATAATAGGCGTAGATACCATAACCGGGAAAACAGGCTATTATGTCATCCTTGCCGTCTTTATCAATATCTGCAATAACAATACTATCCGCATTGTGATCGGTTATCTTTTGCCATGAGTTAACCTGATCAAAGCTATAGAGTCCTGATGCACCAAAATCACCAACAAAACCATTACCATAAGAAACAATGGCTTCCGGCATGGCAGAAGTTAAAAAAGCCCAGCCACTTGTAGAATAATAGGCGTAGATACCATAACCGGGAAAACTTGCCATTATGTCATCCTTGCCGTCTTTATCAATATCAGCAACTGTAATCTTATCTGCATTAGCACCTGTAAGCTGCTGCCATAATGCATTATCATATAACCAAAGTCCCGAATCACCGAAATCTAAAACAATTACGTTACGCAAAGCTTTAGTTGCTGAATAGCCCCTTCCACCAGGCGCATTCTTAACCTTAGGGTCATAAGGGTTCTGGCTTGGATCTTTAAAAAAACTGTTGAGGTATTCCTGTTTGTCTGTATAGCCATCACCATCAGAATCGGATCCGGAATTGGCTGTGACCAAATTGCCGAAATGCATCATTTCCCAGGCATCATATAATCCATCCTTATCTGTGTCGACTGTTTGTTCTTCGAAAATATCTCCTATGCTGCTTGCCCTGACACCTATAGCAATTTCCCTATTAAATTCTAGGATGCCGATTTCGGAAGAATTTAAAACCGATAGGTTTGCAATCATAGTATTGCCGTCATTACCTATGGCACCTGCATAAGCTGGTGATGTACCCCCACGCAGTGAGCCACCGAAACTTCCATCCGGACCTACAGATAAAGTGACAGTTTCGGTGGTGTATACGCTTACACTACCAATCGTCCGTTTTAGTTTATTAACACAAACGCCTTCGCTGCCACAGGTCAATGTGCCTATAGATGATCCATATCCGGAGGTTAGTCCTGTATTGTCTTCAAAAAAGCTTACGTATGCCCACTTTCCGGCCAAATCGGCAGTTGCATAGCTTTTATCCCCCTTCTTCATAGAAAAACCGGCCGTCCAGTTATCAGAGTTATAAGACCCGGTTACACCGAATATCTTGCTGTTTCCAGCAATTCCCCCTATTCTCAGGTCACTGGCAGTTATTCTCAATTCGCCGTACTGAGAGACTGTGTAGGGCGTACCTGTATTCTGGTTTCCTATCCAGATGAAGCTGCTCCCATCAAGTTTCTTTGAATTAGCTGTCCATAAGCTTGTGAAAGAATCAATTCCATTAAAGTTGTTAACGCCAGATACTGCCATAGATCTGCCAGAGCCTTTCGGTGGATCTGCTGCATTTGCAAGGTTATATACATACCTCAGGAAATAGTAGTCTCCAGAAAGATCGGCATTGGAATAGGTCTTGGCAGTATCGAGTTTCACGCCAGCAGACAGTCCCGCCAATCCGTGTTCTTCAGTTCTATCCATCAAAAACATGTTGCCGTTGTCAGAAATGATTATCGGTACTGTATGCCCTTCATCACCAAAATTCATCGTGAGATTTAAGATTCCGTTGGGATTGGAAGCTATGTTATAGGTAAACCATTCTTCAAACGTTTTTATTCGTTCTCCTGAAACATTCTTTCCGTCGTTTTTAATTCCAACTATTTTTCCGGTTCCATCGGAATTAAACTGAACCTTTGAAGCCTCAGAATACCAGGTTTTTGGAGCATAGTCATGATGAAGGAACCCTACAGCCCAAGTGCCTACTATAGGGCTTGTATTTGCCATTACATTGCCCTGGGAAACTGTAAAAAAAACTGACAGCGCGGTTAAGAGAATTAAGGGTAATCTCCAGTTTTTGTTGGTAAGCATATATAATCCTTTCCCTGTGATTTTTGCTAATAACAATAGAAAATTTTTAATTGCTCTTTCCGTTATTACAGTAAATTCAGTATCGGAATGTAGGCCACGAGCAGATGTCTTAAAATGTGAAGCACTTGGATCTTTCCGTAACAGAAAACAAAGCTTATGTCAATTATCAATCCTTATTTTAAACTTCACTGCTTGTCATATTTCTGCAGCTTTTTCCCTGTTTCTGAAGAAAAATTTTTCACTACTTGTTTATTCTCTTTGAATCTTGAGTTTTTTCCCGCAGAATTTATACCCGCTCATGGCTTTGTATACTTGATCCGCATAGATATCTTGAACCTGAATCCTGGAGCTCTCTGCCCTTATGTCAATATTTCCAAGTTTTATAAATTTGTTTCGCGTACTTTGATTGATTAGTCCTATAAGCTGAGGGGGCAACATTCTGTCATTTTTCCCTACATTTACAACAAGATAAGTAAAACGTGTTTTAATATTCTTATAACTTTCAGTCAGAAGCGGTTTTTGGGCAACGGATTTCACCCTCTTCTGTTTTGAAACAGAAACCAGATCAGGAGAATTTTTATAGTAGTTCAAAAAACGGTTGAATTCCATGGATACAAAATGCTTCAGAAGTTCCTCACGGTCAAGAGATTCAAGTTTTTCCTTTATGACTGGCAGATAAGGAAGAATTTGATCGCTGTCAATTTTAACTGACTTAACCCTGTCTATTAAATGTAGCAATTGCTGTTCACAGATGTCTTTCCCGGTGGGAACTTTTGATTCTATTATTTTCCTTCTTACTGTTTTTTCGATATGTTCGATTTTATATTTTTCCTTCATGTTAATAATGGAAAGAGAAACTCCGGTTTTCCCCGCTCTTCCTGTACGACCACTTCTGTGAGTATAAACTTCAAGATCGTCAGGGAGATCATAATGAATAACATGAGTCAGATCATTTACATCAAGTCCGCGTGCGGCAATATCGGTTGCAATAAGAAGCTGGACATTTCCTTCTCTGAATTTCCGCATTACAAATTCTCTTTGAGACTGTGACATATCCCCGTGAAGAGCCTCTGCGTTATATCCGTCTTGAATCATCTTGTCTGCTATCTCCTGTGTACCAACACGCGTCCTGCAGAATATTATGCCGTACATTTCAGGATAAAAATCTATAATACGCCTTAATGCCAGATACTTGTCTTTTGCATGCACCATAAAGTACCTGTGTTCCAAGCTTGATGGGCATGAATTTTTTTCCCCAACAATTATCTCGATCTGATTCTTCATATAAGCAGCGGCTATTTTAGCAACCTCCGCAGGCATTGTTGCAGAAAAAAGAAGAATCCGTTTTTCCTGTGGGGTTGATGACAGAATTGCGTCAAGATCTTCCTTGAAACCCATGTTCAACATGATGTCTGCTTCATCCAGCACAAGATAGCTGATTGAGCTGATGTTGGCAACCTTACGGTTTATAAGATCAAGAAGACGGCCTGGAGTTGCAACAATAACATGTGTACCTTTTCTGATGTCGTTTATCTGATCAACAATTCCAGCCCCGCCATATAAGGAAGTCACTGAAAAATCAGGAATATAATGAGAAAAGTTCTTCATATCATGAGTAATCTGAAGACAAAGTTCTCTTGTAGGACATAAAATCAATGCCTGAGCCTTCTTTCCTTTTATATCCATTCTTTCTGTTATAGGAAGCCCGTAAGCTGCTGTTTTACCGGTTCCTGTTTGAGCCAATCCAACTATATCTCTGTTATTTATTAGAATCTCAGGAATGATTTTTTCCTGAATAGGGGTAGGTTTAACAAATC
The DNA here is from genome assembly GCA_037439445.1 of Desulfobacteraceae bacterium. GTDB lineage: Bacteria > Desulfobacterota > Desulfobacteria > Desulfobacterales > Desulfatirhabdiaceae > JBBIWB01. The sequence continues at coordinate 52,985 of JBBIWB010000002.1, read as the reverse complement.
CAAGTTCTATGGTGGCTTTCAGTGTTTTTTCTGTCAGTCCTAATTCTTTGAAATTCAAGTGTAATTCCTCTGCGTTTTAGATAATAAAGATGGCAGCAGATTATTCATACAGATAGTATAAGTTAATTGAAAATGAACTGCCGGTATTGGTCCTGCTGGATTACGTGGTGGGAAAGCTGTTGAGTTGTCATCACGAATACAGTTTTACGTTATTTAACCCATCTCAATATTATAAGCAATAAATTATTATCCCGTCTCTTCGGCCATGTCAGTAAAAAATACGGACAACCTATAAGTTTTTTACACACTAAAACAATTCCATGTCGGGGTAGTGTAAGAAATTCAGAGAGACTGAAGGGAATAAAATTTGAACCCTCTTGCCGAATAAAGGGCTGCAAGATTTTTTATGAGACTGCGATTGTTAAAATCATTACAAACCCTGGTCCTTGCAGAATGTATGATGTTTTTTCTTAATTCCTTGTCTGTCAGAAGCCTCTCAATTGCAGTTGCCATTTCAGCAGGGTTAGCCGGTTCCACAAGAAGGCCGGTTTTCCCGTTTTCAATCAGCTCCGGAATTGCTGAAACCCTTGTTGCAACAACAGGTGTTCCCATAGCCATACTTTCAACACAGACATTGGGTATGCCGTCTCGATCCCCGTTAGCTGCAATCTCACAGCCTATGACAAAAATGTCGGCGTTGCGGTACTCTTCTATTACCACGTCATGAGCCAAGGTTCCAAGCCATCTTGTATGGGAATCCAGTTCAAGGCTCCTGACAAGCTCCAGAATTTCTTTCCTGTCTTCCCCATCTCCGATCAGAGTATGATGAAAGCTGATCCCCTTGTCCCTGAGAATCCCAAGTGCCCTGAAAACGGTCGGAAGTCCTTTTTTCGCAGTCAACCTCGATACCGTAAGAATCCTGTAGGGCGGACCTGGCGATATATTTACACTTCTGTTTGAAAAGAGCTCAATGTCAATACCGTGATATATACGGTAAACAGAAGTCTTTGATACATTTGTAATCCTTGAAAGATAGTTCTTGTTATACTCAGTGCATGTGACAACAAATGAGGCCATGTCCATTTTTTCAGCGAGCTGATCAGGATTTGATGTGTAGATATCTTTGGCATGAGCAGTAAAACTGAAGGGAATACCGCAAAGAAGGCTGGCAAAAAATGCAACTGATGCCGGGGAATGGGCAAAATGAGCATGAAAATGACTGACATTGCTTGCCGGGAGAAGCTTTTCAACAAGATAACCTGCCTGTAAAAAATGTTTCAAGGTAGCCATTTTTTTTGAACGTAAAAAACGCCTGCAAGCAGTTGTAAAAGCAGCCTTGTATGATTCCGGACTCTTTGCGGCAAGGAGTAAATTAGGTGGAAGCAGCAGTGCCAGCGAGGCCAGAAAGGTTTCAGGAAGATAGTCAACTCTGGCCTTTATCTTTTTTACTATGTCATGGGAAAAAGATTCTCTTGGACGCCGCATGGAGAAAATATGAATGCTCAGCCCCATCTCTTCTAGTAGTGAAATTTCATTTAATATGAAGGTTTCCGAGATTCTGGGGTATCCCTTTAGAATCATTCCCAATACAGAAAAACCTGGCTTAGTCAATAGTCTCTGCCCTGAAAGTATCCAGCCTTTCTCTCATTGCCTTAAGACCAGTCAAATTAAAGCGGTCCATGGCTTTTCGATAAGGTTCCGGGTGATCGAGAAGGTTCATGATGTTGTTCAGGAGGGCTTTGGGCTCCATCGAGTTCCATGGGATAAAATCCAGCAGCCTCTGGTCATGAAGAATCCTTGCCCTTATAAGCTGTTCTTTTCTCGGGGTTTCCCTTGGAATCACAAGTGAAATAGTTTTAAGGGAAAGAATTTCGCAGATCGTGTTGTATCCGCCCATGGTGACCACAAGATCTGCTGCTGACATCATATTTTCCATTTTTTCATAAAATTCTAATGCCCTGATGCCAAGCTTCCTTGATCTTGAAAAAATATCTTTTCTTTCATTGTTTGGCATGAAAGGACCGGTTATGAGAATACTCCTGAATGGGAGACTATTATTGCAGCTTTCCAACATTTTAAGGAAATTGTGCATCAATGCAAAACCATCTCCACCACCTCCTGTAGTAACCAAGACAAGCTTTTCCTCAGGCCTGATCGAATATTTTTTCCTGATTTTGTTAACCGCATTTTTTTCCGGCATCTTGCGCGGAATATATCCAGTAAAAAGAATTTTACTGCTTACAGAATCAGGAATTTCATACTCTTCAACAGGGTCATAGAGTTCCTTGTTGCCATAAATCCAGATTTCGCTGTAAAGTTCATCAAGTATCTGATAAATATCTTTTTTATTCCAGTCATTACGGACAACTTCAGCCTCATCCATGATGTCTCTTAGCCCAAGAATGGTTCTGGTCTTTGGCATGAAGCTTCGCAGCCATTGAAGGGCCGGAAGCATTTCCTTGTTTAATCCCAAAGGCTCCTTGTCAACAATAATAAGGTTTGGCTTGAATGTCTGTGCTGTTGCCGTAATAATGTTGGTGCGGATATCCATAGCATGTTGAGGGTTGATCCTGATCGAAAGGGGGAGGTATTCATCATTTGTTTTTTTGATCATGCCGGGGATCCGGACAAAATCGATTCTGTCCGGAAAAGAAAAGCGGCCTGCAATGGGAGAGCCGGTCAATATCAGAACATTTACATCCGGACAGGCCAGATGGGACGCAATCGACATTGTTCGGCGGATATGGCCCAGGCCATATGTGTCATGAGAATACATCAGAATATTAAAAGTTGAATTCAGCCCCATTACTGTCTTCCTATCACAGATAACCTCAAAATAACAAAAGATTTTTCAAGCTTTGTTGTCCTGAGGCAGGTTAAAAAGACTGCATGTGTTGTTCCATACTGCATCTGCCAGCTCAACTGGATCTTCTGAGCGGACCTCGGCAAGTTTCAGAAGAACCGAGCGCACAAAGGCAGGCTCGTTTCTTCTTGTATGGTTTTTTTCAGGAGCTGGTGTCAGATAAGGAGCATCTGTTTCTATGAGTATGCGGTTTTGAGGAATTTGCAGGACTAATTTTCTAAGATCAGCTCCACGGCTTTTAACGGTCACAATACCTGTAATGCCGATATAATACCCTATATCAAGATACTCTTTTAGTTCAGCAGAATTTCCGCTGAAACAGTGAATCACTCCGTTTCCGATTTGTCTGTGATATTTTTTAAGTATGGTCAGAAGTCTCCCCCTGCTTTCCCTTTCATGAAAAATCACAGGAAGGTTCAAGTCATCTGCAAGTTCAAGTTGCCTTATGAGCCATTTTTCCTGGTCTTTGGCAGGAGAGTACATGCGATTGAAGTCCAGGCCTATTTCTCCCCATGCAAGAACTTTGGGGTTGTACGAAAGTTCATGAAGCCTGTCAAGACTCGATTCACTGGCCTCTGAGGCATCGTGGGGATGAAAACCCACAGAAGCATATACTCCTTCATGGGTTTGCGCCAAGTCCACAGCCTTAAGAGATGTCCTGAGATTAATACCCGCTATCATCATGGCTGACACACCAGCGTCATTGGCTCTTCTGATGACTTCTAAAAGGTCACTGTCATATATACTGTCATCAAGATGGCAGTGACTGTCAAAGAGTCTCATAAACAATCCTTTTTGAATTGATCGCTTCTTAAATAATCCGGATTCCGGATTGTCTGCAGAGACGCTGGATCATGGGTCTCTACTATATTTTTTAGTTCGGGAAACTCCTTGAGCGGAAGTTTTGATAATGACTGGTGCAGCATCTTTACAGCCACCGGAATATAGGCCTTAAAATGAGGTTTCTTCTTAACCAGGGTCAAAAAACCAAAAGCTCCCAGAATCTGAAGATTTCTGGTAATCCGGCAATACTGATAAGAGTTCAGAAACTCCATTCTATCAAAAGAAACAACACGAGAGAGTTCTTGAATGCAGAACTCAAGGAGTTCATCCTGAAGTTTGCATGAAAGATTAACATAAGGATCTATGAGAAGAGAGGCAAGATCGTACTGAATCGGCCCAAACCTTGCCCCCTGAAAATCAATTGCATAAAGTCTTCCATCCTTAACCATTATATTTCTGGATTGAAAATCGCGATGCATGAGCCCTGTTACTCCACCATTAAGAGCCCTTTGAGCAATAAGATCAAATTCATCTCTTAACTCATCAAAATCTGTTTCAACACCTGAATACTTTTTCAAGTATGCTTCTGTAAAATATCTGGCTTCTTTTTCGAGAATCATCTTTTTATCATAAACCGGAGTCTGGTATGTCCATGATGGGTCAAACCCGATGCAGCCTTTAACTGAAATATCCAGTATCAGGCGTATTGCCATCTTGTACAAGATGAGCACTTCATCTTCACCGGCATTAAGCACCAGGGACTGAAGATGGGAATCACCAACATCTTCAATTATTGCAAGACCGGAAAAAAAATCATCCAAATAAATTCTCGGTACTGCAATGCCCTTATCATATAGATGTCTGCCTATTAAAACATAGGAGTTAAACTCGCAGCATGGATCAGAGCTTGTGTTTATTCCGTGATCTGCTACAATGAGAGAGTGAGTTTGATCTTGAATCCTGTACCACTGCCTGTCCGAGCCATCCCCTGCCAAATGATCCGTTGCAAAGAATCCGGAAGGTTCACAGGAAAAAGCCATCCTGAAAGCTTTTGGCATGAGTTCATCCAGAACCGCAGATTTATACTGTGCTGGAGTGCCTATATCCTTCCAGTAAGCCTTCTTGGGAATAAATGCCTTTACAGTTCTGCCTTCTTTGATGAGGGTTCGATAAAAGTCTATTATGCTGAAAGCATTTGCGGCGGGCAGGAATTCATGAACTTCAGGGCTTATGACATGGATGCCTGTAAAGGTAAGCCTTTTGTATGGAATTCCAGTGCAGTCATGTTTTGTTTTTTGATGCTCCTCAAAGGAAGCACCGGAAACAAAATCCATGACATTCTGGTTTGAGTCAACCAAAACAGTATTAATCTGGGGAAAATCCTGAAGAACGATGGTTACAGGATGTCTGTGACTCCTGTGGAACAGATAGACTTCACTGATGTTTATGTCTGTCAGGATGTCACCATTGATTACCATGACAGGCTCAGCGCCCCAGAACTCCCTGAGATTTTTTATGGCTCCTCCTGTATCCAGAATACATTCTTCAAACCTGGTCTGAACTGCTATCGGATATGACTTTTCCTGAACGAAAGACTCTATTTGATTATTGAGATGATGGGTGTTTATCATGATGGACTCACACCCAGCGCCGATGAGGCGACAGATCGTTACATCCAGAAGAGGTGTTCCGTTTATCGGAAAAAGCGGTTTAGGGATTAACCTTGTATGGGGCAGAAGGCGCTCACCGAGTCCTGCACACAATATAATGGCTTTCATGGATTAAATCTGTGAAGACAGAATACGGAGATATTTTTTAATGTTATTTGCATAAAACTCGATTTGTTCTTTATCTTCTGATCCTGTAACCCCATGAGTCAGAAAGAAGTCTTCAGCATTTTTATAATTGATTTTAGACAGTGCTTCCTTGTGTTCTATTTCACGACGCTTATACATCCTTATGCCCCTGGAAAGTATTTTTTTGGCACGCGCATTGGCATCGACAGTGTTTTTAGGATATCTCATGAAAAAATTAAGTACTACCCAATATGATTCAAAATACGTTTTTATGAATCTGGCAAAAAGTCTTAATTTTTTAAACCCTGCTGATGTGACTATGTAAGTATCTGGAAGTGTTGGATGAGGAATCAGGGTAGCATCATCAATAAAAGCCTTGAGAGTTTTTCTTACATGGTAATACGGTGTCTTGTCCACATCATAGGCAAATTCATTCTTGAAAAAATGTCTTAAAAAACTATATTCCGACTGAACATCAGGTGAAGAAAACTGAAAAGCATCTTTTTCCAGGATTGCAAGAGCTGTAAACACGGCAGGAATGAAAAATGTGATACAGTTGTTCTTATAATATTCCAGCATTGGTCTTTTGTTAACAGCAACCTTATAATCGATTTTGGAATATGCATTCTTGGCTTCTGTTGAAAAACGTTCCACAAAATTGCGATGCACATAACCATCGAGTACTTGCTGAATTGCATTGTTGTGGTCCAATAAAAGAGTGTCTGCGAGTTTTGCCTTAGTTGCGTAGAGATAGTTAATATAAATATTTGTTTCAGTCATTAAATCATCGAAGGTGAATCTTTTTTGAGACATGTTCAGCAAGGCTGCTGCAGTCAGTGCATGAGGAGTAACAACTGAAATGCTGTCAATTGCATTGAGTATCCTGAATCCAAGATTACGGCAGAGTTCATTGTTTTGTTTGGGCGTCATATCCTTGATATATAAGCCGTTTTGCACCTGAAGAGCATTCAGTGATATGGGTTCATGAAAATTTATGTAGATTCTGCCATAGCGTTTTTTCAGGAGTTTTCTTGCCGTTATTACCTGCATGAAATTTTCCGGTTTTTTTTGGCCGCCTTCTAGTTCATGCAGATATGAACTTTCTTCAAGCACCCTGTCATAGCCGACATATATGGGAACAAATATCAGGTCCTTACATGCACCGTTTTTATAGGAATCAAGAAGGATTGACAGAAAGCCAAGCTTTGGCAAGATAAGTTTCCCTGTTCTGCTCCTTCCACCTTCTATAAAAAATTCTATGTTGAATCCTTCATCGAGAAGTTTGAAGATATACTCGGCAAAGACTTTGGAATACATAACAGCTCCCTTAAAGGATCTTCTTATGAAAAATGCTCCGCAGCCTCTGAAAAGCGGTCCTATCGGCCAGAAAGACAGGTTTTTGCCTGCTGCAACCAGAGGACATGGCATGTTGTTCATATGCATCAAATAAGACAATATGAGATAATCAACATGACTCTTGTGACATGGAATAAAAATGATAGGTCCTTTTTGAGATTCTGTTTTAATCCTGTTCAGCCCGTCTGCATCCAGTGCAATTCCATCAAAAATTGTACTGATAATCCAGTGAACAATCTTGGCTGCAAGCTTTATTATGGACGGATTATATTTTGCAGCAATTTCATCTATATTTTCAATGGCCTGTTTGTGGATTTTGGATATTGGTATGTTTTTGGCCTCGGCATGATGCTCCATAAAATTTCTCAGACGCTCATTAGTTAAAATGGACTCTTTAACTTCGTCGTGGGATTTTAAAATAGGCCCAATTGTGCTTATCCGATGTCGATTTATTTGAAGAACCAACTGTTTTCGCAGGACAAGAGAAATGTCCTGAGAAGTTTTTTCATGGTTTGCCGGTTGATTCAAAAAAACCTTTAAATTGAGAGGTTCTGACACTTCAACAAATATCTTTCCAGGATTCTTGAACAGAGCAATGAGTCTTCTTATCCTTCCTGGGTTGATTTCCGTGCCGAACAGCATGTCTATCAGGCTGGAAGTTGATCTATCCGGAAATTTGCTGAAAAACATTACAAGAGGAACTAAAATGATCGGTTTTTCAGTTTTCTGCTGAATTTCTACAAGGTGCTGGATCGGATCTCTCTTTGCCTTTACAAATCTCTGATATAAGCCATTGTCTTCCAAGAGAGAAATAAGTGCTGATGATCCATCAGCGAGCTCTTTGTGGATGTATCCTGAATCATATGGACTTGGGAGTTTGAAATGACGCAGAAAATAGTCTATATTGGAAACTAAAATCCTGACTATACGCATAAGCGGCTGCCAGATGAACAATCTGTAGTCAAACCCTATTACAGGAATTTTGAGTTTTTCCTGCTTGAAACGTGTGAAATAAAACAACCATTCAAAATAACTTTTGTTTTTATGGATATAAACGATTATTGCATCTTCAGGAAGCAGTTTAAGGGCTTTTATCTGTTCAGGATGAAGGTTAACACCGGAATAAAACAGTTTTAAAAACCCGTTTACAATAAAGCCTATCCGCTGTGGAAGATAACAGGTAAAATGCTGATGGGTGCCTTTTAGTATCCAGTCAATGAATCGATTGTAACCCGATTTTATATTTGTAAAAGGTGATTCTTTCATTTTATATTACCCTGATGCTTGATGTGCCAGTAAAAAGATGCTCTTTGAAATTACCACTCAAGATAACAAAGGAGAATTTTGATTGCAATATTTAAAACCCGTGTATAAAGATTGAGTGACGAAAATTCTTCACTCATGGCTTTTCAGGCAAATCAGAAAAAGGAGACTTAAGTATGGAAAAACAAGACATAATCAATATAGCAGAAGGATTGAGGCTCATTGAAATGGGAGTTGAAAAAATACAGGGCATAATGAGGGAAAATAAAATAAAATCCCTCAAGGATGTTGCTTCGGAATTGATTCCTTTTTTAAAGGAAGATAATCATGAGTTGACGGATTCTTTAATCAAAAAACTCGCAAAGTAGGCTGAGGGCTGAAGACTCTTACACCTGATAGTCTTCAGCCTATCCACCTGTTATGAGGCAGTCTGCAACAAGCTCCCACAAATACTTAACGACTAAATGATCCATATTGTATTCGGCTTTTATGGCATTCAACTGGCCGTGGCAACTGTGACAAGGGACTACTATCATGGATGCCCCTGCTGCCTGAATCTGCTCAATTTTTTTTCTTCCATAAAAAACACGTTCAGTGTTGTAGCCTGTAGTTAAAGTACCACCCCCGCCTCCACAACAGTACTGGAACTGTCTTGTCGGATAAAGATCGACCCAGTTTTCCATGCACTGACTCATGATCCATCGGGGTTCATCATAGAAGCCATGCCCAAAAATTCTCTCGGCCTTCCTTCCGTAGTTGCATGGGTCATGATAGACTGCAAGAGTATTGCTGAACAGCGATCTGTCCAGGTGGATTCTTCCTTCCCGGATATAAGATATTAAAAGATCAAATACAGTATAGGTTCCAAAAGACTTCAAGGATTCAGGATACCATTTTTCAAGACCAGACCTGGTCGCAAGATATGCATGCCCTCATTCAGGCCACAAGAGGTTTTTTGCCTGAAGTCTTTTCATGTTTTCAGCAACCCTTCCTGCCATTATTTTCAAGGCCTCATCGTCTCCTGTGAACATTCCCCAGTTTGTACCTTCCCAGTTCTCGGACGGAATCGTCCAGTCCTCGCCTGCAGCATGAAATATTTTCCACCAGTGCTTGAGATCTTCTGAATGTGTATTTACCAGCTTGTTATGTATTGTAGTAAGGATGTTTGCACCTTCCTTGTCAACACAGAGCTTGAAATCTTCGAAACCTGGCTCCTGTGCAATTTCTTCTGCAACATCTTCAAGTATGAATACAAAATCTTCCTTCGGAAGTCCGAGGTTGTTTCCAGTCTTAAGAGCAGCATCTAGACCCTTGAAAAGAATTCCGGGAACCTTGTCAGTATCTCTGAGAGAGCGGATTCTTCTAATAAGATCAGTTATGTGAATGCTCACGGGGCAAACATGCTCGCATTTCCCGCACATCGTACAAATCCAGGGCCAGCGTGATTCGACAAGCTCATCTCTTAATCCAAGTGAAACCATCCTGACGATTTTTCTTGGATCAAACCCGTCAACACCGGATACCGGACACGAGCCTGAGCATATTGCACAGGTAAGGCAATGGTCATGATCAAATGGCCATGATTTAAAAAGATCATGATTCAATGAATTCATATTTACACATTCAGGGTTAGTCATGATATTATCCACTTTCGTCATTAAAGTTCAGGAAGTTTTCACTACCTTTGCTTTATCAATTTCTGCATGTATCTGTTTTTCAAAACTACTGACAGTGTCTGCAAATTCTGAGGCCATGTTGGCTGCAATGGTCTTCAGCAAAAGCCTTGCCGGATCTATTCCTACTCGTTTTAAAATGACTTTGAACTGCACGGCACGCTGCAAGGCAAGAATATTTCCGCGTTCTGAATGACAATTGCCCTTATGGCATGTGAATATAAGGACTCCGTCTGCCTTTTTCTGAAAGGCAGAAAGAATATATTCCTGGGATATGCTTCCGGAGCATGGAACTTCAACTACAGAAAGTCTTTCAGGAAGCTTGAAGCCGGAAAGCCGTGCAAGCTCTTTTGCACGTCCTGCAGATCTGCTGCAGCAAAAAGCTATAAGAAAAGGAGAGCTCTCTCCTGAGATTTCCGGCAAAACATCAAAGCTTTTTGAAACAGCAGAAACTTCCAGATCTTCTATGACAATGGCTTTTCCAGGGCATTCTGCAGAGCATATGCCGCAGCGCTCGCAAGATTCCGGCACAACTTCGGGTCTTGTATTGAGCATTACCGCATTGTAAGGACAAAGCCTCAAACAGGTCAGACATTTTACACAATCACCTTTATTAATCATTGCCTTATTTTCATTTGTAGTGAATGCGTTATTCATCAAAGAAAAAATGGTGACCAGTGTTTCATTTACTTCGTCAGTCCAGGCAGAAGGCAGAAGGACTGCACGTGAGCCGCCAGAAGCAAGAATTCCTTTCCTGTTTGTAAACACACTAAGCCTGTGGACATTATCAGACTGAATGAATCCTTCTTCATCAGTATTAAGTTTTAAAATTCGTGATAAATCCTTAAGATACGCCGACGGCTGAATGGCTTCGTCCACAATCGTCAGGTCCGCCGTTATGGAAAAAGGCTTTCTTGTGATTTCATCGATAAAGGATATTACTACTCTTTTATCCTCTTGTTTGCAATCAGGAAGCATATCGGTAAACTTTACATAGACAACACCGGCATCTCTTGTCTTTCTGTACAAGGCTTCCAGATTGTCTGATCCGACTTTTAAGTTTCTGGTAAGAATATAAGATTTAATACCCATTTCTGATTGAAGTTTCAGACTTTCCTTCATCACGGCCTCAGTCGTTTCGGGATAGCTTTCTTCAACAAGTCCTGTCAGAAACACTGCGGTTTTTACGGAAGAATAAGAAGTGACTGATGATGCAGTTGGATTAATTCCTTTCTTCAGATCCGAGATGGAGATGACATGAGGCGCCTGGGTAAGTCCGTAGAGTGGAAAATTAGGTCTTAAATGATTCTCTTCGGCAATCACAATAAAAGAACAATCGAGAGATATTGTTTCGTCATGACGTTTTAGAATTGCCTCAAAATTCCCTGCATAGCCCCCGCAATGGATGAAAAATGTTTCAGTGAAAGCTTTTAATAGATGAGCGTTTTTGTTGTCCATTACCGGCTTGAAAAAAGCTGAAAAAGACGGATCAGGAGTTACAAGAACCACAGGAAGCTCTTTCAAAAGAAGTGCCTCAGCAATTCTTGCTGCAATTTGTCCGTTTCCTGCCAAAAGAATTCTTTCTTTCAAGGTATCACCTTTGACGTTACATTAAAGCACCGGAATGCTGCTCTTGCTGGCTTTTTAAAAAACCACCTGAATTTTGTGTTATTACAATACCATCCCCTTTAAAGGGCTGGCTTGTTTTCAAGATAAGCAAGTATTTCGCAGGCAGATCTGCCAGCACTTGCAACCGATTCCGCTATGCTCATTGGTTCAAGGGCTGTGCCTGCTGCAAAAATGCCTCCGGGAAGAAAGTCTCTGCCCAGAAAACCGCCCTTGTTTTCCAGGTTGATTTCCATTGCTGCCCCAAGGACGGCTTTTTCATCAGACGGCTCGATCCCTATGGACAATATCACCAAATCGTGAATATTTTCATTATAAGCCTGAGAATCAGTGTCAAAATAAGAAAGCTTTAAACACTCCTGTTCTGTTTTAACAATGTCTGCAGGAATTGCCCTTATCAAACGGATTTGTTTTTTTGTATCAGAATAATATTTCTGAAAATTTTTTCCGAAAGTCTGGACATCAATATAATAAAAAGAGATTTCCGTTTCCGGCTGACGATGAAGTATAAGTCTTGCAGCTCTGAGCGAAGCACCGCAGCAGATTTTTGAGCACCACAGATTCCCAATACCTGAATCTCTGCTTCCAACACACTGGATAAAAGCCGGTTTCTTGGGAAATGCTTCATCAGATGGTCTCACAGCCCTGCCTGTATTCCGAAGCTGAAGGTCGAGTTCGAGTGAAGTTATCACATTTTTAAATATGTCATATCCATAAGGTTTTTTTACCGGTTTGAAAGGGGTAAATCCATATGCGAGAAGAATTGCATCTGCTTTTACATCGCATGAATCCTGCAATTCCAAATCCTTTTTCAGTTTAATTTCAAAATGTCCATTACGGCTGACTTTTTCGACAGTCGTATTGAGATGTATTTGAATAGCGGAGCTGGAGGTTACTGTCTCTATTTTTTGTTCTACTATGCAGGCTCCGCAAGAAACGCATCTGTCGGTGGCCTTGCAGGAAAGCTTAGCTGCATGGCCTCCCAGAGAATTGGATTTTTCAGCTATGACAACCCCTATACCCAACCGGGCAAGATCAATGGCAGCACTAAGACCAGTTATGCCACCTCCTATCACCAGTACTTGTTTAGCGGACTTTTTCACATTTTTCACCATCAGGCCTGCGAAATAATTCTGTTCAGCTCTTCCTGGATATATCTTATAAAATCAAGTGTTTTCTGTCTGGAAATTGTCCCTATGCCTTTAGAAAGATTCTCTATGATGTCCTCTTCCATGTCAGTTATCTTATTGATAAGGAAAGAATCGACTTCGTTGTCTTCAAATAGGAGCCCGCACGCTCCAACAGCACCTGCAAATTCATCCTTAATGAAAATGGGAATCACTATCTTGATCAAGCCTGCATCACATTCCTCAGCAACAGGCTTTCTGGTCTGCTTTGCCTGTGCAGCCAGATTCATGTGGGCAACAGCGCAGATATAGCTCTGTCCCCTGTCGATTGCTTTTATTGCAGGACAGAGTCGATTTACCCATTCTTTATAGCCTGATATCCTAATCCCGTCGGTGTTAAAGACATTGGTATCAAATCCAGTTGTTTCATGAATATTTTTTTCAAATTGCATCCATTTTTCAATGGGACAAATTTCGCTCAGATTCATTTTTACCTCGCAGCCCCCAAGGGCAGACACATAGGTCAGCCCCAGATTCTCAATTCATATTTCGTAATTTTTGATACAGAATTTCTAATTCTCATTTCTTTTTATGTCAATAAAAACCTGTCTTTACAAATTACAAGTTGAGTGTTAGATTTTACAATATTAATCACTCAGGCAGATGGATTTAAGGAACGCACAAAGACGATGAAGGCCTGAAAAGGAATTCTAATATCTGTGTTCAAAGACTAACTGCCTTCAGTCTAAACTGCCCGAGGAGTTACTGGAATTTAACAGCATAAGCATGAAGGAGTCGAAAATGGAATCCATCAAGATTAAATTTGGAAGCAATTTTGAAACATCGAACTCCGGTTTTGAAAAATCCATCCGTGACATGTTTCGATCCATGAATCAGAGTTTAACATTTCGTAACCGGACATGGAATCCCCAGATGGATATTTACGAAACTCCTGAAGATATTTTAATAAGAGCCGAAATTGCAGGGGTTGAAAAGGAAAATCTTGAAGTAGAAATTAACAACAAGGCTGTCAGGATATCCGGAAAAAGATCAGAGATTTCTCCCGTGCCCAATGCTAATTACAAACTGGCTGAAATTCAATACGGTTCTTTCGAAAGAATGCTTTTCCTTCCTTCACCCATTGACCCGGAATTTGTAAGTGCTTCCTATTTAAATGGTTTTCTCAATATAAGACTCTTAAAACTGCCTGTTGGCATGGTCTATAAAATACCTATATCAGATGAATAACCTATGGAATAATCAATTGCAGTGAATTATAATTATCCATTTGGAGGTAACAATGTCAGAACCGCAACAGCCTGATGAAAACACAAATGAAAATAAACCAGAGGTTCTTTCCATTCTGCCGCTTTTTGATGCAGTCCTTTTCCCTAAAATGGTTTTACCCCTTATTGTAATGCAGGGTGAATCTGTCAAACTTGTAGACGAAGCAATGGCAAATGATCGCCTGATTGGACTGGTGGTTTCGAAAAAAATCTCCAAAGAAGCGGCAATTCCTCAGGAAGACCTGTATGGTATCGGTACCAGTGCCTTGATTTTAAAAATGGCCAAGACCCAGGATAACAGGGCACAGCTTCTGGTTCAGGGCTTGAGCCGTTTCAGAGTCATCGAGTTTTTAGACTCAAAGCAGTTTTTACAGGCGCGTGTTGAACTGATTAATGAATCGGAGGAAAAAGACACTGAAACAGAAGCACTTATGTCAAACCTTGTAAATCTGTTTGCAAGAATTGCCGAGCTGTCCCCGGGGCTTCCGCCTGAAATCGGGATGATGGCAAAATCCATCCAGGATCCTGGAACACTGGCAGACATGATTGCCTCAACCATAAATTCTACGCCGGAAGACAAACAGAAGATACTGGAATTGGTTGATACAAAGGCAAGGCTCAAAGAAATTACAAGAATGACTAATCACCAGCTTGAAATATTAGAACTTGGGAACAAGATTCAGACACAGGTTAAGGGTGATATTGATAAAACCCAGAGAGAATATTACCTTCGTCAGCAACTCAAGGCAATCAAGGAAGAACTTGGAGAAAAAGAAGATTCATCCGTAGAAATTGATGATTACAGGAAAAAGATACAGGGGAAAAATCTCCCTGATGAAGCCAGGAAAGAAGCAGATCGTGAACTTAACAGGTTGTCCCGCATGCATCCTTCATCTGCCGAATATACAGTAGCTTCAACTTATCTAGACTGGCTGACATCCCTCCCATGGCATGACAGCACCCCTGATAATCTTGACATTAAAAAAGCCAGAAAGGTTCTGGATGAAGACCATTTCGGCCTTGAAAAGGCAAAAACAAGGATAATTGAGTATCTTGCGGTAAGAAAACTCAAACCTGACTCAAAAGGCCCAATTCTATGTTTTGCTGGCCCCCCAGGAACAGGCAAAACATCCCTCGGAAATTCCATTGCAAGGGCTCTTGGAAGACAGTTTCACAGGATATCCTTAGGTGGTGTAAGGGATGAGGCAGAAATAAGAGGCCACCGCAGAACCTATGTAGGAGCCTTGCCCGGAAGAATAATACAGGGAATAAGAAGAGCTGGCTCTAATAATCCTGTATTCATGCTGGATGAAATAGACAAAGTCGGAAACGACTTCAGAGGTGATCCTTCCTCCGCCCTTCTTGAAGTACTTGACCCTGAACAGAATTTCTCATTTTCTGATCATTATCTGGATGTCCCTTTCGATCTGTCGAATGTCATGTTCATAACAACTGCAAACATTCTTGATACTATACCGGCAGCACTCAGAGACAGGATGGAAGTCATTAATTTACTGGGTTACACAGAAGATGATAAAATAAAAATAGCTAACAAATATCTTATCCCCAGACAGAGAAATGCTCACGGACTAAAGGCTGATCAGATAATTTTTTCCAGAGGAGCCATAAGACACATAATTTCAGGATATACACGTGAAGCAGGTCTGAGGAATCTGGAAAGAGAAATTGCCACTATCTGCAGGGGAGTTGCCAGCAAGGTAGCAGAAGGAGAGGCTTTTTCGCCTTATATTAATATAAACAATATTTCAAAATATCTTGGTCATGTAAAGATTCAAATAGAAACCCGCACAAGGGTGTCCACCCCAGGAGTGGCAATTGGACTGGCCTGGACTCCAAATGGCGGAGACATACTGTTCATAGAGGCAACTGCCATGAAAGGCGGAAAGAACCTTACCCTCACAGGTCAGCTAGGGGATGTCATGAAAGAATCAGCTTCTGCAGCCCTTAGTTTTATAAGGTCAAATTCTGCAACTATGGGAATACCTCAGGATTATTTTGAAAAACACGATATTCACATCCATGTTCCTGCCGGATCCATCCCGAAAGACGGGCCATCGGCAGGTGTGGCAATTCTTACTGCACTTACTTCCCTTATCACTGGCAAGCCTATTCGTAAAGACCTTGCAATGACAGGTGAAATTACATTGAGAGGCCAGGTGATGGCAGTCGGAGGAATCAAGGAAAAAGTACTTGCAGCTCACCGTGCAGGAATCAAAACCATTATTATGCCCAAATGGAATGAAAAAGATCTTGAGGAAATTTCAAAAATAATTCAGAAGAACATTCAATTCCACTTTACAGATAAAATGCTTGATGTAGTGAAACTTGCACTTGAGAAATGAAAACCAGCTTTTTTATAGCAATTTTATGTGTGTACCTGATTGCAGGTGCTTATGGTTGCAGCAAAAAAGTGCCGTCTTCTGCGCCAGCCAAGCCTGTTGCAGCTTTACCGCCTGCAAGTGCTGCCCCGCCACATGTAAAACCATATAAAGCCTTAGGCCAGTGGTACCAGCCCTTGCCACATGCAAGAGGATTCATGGAGTCTGGCCTGGCCTCATGGTACGGGGAAGATTTTCACGGTAAAAGAACCTCAAATGGCGAAATCTATGATATGTACGCAGAATCGGCAGCACACAAAACCCTCCCACTCGGAACCATAGTAAGGGTTAAAAACCTTAACAATAACAGAGAGATGGAAATTCGGATTAATGATAGAGGACCTTTTGTTGCTGGCAGGATAATCGATCTATCCTATGCCTGTGCTAAAAAACTTGACATAGTCAGACCGGGAACCGCTCCTGTGGAAATTGTTGCAATAGGTATGACCGATTCTTCCGGAATCAATGCCGATACACCAGATTTTTATTACAAAGGCAATTTTACGATCCAGGTTGGCGCCTTCCGTGAAAGAGCCAATGCTGAAAGACTAAGAGCAAATCTTGAAAAAACATATCAAAACGCACACATTCAAATTTTTGAAAATGTCAAAGGGGTTTTTTACCGCGTAAGGGTCACCAGCAGCTCTGATCTTGAAAAAGCCATTCAACAAGAAAAGATGATGATTTCAAACGGTTTCAGAGAAGCTTTTGTCGTCGCCGAATAAAAAAAGGATATTCCATGAACATTGATGATGAAAATATCTGCAGATCTGACGTAGCATCTTACCATAAGTACAGAAGTCTTGTGCCTGAGCTGGCTGATTCAATCATTTCAAGCTGCAGCAACAAGGACTGCTACACACATATAGATCATGATCCGATTCCTTCTGAAGGATACGTGGTTGATATAATAAATAAACTCAGAGAAATTCTTTTCCCGGGATATTTCAGCAGGGAAAAAGTCGACCCTGTAAACCTCAAATACACAATGGGACAGGCTGTAACCAATTTGTTTGATATGCTGGCAGAACAGATTACTCACAGCATCCGCCACGACTGTTTGAGATATGATCTTTCGTGCAGCGACTGCGGGGAACGCGGTTATAGGATTGCCCTGGAAGTTCTGGAATCCATTCCATTCATAAGACGAGTTCTTGGAACAGATATAAGAGCTGCCTATGAAGGTGACCCTGCGGCCAAGAGCCATGATGAAATCATATTCAGCTATCCTGGTGTTTATGCCTTAAGTGTTTACAGGGTAGCTCACAGACTTTTTGAACTAAATGTTCCTCTGCTTCCCAGGATCATGACAGAACATGCTCACAGCGTTACAGGGATCGACATTCATCCTGGTGCACAAATTGATGAAAGCTTTGTGATTGACCATGGAACAGGGGTTGTAATTGGAGAGACAACATTAATTGGAAAGAATGTAAGAATATATCAGGGTGTGACCTTAGGAGCATTATCTCTTCCTAAAAATGCCGGAGAGAAGCTCAGAGGCAAAAAACGCCATCCAACCATAGAAGATGATGTAATCATTTATTCAGGAGCAACCATTTTAGGGGGAAATACTGTAATAGGAGCAAGATCAGTAATCGGGGGGAATGTATGGATTACGGAATCAGTGCCACCAGATACAACTGTCATGATGGAAACCCCTAGATTAATCTATAAGGGCCCGTCATAATGACTATGGAAAAGACCACCACTTTTTTTTCCGGACATTCCTGTGTTCAGGAATACATACCGGCAAGCCTTTCAGAACAGCATCAGGGGCTTCAGAAACCATGGCGATTGCCTCCTGCCTGCTTTTAAGAATACCTGCTGCAACATCCACTGCATGAGACAAGACAGGAGTACGGAAATCCGCCGAATGGGCATCAGAAGCTATTATATGAGCCATCCTGTTTTCAAGCATCAAATGAGAGCAGGACTTGGCAGCTTCTCCAAGTTCACCCGTGATGCTCATTGCCGTTATCTGCATCATTGCACCTGCTGATATTAGCTCTGATACAAGCTCAATCTTGTTTTGTATCGTTGTGTTTCTTTCAGGATGAGCAACAATGGGGGTGATCCCTTTCAGTTTCAACTGAAAGAATTCATCTTTTGCTTCTGATGGAAAAGATTCAAATGGAAATTCTACAAGAACATAACGCCCGGTATTGTTTAAAGTCGAAGATTCACCTGACATGAGTCTATGGGCAAGGCCTGGCCTGAAATATTCTTCAGAGCCCGGAAATAATTTTATATTAACCCTGTAAGCATTAAACATCTTCTGCAGATTTTCTACGGAACCAGAGATTTTCTCAAAAATGTTTATGTAAACACCGTTCAGGTTGTGCGGAGTTGCAGCAACGGAAAGAACGCCATCTGAAAAGGCCTTCCTTGCCATATAGAGGCTTTCTTCAAAGAGGTCTGGACCATCGTCAATTCCAGGAAGAATATGACAGTGAAGATCAATCATCTTTCCCCTATCCCCATCCTATGCCGGGTCAAGATGAGTCTTAAAAAAACAAAATGCTTTTTTGTCCATGTAAATCAATTGATGTTTGACGACCTTGCTTATTTAGGATTACAATAGAGCATAAAAATTCGGCGGCTTTGTAATAACTCGAAAATTCATCAGAAACGCCATATCGATAAGAATCGGGACGCTATCCGGAAATATCAAAATAAAAACAGTCGACACCGGCCCCCCTGTCTGATACGGAATTAACAGTTGAAACGGCTTTTTAGGAAAACACCAAATTAAAAATATGCTTTATAGGAATCTACTTTTAAGTGGAGATGAGGGGAATCGAACCCCTGGCCTTAGCATTGCGAACGCCACGCTCTCCCATCTGAGCTACATCCCCACATATTTGATGTTTAACAAAACAAAAGATTTACGTCAAGTAATTGAAACAGTCGGAATAAAGGAATTTGGAGGAAAAGAATGACTCATAAGGTGGTCTTACAGGATGCTTTCAAACGCTATACACTCGATCAGGACAAGATTTTACAGCCTGAAGAAACTGTCAGGAGGATCAAGGAAAAATTCAGACAAATCGATCTTGATATTCTTGAAAAAACAACACGGATTGATAACGGACGGCTTGGCATTCCGGTGTTTCTTAGCTACTGCGGAAAAGACGCAAGAGCAGTTACAAAAACCAGGAAACAAATGGGCAAAGGGGCAACCGCCTCTCAATCTGAAGCAAGTGCAGTAATGGAGCTTGCCGAAAGATTCAGCTTCTTCAGTTTCTGCAATAACCAGGATAATTTTATAACCGAAACCAAAAAAAATCTCAAAGACAGGACTATTTCCTTTGAAATGATAGCGAAATCTGTGCATGATGACTCAGGTGAACTTGGGATTACAAAAAAATTCTTTGAAAATCTTCCCCTGAAATGGACATGGGGATACAATCTTACAAGGCAGGAAGAAGTTCTTGTTCCGTTTAACTGGTTTTTTACAATAAATGAATATAACGGTCCATCTGCCGGCAATTGCGTGGAAGAGGCCCTCAGTCAGGGAATTTGTGAGATAGTTGAAAGACATGTGTCTTCCATTATAAGTCATAAGAAGTTAAGGATTCCTGCCATATCCCCTGATTCTGCAACCGATTTCATGGTAAGGGAAATGCTTCAGAAATACCAGAAAACAGGGGTCCGGCTTTTCATCTCTGATTTTTCACTCGACACTGGAATTCCTACTGTAGGCATACTTGCTTATGATCCCTCCACATTCCCACATAAAAGCGAGATAGTGTGGACTGCAGGAACCACCCCTTGTCCTCAGAAAGCCTTCAGCAGAGCCCTTACTGAAGTTGCACAGCTTGCAGGCGATTTTAATTCAGGTTCTAATTATGAAGCAAGCGGACTCCCTAAATTCAGCAGTCTAGACCAGGCCGATTTTATCATGAAACCAGACACAATTGTTCCGATATCATCTCTTCCAAACCTCTCAAATGACAACATAAAAATCGAAATTGAAAACTGCATTTCCGCTCTTTCCAGAAAAGATCTTGATGTCATAGTCATCAACACAAAGCACTCTGGACTCGATATTCCTGCATTTTATACGATCATACCTGGAGCACATTTCAGGGAGAGAGCACTTGGGACAAGCGTTGGAATGTTTTCTGCAAAAATCCTTACAGAAACCCAGTTGCCTGAAAAAGCCATAGCAGAGCTGACAAAAATGGATTGCATTCTGCCAGATAAATATTATCTTCAGTTTTATCTGGGAGCTTCATATCTTTCTCTGAATGATCATAAAAAAGCTGTTTATCATTTGAACAAGGCTTTAGATCTTTCTCCCCTGAATGAAGACATCCCAAGTATTTATTCATATATTGGGGTATGTCTCAAAGAAATGGGAAAGTATGAAGAAGCGGTTGCAGTTCTTGAAAAAGGCGAAACTCTTGATCCGGAACGTACTGATATTCATAATCTTATGGGATTCTGCCTTTATAAACTGAAAGAACATGGAAAAGCCATAAAGAGTTTTGAGAAGGCGATTCAGTTAAATCCAGGATCAGCAATTGATTACGCCAATATTGGATCAAATTACAGGGAGATGGGAAGGGTCGACGAAGCTGTTCATTTCTATCAGATTGCGCTTTCACTCGATCCTTCGATTGATTTTGCCAGAGAAAACCTTGAAAAACTCTGCCCTTAACAAACATCATGAAAGGATAGAATGATGGGAAAACAAATATTCACAATACCAAATATTTCATGTAACCACTGTGTCATGTCAATCAAAAATGAGCTTGGCGAGATAGAGGGGATAGTTAAAGTTGAAGGAGACCCTGCAACTAAACAGATTGAAGTTGAATGGAAGCAGCCTTTATCAATAGACAAGATAAAGGAAATTTTAAAAGACATCAATTACCCTTCAATATAATTCAGAGAAAGGCATCCCTTGTCTAAAACGACCAGAGCCGAGTTTCCTGTAACAGGCATGACCTGCGCAAACTGTGCAATGAGTATAGAGCGCACATTGAGCCGCAAGGTACCTGGAGTTTTGAAAGCATCGGTTAATTTTGCGACTGAACGCGTTTCAGTAGAATACGACCCGGGGCTATCAAGCCTTGACGACATGGCAAAAGCAATAGAAAAAGCAGGGTTCAAGGCAATTTTCCCATCCGACTCCCATGAACCTCTTGAAGACGCTGAACAGGCTGCAAGAAATGCTGAAATTAAAAACCAGACCCAGAAATTTGTCACAGGTGTTTTTTTTGCCCTACCTCTTTTTCTCTTCAGCATGGCCAGAGACTTCCATCTTTTAGGCAACTGGAGCAATGCTCAATGGGTAAACTGGCTTTTTTGCCTGATGGCCACTCCTGTTCAGTTTTACACTGGATGGGATTATTATGTTGGCGGGATAAAGAGCATAAGAAACCACAGCGCTAATATGGATGTCCTTGTGGCTCTTGGTTCAAGTGTTGCCTATTTTTATTCACTTGCTCTTCTTTTTTCCCCTGAATTGGGAGACCATGTTTATTTTGAAACATCTGCTGTCATAATCACATTGATCAAGCTGGGCAAGATGCTGGAATCCAGAACCAAGGGAAAGACAGGCGGAGCAATAAGAAAGCTGATAGGCCTAAGACCTTCAACTGCTACAGTAATTGTAAACAAAAACGAAAGCAAGATTCCAATTGATAATGTCCAGGTCGGGGATATTTTACTGGTTCGCCCTGGAGAACGCATTCCTGTTGACGGAGTTATTCTGGAAGGAGATTCCACAGTAGATGAATCAATGCTAAGCGGTGAGCCCATGCCTGTTGATAAAACCACAGGGGCTTTTGTTACAGGCGGTACGATCAATGGACATGGACTTCTTACTTTCAGGGCAACCCGTGTTGGCAAAGCCACAGCTCTTGCCCAGATCATTAGGCTTGTAGAGCAGGCACAAGGCAGTAAGGCTCCTATCCAGGCACTTGCAGACAGGATTGCCGCTGTTTTTGTTCCTTCAATAATTGCAATAGCAATAGTCACATTTTTTCTATGGTGGGCAGCAACCGGAGAGTTTGTACCTGCAATGATAAGGATGGTGGCAGTACTTGTGATTGCCTGCCCATGTGCCCTGGGACTGGCAACACCTACTGCCATAATGGCAGGTACAGGAAAAGGCGCTGAAAAAGGAATTCTCTTTAAAAACAGCGAGGCTCTCGAAACAGCAACCAGAATCACTACTATCATCCTTGACAAGACTGGAACCATAACCCAGGGGAAACCAACAGTAACTGCAATCATTCCATTGACAGGCAGTGAGAATACCCCTCAAGACCTTCTAACCCTTGCTGCTTCTGTAGAAAGAGGTTCTGAACACCCTGTAGGAAAAGCCATTGTACACGAAGCCTTAAGGCAGGAACTTGTCCTGAAGAAGCCTGAGCGATTCAGAGCAACCGGCGGATCGGGGGTAGATGGAATAATAGACGGGAAACTGATTAAAGCAGGAAAACCTGACTGGTTTTCTGAAACCACGAAACTTTCAGAATCTGAAAAAACAAAGATCAGAGAACTTCAATCGACAGGAAATACCGTCATTATAGTCTCGGCCGATGATCAGGCTTTGGGTCTTATTGGTGTATCGGATATATTAAAACCTGAATCAAAAGGTGCGATTGAAGAGCTCCATCATCTTAAATTAAGAATCATAATGCTTACCGGCGACAATATTTTGACTGCGCAGAAAATTGCAGACATGGTCAACATTGATGAAGTAGTTGCAGGGGTAAGACCAGAAGAAAAAGCTTCAGTTGTCAAAACATATCAGCAAAAAGGCGAAAAAACCGGCATGGCAGGAGACGGCATCAATGACGCCCCTGCCCTTGCACAGGCAGATGTCGGATTTGCAATGGGAACAGGAACAGATGTGGCAATAGAAACAGGAGATATAATTCTATCAGGAGGAAGCCTTGCAGGAATCCCCCTTGCCATCAAGATCAGCAGGCTCACAATGAAAACAATAAGACAGAACCTGTTCTGGGCTTTTTTCTATAATATCGCATTGATACCTGTTGCAGCAGGAATATTATATCCATTCGAATCGCTTCCAGGAATCCTCAGGCAGCTTCATCCTATTCTTGCTGCCCTTGCAATGGCATTCAGCAGCATAACAGTCGTTACAAACAGCCTCAGGCTTTATAACAGAAAAATTTAATATCTGCTATGCAAAGGCATATGGACTGCAGGAGCGTAACCATGCACAAAGACATACAGCTCTATAGTCCAAACAACCGTGTGAATATTCGCACAATCTCCTATGTCAGAAGCTATTTTTTAATCTCGAAATGCGCCCTGCGGTTCCTGGCCCAGGCTGCCTCATTACTGCCAGGATCAATTGGTCTTTCTTTCCCGTAACTTATTGTAGTGATTCTTGAGGACTGAATCCCTAAATCGATAAGAAAAGACATTGCACTTACAGCCCTTCTTTCCCCAAGAGCCAGATTGTATTCAACAGTCCCACGGCTGTCCGTATGTCCTTCAATGATCACAGAAACATTAGGATTTGCCCTCATCCATTCTGCTTTTCGTTTAAGGACTTCGCGTGCTTCGGGAACAAGGCTTGCACTGTCAAATTCAAAATAAATATCTTCCGAAATAAATTTGCTTCTTGTGATAGAGGCTACAGACTCACGATCTGTCATACCACCACCTGCTGTCCCTGTTCTTGCTGATCCTAAATCTTTAAGTCTTTGTTCATCAATGCTTCTTTGCCTGGCAAGCGCATCTTGTCTTGCTCTTTCAGTAGCAGCTCTTGCAGCTTCATCATCGGCAAACTGCGAGCCTGAGGCATCTGAATATACTTTTTTCTTGCCACAAGATGCGGTAAAAGTCATTGCTAGTAAAACCATGATCAGTACAAACATTTTTTTCGACATAATTTCCATCCTTTTCATTGTTTTTTTAGTATTTCTACTGTTATATTTTCATTTTGAATGTCAATTATAGCTCCTTCGCATGAAGATCCCATTGCGCAATTTATGATGATGGTATTGCCTGTCCGCGTCATACCTGCATCCTCATGAATATGGCCACAGATAAGCATTGCAGGTTGGCTATCCCTAACGACTTTTTCCAGCGATTTACACCCTGCATGATACTTCCCCATTACACGGTCAAGCTGCCCCCATGGAGGAGAATGTGAAATCAATACTGTTTTTGAAGTGATTAAAGGAATCACCTTGCCCAGGATTACAGTTTCCCTGAAAGCAATCCTTGATCGGAATGGAAAAGGTATTGTTCCGCTCAAGCCTGCAAAATGAATATCTTTTATGACCATATCACAATTATTTAAAAAAATCATGTTCTCTTTCAGGAAGAACTGACGCTCAGTCCTTTTTAAATCGCTATTGCCACGAATTACAACAACAGGAATCAAAAGATTCCCCAGCTCGGAAATAATGCTGGATGAATTGACATAATTAGTAATATCGCCTGCTGCCACTATGACATCTGGACAGTAGGCTGTCAGGTTTTTTTTAATCGCTGCAATTCTGTCGAATCGCCCATGAATATCTGCTACTGCATATAAAAGCATATTTCTTGATGGTTGATGCACAATCGAACAAACGTTCATTAATGCTTGACAAATATTTAAACGGATGACTATGATCTGAAATTATATAACATATTGTTAACATTCTGGAGATAAATCATCAATGGATTTTTTTTTCAGCCCTAAGGCCATTGCCCTGATCGGTGCAACTACAAACACTACAAAAGGTGGATTTTCAATCCTGAAAAACCTGATGATGGGATTCACTGGTAAAATTTATCCGATCAACCCGAGGTATCCCGAAATTTTAGGGCTTAGATGTTATCCAAAAATCTACGATGTCCCTGATCCTGTAGATATTGCCATTGTATTTGTTCCAGCCGCTCTTGTGCCAGACGTAATAATGGACTGTGTCAGGTGTGGAATAAAAGGTGTCATGATAGAATCCGGCGGTTTTTCAGAAACTGGAGAAGATGGGAAAAAACTTCAGGAAATTCTTCAAAGGATATGCAGGGAAACCGGCATCAGACTATGGGGACCAAACTGCATGGGTCTGGTGGATGCTGTCAACAGGAATGTATTTTCCTTTGTTGCTCCTTCTATATGGGAATACGGTATTACTCCAGGGAATGTGTCTCTCATTGTTCAAAGCGGCATGCTTTCAGCAGGTTTTTTAATAGATGCAATGACCCATGGCACCATGGGATTCAGCAAGGTATGCTCTATCGGAAATAAAATTGATGTTGAGGAATGCGAACTTCTGGAATATCTCATCTCTGATAATAACACAAAAGCCATAGGACTTTATCTTGAGTCTATTCCGGAAGGAAGGCGATTTCTTGAGACATGCAGCAGATCACCAAAGCCTGTTGTTGTTTTGAAAGGCGGGAAAAGTCAAAAAGGCGCTGAAGCTGCCATGAGCCATACTGCCAGCCTTGCAGGAAACAGTGCTGTCATTTGCGGTGCCTTGTCTCAGGCCGGGGTTGTTGAAGCAACAGATTTCAAGCAGATGATTGATATGTGCAGAGCCCTTGCTGCATTTCCTGATATAAAATCAGATTGTTCAGGCCGAATTGCTGTCCTGACATTCAGCGGTGGCGCAGGAATTGTTTCTGCTGATTTTATTGAAAGGCATGGATTAGAGATTGCGAAGCTTTCAGAAAATACAATTCAGAAACTTAAGACGGTATTTCCTGAATGGATGCCTGTCTCTAATCCAATTGACCTTTGGCCTGCTGTCGAGAAAAACGGCGGCAGAATAACTTATCAGGCAGCATTCGATGCTGTTTGTTCTGACCCGGGAGTAGATGCCATTTTTATTCATCTCTTTGCAGGCGGTTTTGCTCTTAATTTCGACTTGTCACCAATAGCAGATTCAATGAAATCTTCGAAAAAACCCGTCTTCATGTGGCTTCTTGGTGAACGCGAACTTGCCAGAAAGGCTCAGATCATTATACAGGAACTTGGGATTCCGGTTTACAGGGAAATCCAAAGGGCAGTAGAGTGCATAGACGTAGTATTCAAGAGAAATAAGAGAGACCTGCCCTGGAATCCTTTCTTCCATCCAGCGGTTACAGAAACGGTTAAAAAATGGAATAAAACTTTTACAGAATCACCAGACTGCCTCGATGAACATGTTTCAAAACAGATTCTGTCTGATTTTGGAATTCCTGTGGTCACTGAAATAGTTGCAGATACATCATCCCAAGTAAAAGAATTTACTGCAAACCACGGATTCCCGATTGTCATGAAAGGAATGGCAAAAGGGGTTATACACAAGTCAGAACTCGGGTTGGTTCGTAAAGGCATTGATTCAAATGACAGGATCGAAAAGGTTTTAACCCAGCTTAATGATTTAATGCCAACAGATAGTAAAATTCTTGTACAAAAGCAGATAGACGGAAGCATCGAATTGATAGCAGGCTTTGTCAGAGATCCTCATTTCGGGCCATGTGTAATGATTGGACTGGGAGGTATTTTTGCCGAAGCAATGGAAGACGCTGTCTTTGCTGTTGCTCCTCTCAGCAGGAAAGACGCATTACATCTTATCGAAAGGATAAAGGCTCAGAAAGTGTTAAACGGTTTCCGTAAATCACTACCTCTGGATCGAGAAAAGCTTGCCGACATACTCATAAACCTTGGCCAGACTGGCCTCTGTTTTCCCCAAATACAGGAAATTGACATAAATCCGCTGATCGTATCTGACGGCAAACCGATTGCTGTTGATGCGTCCATAATTTTAAGAAAAACACCTTGACTAAGAATCCCTGTATTATATACTGACTCAGGTAATTACCAGACAGCCCATAGCTCTGACAGCTCGGAGGCAATGGACAACTTAATTTTTTCAGACTGGAGCAACCTAGGGAAAAAGGAAAGACCTCTCTGATGAATCCTTTTGATATTGTTGTTATTATCATTTTAGGCTATTGCCTGATCAGAGGTTTTTTCAGAGGGCTGATCAAGGAAGTATCTTCAATAATCGGGGTACTGGCTGGCTTCTATGCCGGTTACACATATTATTCGGAATTCGCAGTAAGTCTTTCAGCCTGGATTTCGAGCCAGGCATATTCCAACATCCTGGCATTCATGCTGCTATTCTGCAGCGTTTTTGTCGTTATCAGCATCATTGGAATCATAATTAAATATCTCATGAACATTGCTTTTCTCGGATTAATCGATAGAATAGGAGGTGTAATCTTCGGTGCTGCAAAAGGAATCCTTATAACCTCTGTTATACTTCTCATTCTTACCACTTTCCTACCCAAGGGGGCACCACTTATCAGCAAATCTGTTCTTGCACCTCATGTCGTAAGTGTTGCTGAAGTTATGTCAAGGGTCGTTTCAGAAAAACTTAAACAGGAATTTTCCGTTAAATTTTTGGAGCTCAAAAAAATTTGGAACATCTCATAGAATCTTTATCAGATACAGGAACCCAAGATATTGCATCTATGATAAGCCTGATTAAGAAACTGAGGGGAGAAGGCGGTTGTCCCTGGGATAAAAAACAAACACCAAAAAGCCTTGCAATTTATCTTATTGAAGAGGTCTACGAGCTTGTTGATGCCATAGGAACACAAAATCCTGAAAATGTCTGCAAAGAAATCGGAGATGTCTTGTTTCAAATCCTTTTTCTTGTAAGTCTATATGATGAATCCAGGCATTTTAATCTTAAGGATGTCATAAACTTTAATATCGAAAAAATGATCAGACGGCATCCTCATGTTTTTGGAAGTGAAACAGCCAAAACGAGTGAAGATGTACGCCAGCGCTGGAATGCAATAAAAATGGCCGAAAAAAGTCATGATGAAAAGACAGGCATTCTTGACTCTGTGCCAAGCGGCCTTCCAGCACTCATAAAGGCTTACAGGATATCTGAAAGGGCAGCAAGGGCAGGATTTGACTGGAAGACTGTCTCAGAGGTCATGGAAAAGGCTGAAGAAGAATTCGCAGAGTTCAAGGCTGAAGTCGACAGGATCAATCCTGAGAAATCGTTGCAAGATTCCGGCAATCAGGAGAAGTTATCACTTGAGTTTGGAGATATCCTGTTTACCCTTGTAAATGTTGCACGATTTACAAATCTTCATCCTGAAACCTCCCTATCAGATTCCACGAGAAAATTTGAAAAACGGTTTAAATGGATGGAAAATGAAATCGATCAAAGCAATAGAAAGTTTAATGCTGTTTCCTATTCAGAACTCAATACCTTGTGGGAAAAAGCAAAACTGGAAGTCGGCTGAACATGATCGCAATAATCGACTACGAGGCAGGCAACCTTACAAGTGTAGCACGTGCAATTACATATCTTGGATATTCTAATGTAATTACAGGCGATACAAAAGAAATTTTATCTGCAAAACGCATTGTTTTCCCTGGAGTAGGCGCTGCAGGTTCTGCCATGAAAAGCCTAAGGCACCTCTGCATAGACAAAGCACTCAAAATGGTTTTTAATCAGGGAAAACCCATTCTAGGAATATGTCTTGGAACCCAGATAATATTTGATTTCAGCGAAGAAAACAGGACTAAGTGCCTGGGTATTATTCCAGGAACAGTAAAGGCTTTTCCAGACGGGCTTAGCGATTCAGATCAACAGAAACTTAAAATTCCTCACATGGGCTGGAATCGTCTCAGGTTAAAACAGCAACATCCGGTTCTTGCCAATATAGAAGAAGATTCAGAATTTTATTTTGTTCACGGATACTATCCTGAACCTGCTGATGAAGGCCATATTTTTGCGAATACAACCTACGGAATTTCTTTTTCTTCTGTTGTTGGTTACCGCAACATAATTGCCACCCAGTTTCATCTTGAAAAAAGCGGCGCACCAGGCCTTAATTTACTCGATAATTTCTGCAGGTGGATACCATGCTGAGCAAACGCATAATTATCTGCCTTGATGTCCGTGAAGGAAAAACAACCAAAGGCATTAAATTCAAGGACAACATAGACATAGGTGATCCTGTTGAAATGGCCAGGATTTATTATGAAAACGGGGCTGATGAAATAGTTTTTTACGACATAACAGCATCCAGTGACAAGAGAGACATCATAATAGATGTGGTCAGAAAGGTAGCCGAAACTATTTTTATCCCTTTTTCAGTAGGAGGAGGAATCAGGTCAATTGAAGACATGAGGAGAGTTCTTCTTGCAGGAGCCGAAAAAGTGAGCATTAATTCGGCAGCCATCCTTAACCCTCAACTCATAGCCGATGGCGCAAGGGCGTTCGGTAGTCAGTGCATTGTACTTGGAATGGATGTAAAATATGTAGGAGAACGCTCTGAAATCCCTTCAGGCTATGAAATGGTCATAAACGGTGGAAGAAGATACACAGGAATCGATGCTCTCAAATGGGCAATAGAGGCACAGTCTCTGGGTGCTGGTGAAATATGCCTCAATTCAATTGATGCAGACGGTACAAATGAAGGGTATGAGATTAGCCTGACATCTCTCATTTCATCTCATGTTTCAATTCCTGTAATTGCATCAGGAGGTGCAGGAAAACCCGGACACCTCCTTGATGTTCTTACCAGAGGACGGGCTGATGCAGCCCTTGTTGCCTCCATGGTTCACTACGGTACTTATTCAATCCCTGAAATCAAAGCCTTTCTTCATGACAACGGAGTCAAGGTTCGAAGCTCCTGGTAGTTTTTTTTCAAGTTATTCTCTATTTTGCACTACCTGCTCTTTACCCAATGAAATTTTCTGCATCCCGTATACAAGCATAAGCAGAAGCATGCCTATTGAGTCAGACCAGTATTCCGGATAGATGAGAAGGAGTGCCCCTGCAACCAGCAAACACCTGTCCAGGAGACTCGTTTTTTTCATGAGCCAGCCTGAGGCTGCAGCAGACATGGCAAAAATTCCTGCAAAAGACGTAAAGACTACCCATATGCCCCCAGCAAGACTTGCACTCTTAAAAAGAAGGGCCAGACCCTCAGGGGCAAGAACAAACATAAAGGGAATAATAAATGCCGTAGTAGTGTATTTCCAGGCCATCATAGTGGTTTTAAAAGGGTCTCCTCCTGTAAGGGCAGCAGCAGCAAATGGGGACAAGGCAGTGGGTGGCGAGACCTCTGAGAGTACTGCATAATAGAAAATGAACATGTGTGCTGCGTAGTCAGGAACCCCAAGCTTTACAAGTGCCGGAGCTGCAATGACTGCTGCTATGATATATGTTGCAGTGATCGGAACTGCAAGGCCTATAATCCAAAGCAGGACACCGGTGAAAACAGCAGTGAGGATGAGATTTCCGCCTGCATAGGCAATGATTATGCTTGAGAGTTTAAGTCCTAAGCCTGTAAGACTTACAACCCCTACTATGATCCCTGCACTTGCACAAACCACTGCAACATTTAATACCCCAAGTGTTCCAAGTTTCAGAGCTTCAATGACTTTCGGCAACGTAAATCTTGTATCCTTTCTTATGAAGCTTGAGAAAAAACAGGTCAGAATTGAATAGAAGACTGCCATAGAAGGAGTAAAACCAATGATGAGAAAAGCTATTATTGCAATTAATGGAAAAAAATGAAATCCGTATAACCTGGTAAGGGTCTTTAAATCATAAGCCTTTTCAACTTCAACTATCCTTATTCCAAATTTTCTAGAATCAAATTCTATCATCAGAAGAAGTCCCCAGTAATAGAGACATGCCGGAATAAAGGCCATTTTTACAACATCAAGATAGGAAATCCTCAGAAACTCTGCTATCAAAAAGGCAGCAGCCCCCATTACAGGAGGTGTTAGCACTGCTCCAATACCTCCTGCTGAAAGAAACCCTCCAGCATTTTCCTTGTCATAGCCTGCTTTTTTAAGCATGGGATAGGCAACTGATCCTACAGTAACAGTTGTAGCAACACCACTTCCAGAGGCACCAGCCAGGAAAAAAGATGCAATCACCACGGTTCTTCCTGCACCCGTCGGCTTTCTTCCCATTGCTGTAAATGCGAAATCAACGTAAAACTTCCCTGCACCGGATATCTGGAGAAATGACCCCAGAATTGTGAACATGATGATAAAAGTCGACGATACATCTATAGGAACCCCGAAAATGCCTTCAAGGGTCATGTACATGTGTCCTATGATCCTGTCTATGTCATATCCTCGGTGTGTCCATGGAGGAGGAAGAGATGGCCCTATATAGGCATATACAAGAAAAAGCGCTACAGTTACAGGCATTATCAGCCCTGAAGTTCTTCTGGTTGCCTCCAGTACAAGAATAATAAGAATCACTCCAAAGATTCTATCCCAGTATTCAGGGGTTACAGCACGGTAAATAAATTCTTCAAAATCAAAAAGCATGTAGCCAATAGATGCAATTGCTAGGAGAGCAAGCACAACATCGAAGATATTGACCTTGTTTTTGAAACGGACGGCTGCAGGATAATGAAGAAAAATCAGGCAAAGCACAAGTGCAACGTGAACTCCTCGTAAAATTTGAGTGGTAATGACCCCGACAGCCCCGTAAATTGCAAATAAGGACGTTGCAACAGCAAGTGCAGTTATAACCCATTTCCAGAACGATGCAGCTTTCCTGGTAACGCCTTCTTCTTTTTCAATCACTTCTTCTACTTTTTTAAGCTGTTCTTCCGTAACCCATGAAGCTTTCTTATCTTCCATTTCTATCTCCAAAAAACACATAAAACAGGTAAGAAACAAGAGGCATTTTTTCCAATTTGATACGGATATGACGGCTTCTGCCGGAGAATTTTTCAAGATTAAGAATGTGATTATTAATTTCTATACTGTGTCTTCCCATGCTTTCAGAAGGTATGAGGATATCATTGAACCTGCGGTTGACATTGTTTTCATGCCTTCCTTCAATTGCATAATATTCGAGGGCGGAATCGCTTGTTTCAACATGAAACAATGTAAAGCCATCACTTCCTATAAGAAATTTTTCTTTCACTTCTACATCGTACATAGAATGTACAAATTTATGAATAAAGACATCTCCGGGCTTAACCGCAAAAAAAACATCATTGCTCCCGATCATCAATGTCTGCAAATTGATAAAATAAGCGGCAGCACATAGAGCAATGAGTAAAAAAAAAGGATACAGGGGAAAAAGTCTTCTCCTGTATCCCTTAATCTTCATGACGGGACTTCTATTCCTTTTTCCTTGTAAAACCTGGCTGCTCCCTTGTGAAATGGTATTGGAGAGCCTTTGGTTGCATTTGCAATGGTAATGTTTTCCGCTTCCTTGTGAACAGCAACAAGGTCTGGAAGATTCCCGAAAATGGTTTTTACAATATCATATGCAAGTTTTTCATCCATATCCTCATTGGCTATGAGGATGTTTCCAACCGCTGCGACTGCTACATCCTGGGTAACTCCGTGATACACTCCCTTAGGAATAACAGACTTATAATAAACGGGACCGCTCTTAGCAACCATCTTGGCGACAGCATCTCCATGATCTATGACAACTATCTTTACACCTGGAGAAGAAGCAAGATCAAGGACAGAAGCTGTTGGAACCCCTCCATCCCAGAAATAAGCATCAATTTTCCCGTCTTTAAGGGCTCCTGCTGATTCTGATGCCCCAAGCCTGTCTCTTGTAATGTCTTTTGTTGCATCGATCCCATATGCATCAAGTACCCTAAGGCACTTAACCTCTGTCCCGCTTCCCGGAGCTCCTGTTGAAACCCTTTTTCCTTTAAGATCAGAAACCTGTTTTATACCTTTGCCCTCAAGAGTTACAACATGCATGAGATTTGGATAAAGGGTGGCAAGATTTCTTAAGGGCACTTTTTCCTTGAACTTGTCAACACCCATGAAAGCATCATAGGCCACATCCCCCATGACAATACCAAGATCGGATTTCTTGGCGCCTACCAGCTTGCAGTTGTCAACAGAAGCCGCAGTAACTTCGGCTGCAGCCTCAATGCCAGGAATGTTTTTGGACAGAACACTCGCTATGCCTCCGCCCATCGGAAAATAAACCCCTCCCATTCCTCCTGTTGCAATCGAAATTTTTTTAATGCTTGCAAAAGCACTGAAAGGATTCCCAAGAAGGACAACACCGCCTAAAGCTGTTGTCAGCCTGATGAAATCCCTTCTTCCAAGTTTGAAATCTTTTTCAAAATACCTTGCATGAGTCATTTTTTTCTCCTTGCTGTTAGAGATTAGTCAAACATATTCATAATGGCTTCTCTTTTTTACGTTTCCATCTATGCCAATTAATTAACTTGTTGCAACATGTCAAGGAAGAAATTCTTTCATGAAATATATTGTAGATGATTCAATCTTTTGAATCATGGGAATTAAATAGAGGCATAATCGTATAATCAGGTGCTTATAATGAAGACTGAAGGACTGGGATATCTCTGCGGATGAGTAAAACACCACGGGTGCCCATGATTCAAAGACTTAACGCCCGTGGTATGTTACAACACAAATTGCTGTCTGAATAAACAAAAACCCGCCATCTCTATACCCACTCAGGGGTTTTTATCCGGCTGAGCCCGTCATATGGTATATAGCATTTGATATCTAAAAGAGGGGAGCCGTCTCTTGCATCAATATCTTCCACTTCTATTATTGTTTCGTCTATGGAAATTATTCTGCAGAGGGTCAGGGCTATGAGATTGGGTCTCATGGGAGAATGAGTGGCAAAAACACCGGTAAGCGGATTGTTCTTATCCTTTCTCGGATGAACCTGTTGTATGCTTCGTAACTCTGGAGTGTCATTTTCGTGAAACCAGTAAAAAACATGAATATGAGAAAATCCTTCCAGGCCAAGCATTGCATCTTTATAACACGAATCAATCATTAGCCAGGACTTGCTATCTTTTTTTCTTATGATTCCGATGGGTTTTAGTAAATAGTTTTCTTCCATCGAGATTTCTTCTGCAAATTCAAAGTGTTTCAGATATAAAATTATCTGTAAGGTTATGGCGTTTGATTTTTTCAATCAATGTAGTACGCTTTATGTTCAGGAGTTTTGCAGCATTTTTCTTGACACCGTTTGCAATTTTAAGAGACTTGAAGATAAGGGATTTTTCAAAATCATTGACTGCCGTACTCAAGCACAGTCCCTTGTCAGATAATTCACAGTCAGGAATTATCGATTCTTCTGAAGACATTTCTCTGATTTTTTTAGGCAAGTCGCTTGGATTGATTTCCCCTTCACGAGTAATCACAACCATTCTTTCCATCACGTTTTTAAGTTCCCTGACGTTTCCTGGCCATGAATAAGCAGTCATCAGCTCAATTGTTTTTTTCGAAACACCTGTAACCCTTGTATTTTTTTTCTGATTCAGTTTGTTGAGGAAATCTGCAACAAGATACTGGATATCGGTTTTACGTTCCCTTAGTTGAGGAAGAGTCAGCGAAATAACATCAAGCCGGTAATACAGGTCTTCTCTGAAAGTCCCTTTTTCAATAGCAGCTTCCAGGTTTTTATGGGTTGCTGCAATAATTCTTACATCAGTTTTTATGGAGTGGCATCCTCCAACACGTTCAAACGTGTTTTCCTCCAAAACCTTCAGAAGTTTTACCTGAAGATCATGGCTCATGTCACCTATTTCATCCAGAAATATCGTTCCACCATTGGCAACTTCGAATTTGCCGGGTTTTGCATTAACAGCTCCGGTGAAAGCTCCTTTAACATGCCCGAACAATTCACTTTCTAAAAGATTTTCTGGAATCGCACCGCAGTTAATCTGTACAAAAGGCTTGTCCTTCCGATAGGATATGTCGTGGATAGCCTTGGCAACAAGCCCTTTTCCTGTTCCGGTCTCACCCTTAATTATTATGGTACTGTCGCTGTCCGCAATTTTTTCGATAAGGCTGAAAATCTTTTGCATTCCAGGGCTTTGGCCAATTATGCCATGGAAGGAATTTATCTGATAGTCTGTTGAAACAGGTGATTCTTCGACAAAATCATTATCCTGAAAAAAGCTTCTGCTGTAATCGAGTGCAAGGTTATTCAAAGTTTACCCCCTTATGACAACAAGTTACTTATCCTTAAGGCAAGATTCAATTCTTACTTTTTAGCAAAAAGCAATTAGGGTGCCACTCTGAAAAAAAACTTATTTTTTTATTCCTCAATTATAACTGATAGTTATATCATTACAACAGCAAGTCTTCAAAACAGTTGGATTATTCATTTTTGCATTTTGCGAAATATTTATAATGCACAGAGAGATTCTTTCCCAAAAACGATGTTTCTTACATTCATCACAGGAACATTCCAGATTTGCATTTTGCGATTTGCAATTTGCCATTCTGGATCTGATTCTTCTCAAGTTATCTTCAGAATGTGGTCATAGCGTCTTCTACTGTTGCATTTATGGAAAACCCACTAGTTTCCTGAAAACCTTTCAACTCATTTCCTAAGCCAGGAGATCCGACAAATCTCAAATGAGTCTTGAACTTCTGGCAAGCCTGCACAGCAGAAAGAAGCATTTTAATGACCAGCATATTGATTTCTTGAAGTTTTCTGGTATCTAAAATGAACTTGTTCATTCCTGAATCACTCATTGACTTGAGCACATTATGAAAATTGCTCTCAATTTCCATGAGTGTTGCACGGTCAGATTTTTCTGGCATTGTCAGTATCTGGATATTATCCTTTATCGAAAAATACGGGCTTGTTGATGTTTCCTTAGTCTCTGACGGCTTGGGTGCAAGAGAATATATCTTCATAACCCTTTCTATCAACTGCTCTCCCTTGAAAGGTTTAACCATATAGTCCTTAACACCCATCTTTACAATCTGCATGACATTTTCCTTGCCTGATTCTGCTGTAAGCATAATCACCGGAATATCCTTTAGTCCTGGCTGTCCCTTAAGTTTAGCCAGCATCTCAGAACCATTCATCACTGGCATTGTAATATCAAGAATTATGAGATCTGGCTTTTCACTGCTTGCCATCGAAAGGCCTTCGATACCATTTTCTGCTTCTTTTACTATACAGTCATAAGTTGAAAATGCCTTGGCCACAATTTTTCGAATTGTTTTGCTGTCATCAACTGCAAGAACTTTTAGCGTCATAGGTTTTTCCTCCTTCTTACCTTCCCCATAAATATGAAAAGAAATCAAATAACTGATTTGATAAATACTTCAACTATGGATTTCTCATTCCTGTTTTCAAAAGCAATCCTCTCATGCCGCACCCATCCCTTTGATTCAATTTTAAAATCGCTCCCACTGGTAACACTGGGAATGGATAAAACACATGAAAACCCGGCATCACACAGTCTGGACTTTAGATCTCCGCTTATCATGTTACAAACTTCTCCTATGACATCATTTATTTCATCTTCCTCTATCTCATCTATTTCCATTCCAAGCATGGCAGCAGCCATGATTCTGGCAAATTCCTTTGAAACGTGAATGCAGATATTGCCCATTACATTTCCTGCCAGTCCCACACAACCTACTAATCTATTGCCTGTTAATTTGACAATTGGATCTGCTTGAAGAACATCAAGCTTCATAGAAAGCATGGTGTTAAAAACTTCTATGGTTGAATTGAGTGCGAACCCTTTTAGATCTATTTTGTTGAAATCAGACATTATTCTCTCCACTATTTGATATCGATAACATCTTAAACATACATGAAGCCCTTTTCGACTTCATATCAGGATTTGAAAATAAACAAAATCTTCATCTCGGGGCTTGACCCCCAATCCGGACATCTGGCCTGTTTTTCCAGGATACCAGCCTTCCCCGGTACGGCTGCATCAAGGTAATTTCAAGGTAAAAAGCCCTGGCTGGACTGTTATGGGGCGCTGGCGCTTGCCGGCAATCTTATCGTAAATGTTGTTCCCTTGTTTAGCTGACTTTGCACCCTTATGGATCCCCCGTGATCCTGGATAACACCGTAACTCAGTGAAAGCCCAAGTCCGGTCTCATTTTTTGAAGCCTTGGTAGTAAAAAACGGATCAAATATCTTGTCAATAACCTCTTCAGGAATTCCCAGCCCAGTATCCTGGAACTTGATTTCTACCCAGCCATCTGAATCTTCAGTCCCAGCAGGCACAAACTTCGTAGATACTCTTAATTCACCTCCCTTGGGCATGGCATCTCTTGCGTTTGAAAGCATGATAAAAAAAACCTGTTTAAGATTATTGGTATTAGCCTTTAAAACCGGCAAATCATCGACAAGTTCCAATACTTTTGTTATATTAGCGTATCTGTCTTCATGTTCAAAGAGTTGGATCACATTCCGAATCAGATCGTTGATATTGACATTTTCCTTCTCAGAGCCCGATATCCTGGAAAACTGGTACAAGCCATTTACTATCTTTGATATCCTCTCTACCTGCTCTGACATTACATTCAGATATTTGATTTTTCGCTCATCCAGATCTGCCTTCATAAGCAACATCTGAATATAGCCTGAAATAATATTGAGAGGGTTAAGAATTTCATGTGAAGCCCCTGCTGTAAGCCTTCCTATGGATGCAAGCTTTTCTGCCTGAAGTATCTGATTCTGGGCTTTCTTCAGCTCTTCATGTTCTTTTTTCAATCTGTCATACAGAAGTGAATTTTCCATTACAAGAGAACATTGCTTGGCAAGAATTGCCATAAGCTTCATGTTTTCCTGGGTGAATGAGCTTTCCTCAATGGCAGTGATTATGAGCACTACACCAAGAGTCTGTTTTGCTGTAACCAGGGGAAGCATTATGATTGTTTTATTATTTTTGAATACCATAGAAGGAAGGAGAGCAGGTTTTTGGCGATTGAGGATCCAGGAAAACATCCCGCATTCTATTTGATGTTCTATTTCGCTTTGGCAGGAATCGGCAATTGCTATGGGAAAAGCATTCGTCAATATGAACTCGTGGCTTTCCTCGTCAACCATGAAAAGAGCACAGCCATCAATTTTAATGGAATTCTTGATTTCGTTAAGAAAAACTTTCCATATATGGTCAATGTTGGATCTGATATCAATTTTACTCTGAAGCTGAGATATTTCCTCGATTTGGTCAATAAATTCCAGTATTGATCCTTTTTCGAAGATGGCTGAGCCTGCCCCTGCTTTTTCTTTATCTGCAATTTCAGCCATTTAGGTTTTACCTGTCACAACCCAGTTGATATCATGAAACTCTCTTTCCATGTCCTGTATGATATGTTCAAGCACATTGGGTTTTATTTTCAGCAATTCCCATGCCTGCTGATTCAGGTTAG
This sequence comes from Desulfobacteraceae bacterium, assembly GCA_037439445.1. Taxonomy (GTDB): domain Bacteria; phylum Desulfobacterota; class Desulfobacteria; order Desulfobacterales; family Desulfatirhabdiaceae; genus JBBIWB01. The sequence continues at coordinate 14,678 of JBBIWB010000002.1, read as the reverse complement.
GGATTTTTTTGTCTCCGCCTGAACCTAGATCGATAGACCTGCAAAGAATGTCAGCCAAATGAACAATAGATGCCTCATGAATGTAGCGTCCTGCCTGATCAGGCTGATGATGGTATTCCAGTATATTGGAAAGTTTTAAGGGAAGATTCCACTTCTCGGCCAGCATTTTACCTACTACCGGATGGCTGAAACCCAGTACCTCAACTTCTGCTGTAATCATAAGGATATTGCGATTCTTCACCAGATTCATTACATTTGAAAAAGGGTCAGGAAGAAACAGCATTTCTACTATTTTCCCAATATCGTGAAGAAGGCCGGAAACAAAGAGTTCTTCAATTTTCTCATATCGGATGTAGGTACCTATAATCTTTGCCCCGATTGCACACCCAAGGGAGTGATCCCACAACTTTTCATGAATGTCCTTATGCTGTCGGTACCGGTTAGAAAACAAATCAAAAACTGATGTCGTCAGAAGAAGATTGCGGATTGCATCAAACCCAAGAAGCACTATTGCACCGGTAATAGTGGAAATGCTTTGAGGAAAACCATAGAAAGAGGAATTAACCAGTTTCAGAAGGCGAACCGTAAGCACCTGATCATCTGTAATCACATTTGAAAGATCTCTGGCAGAGGATTTAGGATTGTTGACAAGCTCCGATATTTTCAGAACGGTTCTAGGAAGTGTAGGAAGGTCTTCAATGTTTTTGATTATACGTTTAAGGTTTTTTGAATCCATGATTTTTTTCTTTTTCCAAAAACCGTCTTTCCAGTAGATTGCCAGCTATCCGCATGATTTCTTCCATGACCGGATCAGGAAGCGACTCAGAAAATTTCAAACGCAATGCCTTATCGATTGAATCTCTTAGCTCATTTTCCTGCTTTACCCTCTCGGAACGACTTTCATCACTCACCCCTTCTACCCAGATTTCCTGGATGCCCCACGATCTCAGTACATGTATGTTTTTTTCAGATAACTGCACGCCTGACTTCAGCAGTAACACATCCTGAAGCGTGTAAACCGGTTTTACCAGTACCATCCCCGGCTTTGCCTCATCTAGATTTATCAAAAGCATTGCAGACCATCATTTTTTTGTGACCGCATTTCTTAGACCTTATAATTGACACACCGATTCGAGTGTCTCCACAAGATTCTTCAGATTCATGGGTTTTTGAAGATAATACTCAGCCCCTGCCCTGAGCGCGTCAGCGATTGTATCTGGATCCCCATAAGCGGAAAGCATTATGACTCTGGTGGCCTGGCTGTTCATTTTTATAGTCTTCAGCACCTCCATACCGTTCATTCCCGGCATCCTTATGTCCAGAAGAATAATATCAAACTCATTTTTGGATAATTCCGCCAAGGCTTCCTGTCCGTTTGAAACAGAATTAACCAAATATCCTTTAAGAGTTAAATATTCATTCAACAGTTCCCCGACAAACAACTCATCATCAACAACCAGCACCTTGATTCGTTCCATTGAAAGAACTTCCTTGTTTGTCCAAAACAATAAAACAGTTTAATTTATCTTATTCCTGACTGTCGCACAACCTTTGAAATCAGATATCTTTATCATACCTGCTCACCAACCCAATGAAAATGCCTGAAGTCATGCCTTTTCGTCAAATAAAATCCCTATCATCTGATCCATTTTTTCCACAAACTTCATGAACTCTTCGGTAGGAATCACTCGTATGACCTTGCCAGTGCTTTTTTCAATAATCTTTACAATTGTCCTTCCTGAATCTCTGAATTGTGTGAACTCCATTCCGATTTCTTTTATCTGGTTTATTTTAGTCTCCAGATCTTTAATTATTGCAGGTATGACAACTTCAGCTTCTTTTGCAGCTTGTTTTTCCTGATCCCTGTTTTTTAAATTTATCTGTTCAACAGCAGAAACCTGCTCTACTTTTAATACATCACGGCTCTGTGTTCCTTTATAGCCAAAAGTCTTTATGTCCACAAAACCTGTTTGAAGCCTTTTTTCGATTCTAACTGTTGATATAGCTTCCATATTGGATGCCTCCGTTAACCTCCATAAGCATGGATAAGTTTTTTACCATCCCTGATTTTTTTTATTTCTTCAGAGACATCGAGTTTACAAAGCCCGATTTCCGTTATCACATCAGCAACCTGGTCCCTGAGACACGAAACAATGTCAATAATCTGTGAGTCTTGGCTTAAACCAGCCTTCAAAATATCTTCCAAGATTTCTGCTTGCTCTTCAGCCAGTGACATCAGCATATCAGGGTCTGCCTCTCTTAGCGACAGTTGAACCCGATTCGTCACTTCGGCAAGTTTTAGATATAGTACTGCATGACAATCAGGCTGCAATGCTGAATCCTTTCTGGCCAAAAGGTTGCGAGGTCGCCGCATGAGTCTGTATAGCTACACCGCTGGCCTGTTTTCCTATAGCACCAGAAAACCCTTCCTTGATAGTTGTGAGCAGATCTTCAACCTCAGCCATGATCTTATCGTCATTTCTGAGGTTAGCTATTGTCAGGCGATTCATGATATATTTGTAAAGATCAGAAAGATTTTCAACGAGACTGCCCCCCATTTCCCGATCAAGTGCACAATTGAGTTCGCTGATGATTGCTATCACCCTGGAGATATATTCACCTTTTACTCTTGGATCCTTTGCTTCAAGCCCTCGACGTGCATTTTGAAGAAATCTCAAGGCTCCCTCAAGAAGTTTAAGGAGCATGACTTCTTTGCTGTCAATAGTATTGGCGATTTTACTATAGGCACTGTATCCATCATAGGCCATGTGGTTTTCTCCTGTACATTTATTCCCTGCCTGTATTTAAGGAATGCCTGGTTTTCACCAGTTACCGTTTATTAGAAGCATCATTAATTCCACTGATGGCATCAAGCTGTCTTGTAAGTGCATCGGATGTGCTTTGATACTTTCCCAAAAGAACTTCAAGAGAAGAAAACTGTGCCCTCAGCCTGGCTTCAGATGCCGCCAAACGAACATTCATCTTCTGTATCTGCCCATTCAGGCTTTTTATGCTTTCCTGTATCCCCTTAGTTCTAGCAACCAGGGTACCGTCCTTTGTATCAAGTATTCTGTCCATGGCACCAGCCAATCTGACTGCAAACCCTTCAGCTCCTTTTTCAGCCTTTGTAAAGAATTTTACAACACTTTCGAAGTCGTCCTTCAACTTGGAGTTAAATACATTTGAATCCAGTAACAGCTTACCGTCTTCATTAGTTTTTACACCAATATCCGTCAGCCGGTTCAGCCCTGAGGGAAGACCAGGCACAGAACTGGAAAGCAACCCCTTAAGTCTGCTCTGAAGTCGCTGAGTAGTTGAATCTGCAAACAGATCACCTGTTTTTTTAGTCTGCGGCTCATAACTCTGAAGTTTATTGAAAGCTTCTGTAAGCCCATTATAGGCATCCAGAAAAGCATTCAAGCGGGTAGAAAAAATCAGATCACTTCTCTCAACTTCAACTGTCACTGGTTTAGCCGGATCTGCTGCCTTCAGTTTCAGAGTAACTCCTGCAATAACATCACTTATGGTATTAGATGGTCTCATGATGTTTGCAATGCCATCAACTGTTATCTGAGCATCTTTTGCTTCCTGCCCCTGGATGAGATTTTGCACTTCACCTTTTACAAAAACAAGCCTGGATAAACCTGTTGTATCCAGATTTTCCGGGTCAGACTGCTCGGTTCCATCTTCTGTTACTCTAAGGCTTATCTCATTAACAGAACCTGTTTGTTTTGCTGTGATTGTCAAAAAACTTCTGCTGCCATCACTAATCACGGATGCATAAACACCAGCGCCTGCCTCATTTACAGCCTTTGCAACATCAGAAAGAGTATGTACTGCACCGACAGCAATATCCACTTCATCATTGCTGCCAACCTTCAGGTGAATAATTCCCTTGCCAACAGCTTCTGCATAGTCAAATCCAGTGCTCTTAAGCTTATGGACAGCAGCCAGGCTGTGAACAGTTACGGAATAATTTCCTGTAGCTGCATTTTTTTCCGCAGAAGCAGTTAAAATCCCAGTATTTCCCGATGTTGCAGAATAACTTGTAATGTCAGATACGCTGTCTAAATTTCTTGCTGCGTTTTTCAGGTTCTTGAAGTGGTTATTAAGGGTGCTGTAGGCTGAAAGTTTGACCTGGTAATCAACTTCCTGTTGCTGAAGCTTTTGAATCGGTTTTTTCTGAAGGTTCTGAAGCTGGGTTATGATTTTATCAGTATCCAGCCCTGAAATTAAACCGCCAACCGACATTCCCATGGATTTTTTCCCTTGCCAATAAAGTTTGACGGCATCGTAAAAAGGTCGGATGCTACGTTGCACTGCATCCTTCGTCATTGCGGCGTACCATAAGTACGCCTCATTCCTCAGGATTTGTGCGCCTTGCCTGCGGCCTTTTTACAAAGCCGTCCGAATATTGACTTTTTACGAGTTCATCAAGTTTAGGAAGGGCAGACACACAGGTCTGCCCCTACTCATTACATCCTCATCAGTTTTTATATACTACTGAAGCAGTTGCAGTACCTGCTGAGGCAACTGCTTAGCCTGGGCTAACATCGCCACCCCTGCCTGCATCATTATCTGATTCTTGGTCATTTCTGAAGTTTCTTTTGCAAAATCTGCGTCCATGATCCGGCCATTGGCAGCAGAAAGGTTTTCAGAAATATTCTGAAGGTTGGAAATCGTAGAAGTCAGCCTGTTCTGCACAGCGCCAAGCTCACTCCTGCTGCTTGCAACCTGATTCAAGGCATCATCTATTCTGTTAATTGCATTATTGGCATTTGCAAGACTTTCGACACTGAGACCTGTTCCTACAGCCTCTGAGCTTCCGCCTTGTCCGGTAAACCCTGCCTGCAATATCGAAGCCGCATCTTTTCCGGATATCTTGATATCAGCACCATTTTCAGAAGTAAGAGTAATTGTTCCTCTTGTTGTTGTTGGAGCCGTAAAAAAAGTACTAATAGCTTCAGTCACCTGAATATCCAGGCCAGATACAGATGTTAAAACGAGTTTTCCGTCTGTACCGGCTGATGCCACAACACCTTTAACACCAGTAGAGGCATGATTTATTGCAGAAATAACCCCTTCAAGATTTGTTACTGTGCTTAAATCCAGAGCAGTACCGTTTATGGTGACATCACCAGCAGCAGGTATACTCGTAAAATTTAATACATAACCTACTTCTGTCTTTGCTGAAGCCCTTACTCCTGTCATTGATATTACACTGTTTATTGCATTAGCCTTGTCACTAGCACTTGTTCCTACAGAAGCTCCTACATCCTTGCCGTTAATGACCAGATCCCCAGCCGCAAGCGCAGTACCCGAGACCGCACCGCCTACAACATTAGCAGATCCAGTGGATGCGTTGAAACCCCAGTGATTAAGATTTGCTGCCGTACCTGTTGCCGTAACCTTAATCGCTTCGTTCTTACTGCTCGACAAAGCAAGATATCCTTTGTAAGTTCCGGCAGTTAACCCTGAGTTTGTTACAGTTCCCCCAACTAAAATATCGTTTCCCGTGTCATTGCTCAGTGTTATAGACCCATCTTTGTTAAGCGTTGCTGAAACACCAGCAGCATCCCTGTTGATATTGTTCACAAGTTCAGTCATGTTACCAGAGGCTGCAATTGTTGCGCCATTTATCGTAAGAGCCCCTGTTACAATTCCTGTTGCCCCGCCAGCACCTCTGTAAGTGTTGTAGGCAGTTGCCGTTACTCCTGTATCACCTGTTTTTGCATTGATCGCTGTAGCCGCTGAACCTGCATTTGCAGCACCAGCAGCATCAATTGCTATGCCGTTTATGGTCAAACCTGCATTGGTTGTAGCATTTACCCTTCCGCTGTTCAGTTCCCCAAGCTTTGAATACCCATTAAGATTCAAATCATTGGTCTTGACACTCTTCAAAGAAGCAGAAATCAGTTGTCCTGAATTTGCGCCGATCTGAAAGCTTTTTGTTCCCCCGCTTCCATCCAGGAGGCCTATTCCGTTAAACTGTGTGGCTCCTGCGATACGGTCAATTTCTGAAAAGAGCTGATCCATTTCACCCTGAAGTGAAGCACGGTCTGAAGCAGTGTTGGTATCGTTTGATGCCTGAACCGCAATCTCACGCATTCTCTGTAAAAGCGTTGTTATTTCCTGCATACCGCCTTCTGAAGTCTGCAAAAGAGAAATTCCGTCGTTTGCATTTCGTACAGCCTGATCCAAACCCCTTATCTGGGCTGTAAAACGGTTAGAAATAGCCATACCTGCGGCGTCATCTTTTGCACTGTTGATCCGAAGACCTGATGAAAGCCGTCCTAAAGATTTGTTCAACATTCCCTGCGTCTTGCTAAGGTTTCTCTGTGCATTTAAAGACGCCATATTGGTGTTTATTGTCATAGACATGGTAATATTCCTCCTTGAATATTGGTTTACCTTGGGCCTCTATGCCCTCAGCATGAAAAAAATGAATAAATGAATAATTTAATGATGATAACTGATAATTAAAAACTTTGCCCTTAGATTTTCACCTCCTTTCTAAACCCATCGAGTTTTGTTTATCTTAACCCTTTAATTCTTATATCGGCACGTTTCAGATAAACTTTAATTTTTTTCCAAGTTTTGTTTTTCTTGCTGTGTTATTGTTTGTTAATTATGTTATCGGCATTCTTAAAAAAAACTTTAATTGTTTTTTTGATTTTTTGCACAGGCACACCAAGTCATTTGAACAGCACTAAGAAAAAAACGGTTTTCCTATCGAGCGCCTGCAAAAAGATCTGAAACCTGTATTCAAAATGGGAGAAAAAATGTAAAGGGAAGCAGTCCCTGCTACCCCGGGCTTGCCTCCCCTTTTAACATGCGCCTCACTAATTCGGCTGACCTATCTTTGTTACTGCTGAAGCAACTGCATAACCTGCTGTGGAAGCTGCTTTGCCTGAGCCAGCATAGCAACACCTGCCTGCATTAAAATCTGATTTTTGCTCATTTCCGCCGTTTCCTTTGCAAAATCAGTGTCCATTATCCGGCCATTTGCAGCAGAAAGATTTTCAGAAACATTTTGCAGGTTTGTAATCGTAGAATCGAGACGGTTTTGAACAGCTCCCAGTTCTGCCCTGTTCTCAGACACTTTATTGATAGCATCATCAATACGGTCAAGTGCCCTGTTTGCATTGATAAGAGTCATAACACTCAGCCCTGAACCAAGTGCTTCATCGCTTCCGCCTTGTTGGGCAAAACCGGCTCTTCCAACATTATTGCCGGCTATGGTAATGCCAACCCCGGTGTCTGAAGAAAGCGTTATTGTTCCTGTGGTAGTCTTAGCTCCACCCATGAAGGCGCCTGCATCAACTACTGTAATATCAAGGCCGGATACTGATGTAAGGACAAGCTTTCCTGCCTCACTGGCTGAAGCCACAACTCCCTTCACAACAGAATTGATTGCAGTAACAACGTCATTCAGATTTTGAGCACCAGTAAGATTGACGCCTGTTCCATTGATCGAGGTATTCATTGCAGTGGCGCCAGCAACATTTGCAAAATTCAAAACATACTGGTCAGTAGTCATTGCTGAAGCCTTAACCCCGGTCTTATCCGTTACACTATTGATGGCTGCTGCCTTATCCCCTGCACTGCTGCCTTTTGAAGCCCCTACATCCACTCCATTTATCAGGAGATCTTCCTGGCCCAGGCTTGTTCCAGTAACTACATCACCTACAACATTAGTTGAACCTGTCGAAACATTAAAACCCCAGGCATTAAGACCGGCAACTGTGCCTTGAGCCGTAATTCTGATGGCTTCATTCTTTTCATTAGTTAATGAGAGAAACCCCTTGTATGTTCCAGCAGTAAATCCTGAATTATTGATAGATCCACCAACAGCAACTCCAATGATTATGTCTTCACCAGTATCGTTGCTGAGAGTAATAGAGCCGTTTCCATTAAGGGTGGCTTTTACGCCAGGGGCATCTCTGTTAATATTGTCAACAAAATCCTTCATGCTCCCGGAATCTGCTATAGTAGCTCCATTTATTGTGACACCTTTTACAATACCGGATACCCCCCCTGTACCCTTATACGTATTGTAAGCAATTGCTGAAACACCCGTTGCACCGGTCTTGAGATTGATTTCTTCAGCGGCTTTTTTTGCATTTTCTGTTGTCGGGTCACCAATATTAACTCCGTTGATTCTCAACCCAGCCCCTATAGAAGTGCCTACTCTTCCGCTGTTTAACTCGCCAAGTCTGGTGTAACCATTAAGATTAAGATCTTTGGATTTTACACTTTTTAAAGTAGCAGAAATCGTATGACCTGAATTAGGTCCGATCTGAAAACTTCTCTCTCCTCCTGATCCATCCACGAGGTTGATGCCATTAAATGAAGTTGTACTAGCAATTCTGTCTATTTCTGCATAGAGCTGATCCATTTCTGCCTGAAGTGATGCACGGTCAGAAACTGAATTTGTATCATTTGACGCCTGTACTGCAACCTCTCTCATTCTCTGTAAAAGAGAGGTAACCGCCTGCATGGCACCTTCCGAAGTCTGTAGCAGGGATATGGCATCATTGGCGTTTCTTATACCCTGATCTATCCCGCGGATTTGTGATGTAAAGCGGTTTGAAATTGCCATTCCAGCAGCATCATCTTTTGCGCTGTTAAGGCGAAGACCTGATGACAGCCTCTCTAATGATTTGTCAAGCGCCCCCTGGTTTCTGGAAAGACTTTTTTGTGCTTTCAATGAAGGCATGTTAGTGTTGATATTTAGTGCCATAGATAATTCTCCTTTGTTAAGGCAGGCCGGGTGAAAAGCCCGACAATTCAAGATAATGTTTTTCAGGAACCATTCCCGACCTTCAATTGTTTTGTATATCTAAAGAAATAATTGCAAAAACTGTCATAACCTTAAATCCCGTATTGAAGTACGGGACAGCCTTCAGTTATTTTGTATGCATAATAATTAGCTGTTTCAGCCCCCTCAACTCCATCGGGGTTATGCACAGGAAAAACAGGCGGTGTTTTTTTATTAGTTTTACAATTATCTCATTTTTTTATTTACGAGTTTTACTACTTAGTAGCAAACACTGTGCCAAACAATTCGCATCTTGATAAAAAAACCTTACCAGAAAAGTCACTTTCCCCATGTTTTTGTGTCTAATTTTTCCACGATTTTTCTGATATATAACAAAATGACATTATATATTTTATTCAAGTATTATTTGGCTTAATCAGATCAGCATATTGTAATTCTCAAATCTACTTGACGTCATTTTTTTGACATCTGTAATACCGAAGCTCATCCTGATGAGCTGCCTGCGTTTTTCCATAACGTCACTATAGAATGGAGTTGTCCTCTTAAGTTCATAATCAAACAGAGGGGTTTACCGCCAAAACAGACAGTTACCTTGATTCAGCTTCCTTAATGCTTCTTACTCAACCCTAAATCCTTGGGAATTCGTTTTTGCAGTAGCATTCGAGAAACTTTTGGATTCTTTCTTAGCAGTGTTTTCCAATAGATCGGCCAGTAAATATCTTCGGCATGGTTCTTACAGTAAGATTGCTACCAAGACAGATGCCTAAGAGCATGGTCAAATTTTGGACACAATCTGTCCAGAAGACTGAAGAAATGACGTTGGCACATTAAAAGGCATTGTAGTGTGAAGAGATAGAATATCCAGCTTTGAAAGTTTCTGAGCGAAATCCCCTTGCATAAAAAGAGAGCTGAATATTGAAACCTACAGCGACTCAGAAGAAGGTAAAATTTAAAACTTCATAGATACTGATAATTGCACATTTGGCAGATTATTTAAAAAGAACCAATGGATGTCTGCAAGTATACTTGGTTGTAGAAAGCACTACCTGCTTTCCTGTTTTTGTTTCAAGATCTATAACTACCGGACCAACAAGATTCATTGTAAGAGCAGGTACTGACTCTGGTCTGATCGTCACCATTGAAAGTACAAGCGTTCTGCCTTCTTCTACTCCTTTGAAGTATTCCCTGTCAGAAGGAGGAAGCTCTGCAAGGTAATTTTTTTCTCCTAAAAACGGATTAATAACAACAAAAGCCATATATGGAAGATCAACAGACTGAAGCCAGTAAAAAGATGATCCATGTTCATGCTGCTTAAGGATAAAATCTTTTTGATCAGGAAATCCAAGAAGCCCGTCAGGAAAATGAATAATCCTTTGCTCTTCTACTGCTATTTCACCAAACCTTGTTGTTGATATGGTTATCATGATTTATACTCCATTTTACAAATAGTTACATCAAAACAAAAACCTGAATCATGTATTGTTAATCGGTGCGCCTGAAAGAAAGGACATATCCTGCGGCACCTGCACAGCTCGAAGGTTTTCTTCTACAATGCTGTTATATATCTCCGTACGATATATGGGTGTATGTCTTGGCGCATCTATCCCCAGCTTTACCTGATTGCCTTTTATTCCGATGATACTAACTATTATATCACTACCTATTGAAATTTTTTCCTCTAACTTTCGCGTAATGACAAGCATTGAATCCCTCCATGGCACGCGTTAAAAGTTATTGATAATCCGGTAACATTTTTCCATAAACAGATTAACCGGGCTATTTACTTAGAAATTATCTTAAACTCTTGAGGCGGTCCATCCGGCTTAACACTTCAAGTACCCTTATTCCGTATTTACCGCCTTCTACTAACACTTCACCCCTTGCAATGAGTTTGTTATTAACCAGTATTGCAACAGGCTCGTCTGCAAGCTCGTTAAGTTCAATCACGGCTTGCTCAGATATTTTCAGGAGGTCCTTTATTTTCATCCTGGACCTGCCAAGTTCGATAGAAACTTCGAGAGGAATATCAAGAAGAAAACTCAAGTCAACGTCAGAAGGTGGAGCAGTTTTTCTCTCCTTCATCCAGTCAGGAACAAAATCCGGGATATCAGTTGGATGCTTAGACTCTGTTTCAGGTTGACTCACAAAAGTTTGAATCGGATCAGTTGATGGGTCTGCATCAATCTGAGTCGACTTGATATCTTCCTTGGCTTCAGATAATTCATTTATAACTTCATAGTTAATTTCTTTGACAACAGGAGTTAAGGAAATAATACCTTCTGCCATCTTCAGTCCAAACTCTACAAAAAAAACATTGTCATTATAACTGAAAGCAAAGCGTTCATATCGATCCATTTGCATTGATTCGATCTTGAAATCACTTCCACGTGTGACAGACGGTGTAGAGAGTTCGCAACGCAGGCCGGAATCGGAAAAAATGGATTTCAAATTACCGCCAATTATATTGCTAAGCTCGCTGATCACGTCATTGACATCTTGCTCGGCATCAATTTCTTCTACAGGCATATCCAGCATTGAAGCCGCCATTTCCATTGAAAACCGTGATGTAACATGGATATTGACGAGCCCCATGGCATCTCCTGCAAAACTGACAGCACCAACAGTTCTCATCCCTTCAAGAACAGACTGGGAAACGGCGTCAGATACCTGGGCATCCATGGACAGCATGGTATTAAAGACATTAGTGACCGAATTCTTAATTGTGGAGGAGATGTCCAGATCTCTCATTTTTTCAACATCAATCTTTGGAATATATGCGCCATCACCTGACTTGGGTGCAACATACCCTGATTGAAGCTTTATACCTATCTCTACCCAGATTCTGTATTCCTGATACTTGAAGCTGAATTTCTCGTATCTTTCCGTATTCAGGGATTCTATGATAAAATCATCTCCAGAAGTAATAGACGGTGTTGAAAGGGCGCAATAAAACCCTGAATCGTTGAAAAACGATTTCAGATTTCCCCCAACTATGTTTGTGACTTCACAGATAACATCCCGTATTTCATCTTCCCCTTCGATTTCATCAGCTTCCATGCCAAGCATTGCAGATGTCATGAGTAATGCAAAAGCTCTTTGAACATGGATGTGAAAGACCCCGCACATATGACCGGCAAAATTGACCGACCCCACGATGCTCATCTCTTCTGACTTTATTTCATCGCTTTCGTTAACTGTCTCTATTTCTAAAGAAAGCATCGTTGCAAACACATCCTGGACAGTCTTTATGACATTCGATTTTATGTCGAGGGTAAAAATTGTTTCCATATATCAATCTGTTTCAGTAAGTTATTCAATAAAAAAACATTGTCTGCAAGTGACATTTTTACACTCCGGACCTACGCCCGCTGATCTGCCCAAAATAGCGCCAGCAACAATGGAGCAAGAATCAAAATTACAAATGCAAGTAATGTCTTCAAATATCCTCTTTGACCCAAAAAGACCAAAAAGCGTCCTTTCAAATCCCAGCTCATTGGGCTGTTTTTCTTCATGGAATAACATGCAGCCGTAATAGTAACCATCATAACAGGCAAGAAACCTGCGCCAAGTCCATACCACCATACGGCCATGCTTCTGTTAAAGGCTTCCATAAGAGTTGGTTTATTTCCATGCTGATTAACTATTCTTATGTTAAGGATCCATTTTCCAGGGGTCGTCCCAAAAATGCTTAAAAGATTTGATTCAACAAAAACCCAAAGAAGCGACGAAGCAAATACGAAAATGAACAAGCCTCCAGCCAGTTGATGAAAAAATCGAAATGCTTCTATATATCCAAGCATCAATGCAAACAAAATGCCATCGATCCCTCTTGCCATAAATCTTATCAGCCAGTCTGGTATGGTATAAAAGTTTTTTTTCAGTTGATGAACAGAATTATTATCTTCATCACTATCATTTTTTTTCCCGTGTGATTTGGCTTTCGCTGAAATAAATTCGAGTGCAGTTTCATAAGCAAGATTTATCTCCAGGAGCTGTTGTTCTGCTTTTTCTTTCAGCCTGGGGTTGTGCAAAAAACGATCCGGGTGCCAAACATCTACCATATCCCTGTATGCATGCTTCAGATCTTCAAGCGAAGCACCTGATGTAAGCTTAAGAATCTCAAATGATTTTTTTATATCCATTAATTTTTTTTATGAAAAGTGACTATTTGTTTTTAATCTGATATATGACAGTCTTTATCTAAAAGTCAATTTGTGAAAGTAAGGGGCGTTATGGAAACTGTTAAATCCGGACTGGAGCAACTAATCGCAAAACCACCGGAATGGCTGTCAGGAAAAAGACTCGGGCTTTTGTGCAACCCTGCCTCTGTAGACAGTCAATTTCGTCATGCATCCACCTTGATTCAAAAAACATTCCCAGGGCAACTGAAAGCCTTGTTTTCTCCTCAACATGGTTTTTACGCTGAAAAACAAGATAACATGATTGAGTCAAATGACTGGATAGAACCTCGGCTTCAAATTCCAATATTCAGCCTGTATGGCAAAACCCGCATTCCAACTGAAGAAATGTTTGATAATATTGATGTTCTTATTGTTGACTTACAGGATGCAGGAACCCGTGTTTACACTTTTATATACACTTTGTCTTATTGCATGGAGGCAGCAAGGTTTTTCGGTAAAAAAATTCTTGTCCTTGACAGGCCAAACCCCATTAACGGAGTTCTTGTTGAAGGCAACTGCCTGTCAATGGATTGCAGTTCTTTTGTCGGCCGATTCCCAATCCCTATGCGTCATGGACTGACTATCGGAGAAATCGCAAAACTTTTCAATGAAGACTATGCTATAGACTGCGATCTTGAAATCATGCCAATGTCAGGCTGGAAGAGAAAAATGTATTTTATGGATACAGGCCTTCCATGGATAGCCCCTTCACCCAATTTACCAACGCCAGTATCTGCTGTAACATATCCTGGTCAGGTAATATGGGAAGGAACAAACATATCAGAAGGAAGGGGCACTACTCAACCGTTTGAGTTGTTCGGAGCACCATTTCTAAAGCCTGACAAAATTCTTTCATACCTTAAAAATGATGACTTATCCGGATTTGTTCTAAGAGAAACTGCCTATGAACCTGTATCCAATAAATGGCAGGGAAAACTTTGCAGAGGTTTTCAGATTCATATCTCGGATTATGTCAGATACAAGCCATATTTAACTTCATTGAAACTACTTCAGGCAGTTATTCGTGTTCATCCGAAAGAGTTTTCATGGAAAGAGCCCCCTTACGAGTATGAATTCAATAGGCTTCCAATAGATATGATTATTGGCAATACAAACATCCGTCAAAAAATTGAAAACTTTGAACCTCTTGATCTTGCTGCAGAATCCTGGAAGCCAGAAATAAAGAACTTCATAAATCAAAGCAAGAAGCATTATCTTTACTCATAAAAATGCTATTTACAAATATTAATCCTTTAGATATAAAATTTGACGAACTCATAAAAAGTAAAAGAGGTATAATAATCTTAATATTGGGAAGTGCTCCACAACCTTAAAGGGGTTTATATGGGAAAGAATAATACCACAAAAGGAACAAAGAAAAAAACCGCACCCAAAAATAAAGCACAGGCAAAGGTACAGGTTAAGCTAAGTGATCTTATTTTCAAAAAATTTGAAGTCTGGAAGCCTGCAGAATTATTTGCACCAACCTTAGATATTCAGATTTTTCCCGATGCCCCGCCATTTGTTTCAGGCACAGATACTCGGGAAATTGAACGGATTAGAACCCTGCTGTTTAACAAATACGAGTTCACATTTGATATGGAAAAAGCTCTGGCTGAGCTTGCTGCCCTGGAAAAGGCTGAGGCTGAACGCATCGCCAGGGAAAAGGCTGAAGCTGAACGCATCGCCAGGGAAAAGGCTGAGGCTGAAATAAT
>JBBIWB010000001.1:0-8673 GCA_037439445.1 Desulfobacteraceae bacterium | reverse complement strand
ATCTATCTGAAAGTGTCCAGCAGATATATTCGGAGAAATAGCGAGGAACACTCAGTGCAAGAGTTTTTCCATGCTTCAAAACCCTTATAATTTCCTGAACTGCCTTTTCTTCATCCTGTATATGTTCCAGAACCTCAGAGCATATCACAAGGTCAAAAAAGTCATCCTTAAATGGAAGACATGTAATGTCAGAAACAGCTAAAAACCAACTTCCTCCTCCATTTACTCCAATCTTGTCATGATATAACAGTCTTTCTCTGGCTTCATTAAGATCATGAAGATTGATGTCAACACCTATAACCATAACGCCTTGATGCTGGTAAACAGCAGCAGTATGCCTGCCTGTTCCACATCCGATGTCCAGAATGCGATCTCCTTGCGAAAGTTTAATTCTTTTAAAATCAATTGTAATCACTAATTGCCTCACGGTATGCTTCAACGGTTTTCTCTGCTGCATGCTTCCAGGTAAAGTTCCTGTGTACACGCTCATATCCTGCCTGGCCAAGACCGGCGGCCTTTACAGGATTATCCAGCAGATCTGCAATCGCCATTGTAAGTGCATCCGAATCTTGAGGTGGAACAAGTATTCCTGCATCACCTACAACTTCTGGAAGTGCCCCACCTGTGGTGCTTATTACAGGCACGGCACAGGCCATTGCTTCTCCTACAGGAAGTCCGAAACCTTCATATACTGATGGAACAATTGCTATAGAGGCCTTTGCATACTGGCGGGCAAATTCCTCATGGCTGATCCTGCCGGTAAATGTAATGGAATCTCCTATTCCAAGTTTTGTGATGAGACGAACAATACCGCCGTTTTCTTTCGGAAAGCCTATCACAACCAGGCGTATTTTTCTTGTCGCTGAAAGATTTTTCACGGCGTGCAAAAGATAGTGGAGCCCTTTTAGTGGGGTGTCTGCGCTGTTTGTTACAATTAAACGGTTTTTTTCACGCTTAATTTCGGGAATCGGATAAAAAAGACTCGTGTCGATTCCGTTTGGAACAATAGAAAACTTATCAGTTGTTATTTTGAAATCCTTGCTGATGTCATTCCTTGAGCATTCAGATACTGTTATTATGCGAGGCAGGGATCTGGAAACCCTTTTTTGCATACCTATAAAAGAAAACCATCTTAAATACTTGAATTTTTTCCAGACTGTTTTAACACTTCGTAAGGCGATTCTTCTGTCTATGGTAATAGGGTGATGAATGGTTGCAACAGTAGGAACGTGCTTGCTTATTGCCCAGAGTCCGTAAGACAGGCTTTGATTGTCGTGTACAATGTCATATGAGTTCAGTTTATCATGTAAAAATTGCCAGGCTCTTATGCCGAAAGTAAATGGTTCAGGAAAGCCCATAGTTGAAACCCCGAACCACTCTAAGAAATTAACAGGATCGGAAAGCTCTGCCAGAGAAGGTGTTCTGAATAAGTCTTCAGGATTATAAAGATCAAGGCATGGAAGCTGGTATACAGGTATGTCGTAATCAAGGTGAAGAGAGGGGGGGCCTGAGACAACATCCACATGATGACCTGCATCCCGAAGCGCCCTGCTGAGATTTTTTATATAAACACCCTGTCCTCCGCAGTGCGGATTGCTGCGGTAACTAAGCATACATATTTTCAAGGGGTTAAGGCTGTTACCGGTCATAAGAGTGTTTCCTGGTAGCATAATAGAGGTTAGTTCAAGGCCTGTCTATTTGGTCAAGAAAGAGGCGAATAAACCGAGGGCGGTATATGTCTGCGTTTTGTGATGCAAACTCAAAATCAAATGAATTTATTACATAGCTTATTAACAGTTCTCCGGGTTTGGAAATACAGGAATGAGATTTTGCAGCATATGTCACCAGTTTCGGGTTATTCTTTATATCCTTGACCCTGTAAACAGAAACAGGTTCTGACCAAGGACCCTCAGGGGATTGTGCCGAACGCAACATAATACGATCTCCGAAGCCATCCTCGCTGTGAATCATTATGAACAGTTCTTTCTTCTCTACTATTACAAGTTCAACTGACATCTCACTTGCTAGATTGTCTGCAATAAAATGGCATCCTGTGTGAATATTCCCCCAGAGGCCATTTCCCTTGTAGCATTCCCAGGTTTCCAGCTTCTCAGCCAAAGCAGCGGGGGTTCTTGCAAGGAACAGTTTTTTATTTTGAACATGTTCTTCATTGATTCCATAAACATATATAAACTCTGCCTCAGAAGTTGTCCGAGGTGGAACCAGTAAAAGAGAAGCACCCCAGCCGGTTTTTTCACTGTCTGGAATAAGGGGGGGAACGTGTACTTTACGAGCACGCCAATTAATGACATCGTCATAAAAATTTTCTATAATGACAAGCGTATTTCCTGTGCGATTAAAAGAAAGTATCCCTTCAACATCAGGAACCCGGGTTATTTCCCCCATGAAAAAAAATAATCTGAAATTACCTTTTGAATCTTTTGTTACAAGACCATTTCCTGTCGGCCAGAACCAGACATTTTTGTTTTCGTGATCCGGTCTTATCCAGGACAGATTATTGTTGTTCCTGTGTTCCCAATAAAATTTAATGTGCTGTGGATCAGGAGGCATCCAGCTTATGGCGGGTTTTTGATGAACTGCAATTGTATTGTTGATGATTTCAGAATTTATGCAGTGACGGCCTTCATTGACCTGACCAATCCATGTATCTCCAAAAATCCACAGAACCCTGCCGTCAAGAAGATCGGCGGTATTGATGCCATCTGCTCCAGTCCATCCTTTAGTCTGTTGAAAAACAATATCCCATGAAGGGGCATCAACCGCAGCAGTCAGTTCTATCTTTGCTTGATAGGGGTTTTTCGAAACTGCACACCCTGAAACAATGATAAAAAAAAGAAAGCTCAA
Source organism: Desulfobacteraceae bacterium (assembly GCA_037439445.1). Lineage (GTDB taxonomy): Bacteria > Desulfobacterota > Desulfobacteria > Desulfobacterales > Desulfatirhabdiaceae > JBBIWB01. Next base: position 5,808 of record JBBIWB010000001.1, on the reverse strand, counting down.
ACAAAAAGTTTTGAAGAAATTTTCTGAAATCTTTATGCGGTCTGATTTCAAAGATTATGCCCTCATAAAATCAATGCAGATGGTATGAATCAGTCTCATATACATCATTTGAAAGAAGAAGTACTACCCCTGCCTGAAGCCTCTATTGTGAATGAGTTTAGGTTAAAAACAAATTGGTTAAGAAAATGTGTTTTATAAAGTGATTTTAAAACAGAATCAATCATTATTCCAATCATGTTGACACCTTTGTTCCTGCTTGTTATTACTTTTGCAAAATTTTATAATAAATCAAACCTGTCGCTTTAACGGGAAACGGAATGAAAAATTTTTTCAATGTAGTAACTATTGAGCAGGCCCTTTCTTATACATCGATTTTCCCTTTGATTGGAAAAGAAAGTATACCATTGATGGATGCTTTCGGAAGGGTCATGGGGGAATCTTTTCATGCTTCTGAAGACCTTCCTGATTTCTCCCGCTCAACCATGGACGGATATGCGGTAATGGCTTCTTCAACGTATGGTGCAAGCGAAAGCAGTCCTGCCTATTTGACAGTTAAAGGAACTGTTCTTATGGGAGAAACCCCGGATTTTTGCGTAAAACAGGGGGAGGCTGCAAGAATTTCAACAGGTGGTATGATGCCTGAAGGAGCTGACAGTGTGGTTATGATAGAACACACTGAATCAATTGATTCTGCAAATATAGAAGTTTACAAGAGTTGCGCTCCTGGACAGCATGTCATTGAAAAAGGAGAGGATTTTTCAACAGGAATGCTTCTGGTTGCAGAGGGACATAGGCTCAGGCCACAGGAAATAGGACTTCTTGCTGGATTTGGAAAAGAAAAAATAGAGGTTTACAGGAGGCCTGTAGTTGCTATCATTTCAACAGGAGATGAGGTTGTTCCGGTTTCTGAAAAACCTGGAACAGGAAAAATCAGAGACATCAACACTTATTCATTGACAGGCATGGTGAGGGACTGTCTTGCCATTCCTGTGCCGTACGGGATTGTCAAAGACGATTATCAAAGCCTTCATCAAGTTCTTTCTCTTGCACTTAAGTCAAGCGATATTGTTCTCATTTCAGGCGGAAGTTCTGTTGGAGCCAGAGATGTTACTCTTGACACAATTTCGGGACTTTCTCAGTCTGAAATACTTTTTCACGGCATTTCAATAAGTCCTGGGAAACCAACCATACTTGCAAGATCACTGAATAAAGCATTGTTTGGTCTTCCAGGCCATGTTATATCTGCAATGGTAGTATTTCTAAAAGTCGTAAAGCCTTTTCTGGAACATATTTCAGGTATGAAAGAAGAGAAGAGTCAAACTTTTAGGCTCCGTGCCTCTCTTTCCAGAAACATTTCTTCTGCCCAGGGAAGGGTTGACTATGTACGTGTAAAATTAAGAGAATACGGCGGAATGCTTATGGCCGATCCTATTCTTGGAAAATCAGGGCTTATAAACACAATGGTAAAAGCTGACGGTCTGATAAAAATAGGTTTGAATGTTGAGGGCCTGGACAAAGGAACTCTGGTTGAGGTTGAAACTTTCTAGGCCAAGAGGGTAAGTATTTATCATGAAACATAAACGAAATGTTTATTTGCAAATGAAAACTCTTGAAGAAGCAAGAGAGATTCTTTTTAAAACCTTCAGTTCAGGCCGTGGTGTTCCTTCAGAAACAGTATCTGTGCCGTATGCTTTAAACAGGGTACTTTCAGAAGCAGTTTTTGCAAAGATTTCATCCCCTAATTTTAATGCTGCTGCAATGGATGGAATTGCGGTAAGGGCTGAAAGTACTTTCGGAGCCAGCCAAATAAAGCCAAGGCAGTTGATAATAGGAAAGGATGTTTTTTACGTAAATACAGGGCATGTTCTTCCGGAAAACACGAATGCAGTGATCATGATAGAGCATATTCATGAAATCGGAGATGATCAGGTACGCATTGAGGCTCCTGTTTTTCCATGGCAAAATGTCAGGAAAATGGGTGAAGACATTGTTGCAACAGAGCTTTTATTTCCAGAAAACCATCTTGTGACTTCTTACAGCATTGGCGCACTTCTTTCAGGAGGGGTTTTTTCCGTAAATGTTAGAAAAAAACCAAGAGTTCTTATTCTTCCTACAGGCTCTGAAGTTGTTGACTGGAGAACAACTGGGATTGAAAAACTAGAACGTGGTCAGGTTTTTGAAACCAACTCGTTTGTTCTTGGGGCTCTTGTTGAGGCATGGGGAGGGGAGTTTGAAAGAGGGGAAATAATCAGAGACGATTTAGAAATTCTTACACAAATTGTCAAGGAAGCATCCACAGGTAGTGCTGATATAATTCTTATGGTAGGAGGATCGTCTGCAGGTTCTGAAGATTACAGCAGGGCAGTTATTCAAGACATCGGTGAGGTTCTTGTCCATGGTGTGACAATGATGCCTGGAAAACCTGTGATAATGGGAATCATCAATAATAAACCTGTGTTTGGAATTCCTGGCTATCCTGTCTCTGCAATAGTTTCTTATGAACAGCTTGTGGGACCTCTTATAAAGACAATGCTGGGACAGCCTCAGCCAGAAAAACAAACCGCCCTCGTTGAGCCGATCCGCAAAATGCCTTCAAAACTTGGTGTTGAAGAATTTCTTCGTGTAAAGCTTGGAGAAGTAAATGACAGAATCGTGGCAATTCAGCTTCCAAGGGGTGCAGGATGCATAACGTCTCTTACACAGGCAGATGGAATCATCAGAATTCCTAACCATATTGAAGGAATAAAGGAAAATGAACCGGTCATGGCAGAGCTTTTAAGGCCTCTTGCATCCATTAAGAATACTATTGTTGCAGTTGGAAGCCATGACAATACTCTTGATGTTCTTTCTGATCTCATAAGTATTCAGCACCCCGGCCTTGTCCTTTCTTCTTCCCATGTAGGAAGCATGGGGGGGCTGATGGCTATAAAAAAAGGGGTTTGTCATGTTGCAGGTTCCCATCTTCTTGATACAGAAAACGGGTCATATAATCTTTCTTATATCGAAAAATTTCTTCCGGATATCCCGGTTAAATGCGTGCACCTCATCATGAGAGAGCAGGGATTCATAGTGTCTCCAGGAAATCCTAAAGAAATAAAAGGGTTTGAAGATCTGATAAGACAAGACGTGCGTCTTGTAAATCGCCAGGCAGGATCTGGTACAAGGATTCTTCTTGACTACAGCATTAAGAAGCTGCATTTAAATCCTAAAAATATTAATGGTTACGACAATGATGAATTTACCCACATGGCCGTAGCAGCTTCAGTTCTTGCCGGAAATTCTGATGTAGGACTGGGCATTTATGCAGCAGCAAAAGCTCTTGGTCTTGACTTCATTCCTGTTGTAACAGAACAGTATGATTTGATCATTCCAGAGAAGTTTTTCGAAACAGATATCATAAAACGTCTTCTTCAAACCATCCGCAGTTCTGATTTTAAAAAACGTGTGGAAAAACTGGGCGGATATCATACCCAAAGAACCGGCGAAATCATTGATAAATCATGAGATTATTCATTAGGAATTGAAAATGTTTTTTTGGGGAAAGAAAAAAATTTACAGTATTTCTATCGGAATAACCACTTTTGAAAACAGGTTTGAAAAATATTTTTTACCGCTGATTTCAAAGCTCAGGGAATTTAATGAAGACACCGAAATTATAGTTGCAGTAAATGGCGAACACAACAGAACCTTCGGAGAAGATTACAGGAAACAAATGCTGAAAAGTCTCTCTTGCCGAAAAAATGTTTATCCTGTTTTCTTCCCAAGATTCAGAGGCCTGTCAAAACTCTGGAACACGATTATAATACATTCAACTGCGGATCACATTCTTTTATTAAATGATGATGTAATGATTACAGCACCTGGTTTTATGGATAAAATCAATAAATACTTGAATCGCAATGGCGGCAGATCTTTTTTGATCAATAAATCATGGTCGCATTGCGTTATAAGTAGAGAAGAAATTGATATAATGGGTTATTTTGATGAAAGGCTCTTAGGCATTGGTGAAGAAGATGGTGATATGACATGGAGATATATCAATCGGTTCAAGAGGCCGATTGCAAACTATGCTATAAGTGAATTCATAAATTACTCTGAAGATACTGTTGATAATTACAAACCAATAAATATAAAATGTCATTCAAACTCAAAATACAGCCTGTTCAACAGGAAATTCATGTTTGATCGAAAATACAAGCCTGATATTAATGGAATCAAGGGTATGTTCGACCAACCCCAAGATTTGATTGATCCAGGCAACACCCAGTATCCAAATGAAAAATTTTATCACATGCACAAGGACGAATTATAAATAACCGCTGTTTTATGATATTATAACTCATGCCCATAAAACTCCACGCAGATCTCGAAACCTTTATTTTCAATTTCAAAAAGTCTGATAAATTTGAGATTCTTAAACAAACTGTGCCTGTTCTAATGGGAATTTTTCTTTTTCTGAATCCTTTTTCTCATGTAACATCAATAAAAGAGATTAGCTTTTATCTTTCAATAACAATAATTGTTTTTTTAATATTTTTTAGGCGTATACAGATTGTTTTCAGAACTCCACTGTTGGTTCCATTCGTATTTTTTGTATTCTGGGCTTTTTTAAGCTCTGTCTTCGCGCTTGACAAGGATAACAGTTTTCATGATCTTTATTCTCATCTTATTAAGTATATTATTCTCTATCTCATCCTAATTAATTTTTTTAGTTCCCAAAAGCGACTTGCAGTGCTTTCATGGATAATCATTATTTCGGCCTCATTTTTTTCAATCGGTGGTCTTGTTTACGATTACATTATTCTTGGCAATACAATTACAACGCGTTTTGGATTAAGTCTTGTTGAAACTCCTACAAATCTAATTGGTATCGTTATATTATTTGCCATGATTCTTGCTGTTCATACGTTGACAGAAGAAAATAATAATTACAGAAAATTCATTTTGTTATTTTGCATTCTGATTTTTTTGACTGTTACCTTATTAACACAGACCCGCAGCAGTTTTGTTGCTATGATATTCGCTTTTATTGTTCTTCTGATCAGAAATAAAAAAACACTGTTGTTTTTTCTTTTTTTATTTGTAGCGATACTTTTTTTGTCACCCATAAAAGAAAGACTTGCCGAACATGGCAGTATTTGGCACAGGGTGGCACTTGCTTATATTTCCTGGGAGATAATTAAAGACTATCCGATCTTAGGCACAGGATTTGGTATGCAAACTTTTGGGAATAATAATTTTATCGATAAGGAAAAATACAATTCTAGAATTCCACCACAATACAGACTGCCAACCAAGTTTTTTGAGTCCCCACACAATATGTTGTTGTGTATGGCAGGAAGGCTAGGAATTGTAGGACTTATTTTTTTTCTTTACATGCTTTTAACATTTTTTGTTATGTGTTTAAAACTGATAAGATCGGGGAAAAATGATTTTATCAGAAGATGGGGGCTTTGCATCCTGGCAGCAGGTACAATGTTATTCATAAAAGGTCTTTTTGAACCAATTTTTAGCCAGTTCATAGATGTTATCTTCTTTACCATTTTTGCAATGGCAAGCATCCTGTATCGTATCAATCAAGCATATCATGAGAACTGATTTCATATAATAAGCTTCCCATAAAGGTGTACAAGTCAAAAGAAGAGTTTTCCAGCATAATGCACCCAGGAGACTCTAATGAAGAGAGCTGGCCTGGAAAAACAGGACAGTGGTATAAGTGATGGAGCTGCTCTAAAATAGGGAACCGAGGGTGTATCAGACATCGAGTCATGTCGTGACCGCCCCGTATAGGGTAAATGGCGAAGCCGG